>DATBDF010000230.1:0-15370 GCA_036270075.1 Nocardioides sp.
GGGCCGATGCGGTGCTGCATCCGGGCCACCACGCGGCGCTCGAACCAGATGTTGAACAGCGTCAGCAGCACGAGGATCACGAAGATCAGCAGGGCCTTGATCAGGACGATCCACCAGTGGTCCTGGCCGAACGCGCCGAGCCCGTTGGCCCCGGCGCTCGGCGAGAGGTCCATGACGGTCACTGGCCGCCTCCCTTCAGGTGGACGCCGGACCCTGGCGAGGCCAGGTCGGCGAGGACGCCCCGGCCCGTGGAGTTGGCGGGCACCCACACCACGCCGTCGGGGATGTCGGCGGCGACCTCCGTCGGCAGGGTGATCGAGCCGCGGTCACCCTCGAGGGTCACCAGGTCACCGAGCGCCGCCGCAGCAGCCGGGGAGACCCGGCACACCGGCGTACGGGCGGTGGCGCGCAGGTGCTTCTCGCCGTCCTGCAGGGAGCCGTTGTCGAGCATGAGCTTCCACGTGGCCAGGGCGACCTGGCCCTCGCGGACCCCCGGCTGGGACACGCCGGCCGGGGTCTCGGGCAGCGTGAGCCGTTCGCCGTCCCACGGGCCCATCTCGACCATCCGTGCGTGCGCCTCGGCGGAGGTGCGGAACCCGAGCGAGGCGCCCAGCTCGTCGGCGATGCCGGCGAGGACGCGGGCGTCGGGCAGGGCGTTCGGGTTGACGAACACCGCGTCGAAGGGGCGCGGACGGCCCTCCCAGGTGACGAAGGTGCCCGGCTTGTCGGTCACCGGCGCCACGGGGAAGACGACGTCGGCCACGCGGGTGACGTCCGTCTCACGCTGCTCCAGCGCCACGACGAAGGCGGCGGCGTCCAGGGCCGCGCGGAACGCCGCGGGGTCAGCGGTGTCATCCGGGTCGACGCCGCCGACGACGAGCCCGCCGAGGACAGCGTCGGCGGCCGCCGCGACGATCGCGTCCGCATCGCGCCCCGGCCGTTCGGGCAGCCCGGCGACGCCCCAGGCCGTGGCGGCGTCGACGCGCGCCCCGGGGTCGCTCACCGGCCGGCCGCCCGGCAGGAGGTGGGGCAGGCAGCCGGTCTCGACCGCTCCACGGTCGCCGGCACGACGTGGGACCCATGCCAGCTTGGCGCCGGTGGTGCGCGCGAGGCGCGCGACCGCGGTCAGGGCGCCCGGCACCGTCGCCATGCGCTCGCCGACCAGGATCACGCTGGTGCTGCCGAGCTCGATGTCGAGACGGTGCGTCAGGCCGGCCACCACCTCGGCCTCCGCGCCCGGTCGCGTCGCGAGGACGGTGCCACCCATCTTGCGCAGCCCGTTGGTCGCGTACGGCGCGACCGACCAGACCCGCGTGCGGTGCTCTCGGTTCGCCTTGCGCAGGCGCAGGAAGATCGTCCCGGCCTCGTCCTCGGGCTCGAGCCCGACGAGGAGGACCGAGTTGGCGGCGTCGAGGTCGGCGTACGTCGCACCCCCGTTGCCCAGGCCGCGGAGCACGACCTCGGCGGCCAGGAAGTCCGCCTCCTCCTGGGAGTGCGGACGAGCGCGGAAGTCGATGTCGTTGGTGCCGAGTGCCACCCGCGCGAAGGTGCTGTAGGCGAAGGCGTCCTCGGCCGTCAGCCGGCCACCGGGGAGGACGCCGACGCCACCAGCTTCAGCGAGGCCGCGGGCGGCGACGGCGAACGCCTCGGACCACGACGCCGGCCGCAGCTCGTCGCCGTCACGGATCTGCGGGTAGCTCAGCCGGTCGTCGGTGCGCAGGTAGCCGAACGCGAAGCGGTCCTTGTCGGTGATCCACTCCTCGTTGACCTCCGGGTCGTTGCCGGCCAGCCGGCGCATCACCTGGCCGCGGCGATGGTCGACCCGGATGGCGGCACCGCACGCGTCGTGCTCGGCGACGGACGGGGTCGAGACCAGGTCGAACGGCCGCGACCGGAAGCGGTATTCGGCACTGGTGAGCGCGCCGACCGGGCAGATCTGGATCGCGTTGCCCGAGAAGTAGGACTCGAACGGCTGCTTCTCGTAGATCCCGACCTGCTGCAGCGACCCGCGCTCGATCAGCGCGATGAACGGGTCGCCGGCGATCTGCTCGGAGAACCGCGTGCACCGGGCGCAGAGCACGCAGCGCTCGCGGTCGAGGAGGACCTGCGCCGAGATGTTGATGGGCTTGGGGAACGTGCGCTTCACACCACCGGACGCCGCGAAGCGCGACTCACCGCGGCCGTTGGACATCGCCTGGTTCTGCAGCGGGCACTCGCCGCCCTTGTCGCAGACGGGGCAGTCCAGGGGGTGGTTGACCAGGAGGAACTCCATGATCCCCTGCTGGGCCTTGTCGGCGACCTCACTGGTGGCCTGGGTGTTGACGACCATGCCCTCGGCGACCGGGATCGTGCACGACGCCTGCGGCTTGGGCATCGGCCGGCCGTTGCCGGCGTCGGGGACGTCGACCAGGCACTGGCGGCAGGCGCCGACCGGGTCGAGCAGCGGGTGGTCGCAGAACCGCGGGATCTGGACGCCGACCTGCTCGGCCGCCCGGATGATCAGCGTGCCGGCGGGCACGCTCACCTGGACGCCGTCGATGGTCAGGGTGACCAGCTTCGTCGTCTCCACCTCGGACGTCGTCATCAGTGCGCCCCTTCCACGGCGAACAGCGTGGAGGCGACCGGGTCGAAGGGGCAGCCGCCGTTCGTGAGGTGCTCGAGGTACTCGTCGCGGAAGTACTCGATCGAGCTGGTGATCGGGCTCGTGGCGCCGTCTCCCAGGGCGCAGAAGGAGCGGCCGAGGATGTTGTCGCACTGGTCGAGCAGGATGTCGAGGTCCTCCTCGCGGCCGATGCCCTGCTCGAGGTTGGTCAGCGTCTGCACGAGCCACCACGTGCCCTCGCGGCACGGCGTGCACTTGCCGCACGACTCGTGCTTGTAGAACTCGGTCCAGCGCAGCACGGCCCGGACCACGCAGGTGGTCTCGTCGAAGATCTGCAGGGCGCGCGTGCCCAGCATCGAGCCGGCCGACACGACCGACTCGAAGTCGAGGGGTACGTCGAGGTGCTCCGCGGTCAGGATCGGCGTCGACGAGCCGCCCGGCGTCCAGAACTTGAGCTCGTGCCCCTGGCGGACCCCGCCCGCCAGGTCGATCAGCTCCCGCAGCGTGATGCCGAGCGGAGCCTCGTACTGGCCCGGGGTGGTCACGTGTCCCGACAGGCTGAAGATGCCGAAGCCCTTCGATTTCTCGGTGCCCATCGAGGCGAACCAGTCCGCTCCGTTGCCCACGATGCTCGGCACGGAGGCGATCGACTCGACGTTGTTGATCACCGTCGGGCTCGCGTAGAGGCCGGCGACCGCCGGGAACGGCGGGCGGAGGCGCGGCTGGCCGCGACGGCCCTCGAGCCCCTCGAGGAGCGCCGTCTCCTCACCGCAGATGTAGGCACCCGCGCCTGCGTGGACGACCACGTCGAGGTCGTATCCGGAGCCGTGGATGTTCCTGCCGAGGTGACCGGCGGCGTACGCCTCGGCGACGGCTGCCTGCACGCGGCGGATCACGTGCACGACCTCGCCGCGGACGTAGATGAAGGCGTGGTTGGCGCGGATCGCGAAGCTGCTGATGATCACGCCCTCGACCAAGGTGTGGGGCGCGGCCATCATCAGCGGGATGTCCTTGCAGGTGCCCGGCTCGGACTCGTCGGCGTTCACCACGAGGTACTTCGGGTTCGGGTTGTCCTGGGGGATGAAGCCCCACTTCATCCCGGTCGGGAAGCCGGCACCGCCACGGCCACGGAGCCCGGAGTCCTTGACCGCGGTGATGATGTCGTCGGGCGGCATCGCGAGTGCCCTGCGCATGGCGCGGTAGCCACCGTTGCGCTCGTACGTCGCAAGCTTCCAGCTCTGCTCGTCGGCCCAGTCGGCTGTGAGGACCGGGGTGAGCGTGTCAGCCATCCTGGTGGCCCTCCTCCTGCTGGGTCTCGGCCTCGGCACGGCTGGTATCCGCTTGCTCGACCGCCTCCGTCGCAGTGTCGGCCGTGCTGCCGGTGCGGCCCTGCTCGTGCATGCCGGGCGCGGCCCAGCCGCGCTCACGCGCGAGGTCGAGGCCAACCAGGGACGCCGGGCCGGCGCCCGGACCCTCGTCGACACGGTCGTCGGGGAAGCCGGCGAGAACCCGCTCGACCTCGCGCCAAGTGGCGATCCGCGGCCCGCGGGTCGACCGGACCTCTTTGCCCTCGCGGAGGTCGTCGACCAGCTCCGTGGCGGACTGCGGGGTCATGTTGTCCATGAACTCCCAGTTCACCATCATCACCGGCGCGTAGTCGCAGGCGGCGTTGCACTCGACGTGCTCCAGCGTGATGTTCTTCATCCCGGGGGCGTCGGCGGTGGTCTCGTCGTTGCCGATGTCGAGGTGCTCCTTGAGCCGCTCGAAGATCGCGTCGCCGCCCATCACCGCGCACAGCGTGTTCGTGCAGACGCCGACGTGGTAGTCGCCGACCGGCCGACGCTTGTACATCGTGTAGAACGTCGCGACGCCGCTCACGTCGGCCGCGGTGATGCCCAGGATGTCGGCACAGGCCTCGATGCCCTCGGGCGTGACCCTGCCCTGGACCGACTGCACGAGGTGGAGCATCGGGAGCAGTCCCGATCGCGGCTCCGGGTAGCGGGCCGCGATCTGCCGGAGCTCGTCGTACGTCGCATCGCCGAGCCCGCCGTCGGTGGTGGAGACCTGGGTCACCGGTCCACGCCTCCCATCACCGGGTCGATGCTGGCGATCGCGACGATCACGTCCGCGACCATGCCGCCCTCGGACATCACGCTCGTGGCCTGGAGGTTGGTGAACGACGGGTCACGGAAGTGAGCCCGGAACGGGCGGGTGCCTCCGTCGGAGACGACGTGGGCGCCGAGCTCGCCGCGCGGCGACTCGATCGGGACGTAGACCTGGCCGGGCGGCACGCGGAAGCCCTCCGTCACCAGCTTGAAGTGGTGGATCAGCGCCTCCATCGACTCGCCCATGATGTGGCGGATGTGGTCGAGGCTGTTGCCCATGCCGTCCGAGCCGATCGCGAGCTGGCTCGGCCACGCGATCTTCTTGTCGGCGACCATCACCGGCGCGCCCTCGAGCTTGGCCAGGCGGTCGGCCGCCTGCTCGACGATGCGCAGCGACTCCCACATCTCGGCGAGCCGGACCCGGAAGCGGCCGTAGGAGTCGCTGGTGTCCCAGGTCTGCACGTCGAAGTCGTAGGTCTCGTAGCCGCAGTAGGGCTGGGTCTTGCGCAGGTCCCACGGGTACCCGGTGGACCGCAGGACGGGGCCGGTGAGGCCGAGGGCGAGACAGCCGGCCAGGTCCAGGTGACCGACACCCTCGAGGCGGCCCTTGAAGATCGGGTTCTGGTTGCACAGGTCTGCGTACTCGGGGAGGCGCTTCTTCATCAGCGCGATGAAGCTGCGGATCTCGTCGAGCGCACCCGGCGGGAGGTCCTGGGCGACGCCCCCGGGACGGATGAACGCGTGGTTCATGCGGAGGCCGGTGATCAGCTCGAACAGGTCGAGCACCAGCTCGCGCTCGCGGAACCCGATCGTCATCACGGTGAGAGCGCCGATCTCCATGCCGCCGGTGGCGATGCAGACCAGGTGGGAGGAGATGCGGTTGAGCTCCATCAGGAGGACCCGCATGACCTCCGCCTTCTCCGGCACGTCCTCCTCGATGCCGAGCAGCCGCTCGACGCCGAGCACGTAGGTCATCTCGTTGTAGAACGGGGAGAGGTAGTCCATCCGGGTGCAGAACGTGACGCCCTGCACCCAGGAGCGGTACTCCATGTTCTTCTCGATGCCGGTGTGCAGGTAGCCGACGCCGCAGCGCGCCTCGGTCACCGTCTCGCCCTCGAGCTCGAGGATCAGCCGGAGCACTCCGTGCGTCGACGGGTGCTGCGGCCCCATGTTGACGACGACCCTCTCCTCGACGTCGTCGCCGAGGCTCTGGGTGATGGTGTCCCAGTCCTGGCCGGTGACGGTGAAGACCCTGCCCTCGGCGGTGTCCGCGGAGCCGGCATAGACGTCGTTCGTCATGAGTAGCTCCTTCGCTGGTCCGGCGGGGGGATCGTGCCGCCCTTGTACTCGACCGGGATGCCCCCCAGGGGATAGTCCTTGCGCTGGGGATGACCGGGCCAGTCGTCGGGCATCAGGATCCGGGTCAGCGCCGGGTGGCCGTCGAAGACGATCCCGTACATGTCGTAGGTCTCGCGCTCGTGCCAGTCGTTGGTGGGGTAGATGCTGACGATGCTCGGGATGTGGGGGTCGGCGTCCGGAGCGCTGACCTCGAGCCGCACCCGGCGGTTGTAGGTCATCGAGAGCAGGTGGTAGACGGCGTGCAGCTCGCGGCCGGTGTCCTGGGGATAGTGGACGCCGCTGACACCCGAGCAGTGCTCGAAGCGCAGGTCCTCGTCGTCACGGAACATCTGGGCCACGAAGGCCAGGTCGTCGCGACGGACGTGGAAGGTGATCTCGCCGCGGTCGATCACGACATTCTCGATGGCCGACATCAGGCCGGTGGACTTCAGCCGGGCCTCGAGCGCGTCGGCGACCTCGTCGTACCAACCGCCGAACGGGCGCTGGCTGGCGCCCGGGAAGATCGTCTGCTTGACGAGCCCGCCGTACCCACTGGTGTCGCCACTGCCGGAGACGCCGAACATGCCGTGCCGGGTGCCCATGCTCTCCACCGAGCCGGGCTGCGCCGGGACACGGGCGTCGGTCGACGGGTCCTGGGTGTTGTCGGTCACCGCATGAGGCCCTTCAGCTCCGAGGTCGGGATCGCGGCGAGAGCGTCCGTCTCACGCTGTTCGACCGCGCGGCGCGCGTTCGGGCCGAGGGGCTTGTGCTTGACCTGGTCGTGCAGCTTCAGGATCGCGTCGATGAGCATCTCGGGCCGGGGCGGGCAGCCGGGGAGGTACATGTCGACCGGGACGACGTGGTCGACGCCCTGCACGACGGCGTAGTTGTTGAACATGCCGCCGCTGCTGGCGCAGACACCCATCGCCAGCACCCACTTCGGGTCGGGCATCTGGTCGTAGATCTGGCGCAGGACCGGGGCCATCTTCTGGCTCACCCGGCCGGCCACGATCATCAGGTCCGCCTGGCGGGGGCTGGCCCGGAACACCTCCATGCCGAAGCGGGCGAGGTCGTACTTGGGTCCGCCGGTGGTCATCATCTCGATGGCACAGCAGGCCAGACCGAACGTCGCCGGCCAGAAGCTGGCCTTGCGCATGTAGCCGGCAACGCCCTCGACGGTGGTCAGCAGGACGCCGCTGGGCAGCTTCTCTTCGAGACCCATGTGACTACCTCAGTCCCAGTCCAGGCCGCCGCGGCGCCAGACATAGGCGAACGCGACGAACACGGTGACGATGAACAGCACCATCTCGACCAGGCCGTAGGCCTTGAGGGCGTCGAAGTGCACGGCCCAGGGGTAGAGGAACACGATCTCGATGTCGAAGACGATGAACATCATCGCGGTGATGAAGTACTTGACCGGGAAGCGGCCACCGCCGACCGGCTGAGGGGTGGGCTCGATGCCGCACTCGTAGGAGTCGAGCTTCGCCCGGTTGTAGCGCCGGGGTCCGACTCCGGCGGACATGATCACCGAGAAGATCGCGAAGGCCGCCGCGATCGCGGCCAGTACCAGGACGGGCGTGTAGAGCTCCATCCAGCCTTCCTTCCCCTGCTTGCTGCCGGGTCCGTCCGTGACCTGCATCACGAGTTTGTGACTTTGTGAACGCCTTCACGAACCGGCCGTCGGTCAGTCTAGGACTCCGTCTGGACGGTCTGCACCCCCGGGTCCCGTGACCCGGAAAGGGCCTCTCACCTGGGCATTTAACGAAGCCGAATGTGCCCTAAATGACACCCGTCCAGCGACGGTTCGGCGACGGTTCAGCGGCGTACGACGGTGCCCGTCATCTCGGTCCTTCAGGCCGTCGCGCGATGGAGGGCGACGATGCCGCCCGAGAGGTTGCGCCACTCCGGGCGGTGCCATCCGGCCTCGCCGATCAGCTCCGCCAGGGCCGGCTGGTCCGGCCAGGCCCGGATCGACTCGGCGAGGTAGACGTAGGCGTCCGGGCTCGAGGAGACGGCGCGGGCGATGGGTGGGAGCGCCTTCATCAGGTACTCGACGTAGACGATGCGGAAGGGTGCCCAGGTCGGATGGCTGAACTCGCAGACGACGAGCCGGCCGCCGGGACGGGTGACGCGGCGCATCTCGCGCAGGCCGGTGAGCGGGTCGACGATGTTGCGCAGGCCGAACGAGATCGTCACGGCGTCGAAGACCCCGTCGGCGAACGGGAGCCGGGTCCCGTCGCCCGCGGTGAACGGAAGCTGCGGCCGTGCCTGCTTGCCGACCTGGAGCATGCCCATCGAGAAGTCGCACGGCACGACCGTCCTCCCCGCCTCGACGAACGGCAGGCTCGACGTACCCGTGCCGGCGGCGAGGTCGAGCACCAGGTCGCCGCGCTGCGTCCCGGCGGCGTCGAAGACCGCCCTGCGCCATCCGCGGTCCTGCCCCATCGACAGCACGTCGTTGGTGACGTCGTAGCGCTTCGCGACGGCGTCGAACATCCGGCGTACGTCGCTCGGCTGCTTGTCGAGGTCTGCGCGGGCCACCCCCCGAGGGTAGGGCTCGCGCTCCCGGCGTCGCCGCGCAGGTGCCGTGCTCGCCGCCGTGTCGCGACAGCAACCAAATCCCGGGAAATCGCGTCTTCAGGATCGACACTGGGACGGCCTCACCGCTCCCGGGTCATCCAGCTCGGGACGTGGACTTCCCCGGAGGAGAACGATGAAGGTCGTCAAGGCCCTGCTGACGCTGGTGCTGCTCGTCGGCGTGCTCGGCGGTACGGCGTACGCCGCGGGACGGGCCATCGCCCGTCACGACTACACGCACCCCGTCGCGTCGTCCACCCAGCTGCCGGGTGCACCGGCCTCTCCGTCGTCGGCGTCGTCCCCGTCCTCCACGCCGTCGTTTCCCACGCCGTCGTCCCCCAGCAGCTCCCCGACCCACGAGGCGCCGGTCGTCCCCGCCGTGCTCGAGCCGGGTGCGAAGGGCGTGAAGGTTCGCGACCTCCAACAGCGATTGTTCCAGCTCGCCTGGCTCCCCGAGACGACCACCGGTGTGTACGACGCGGCCACAGTCGCCGCCGTGCGGGGATTCCAAGGCAAGCACCAGCTCCGGCGAACCGGCGTCGTCGACGCCCGCACCTGGGCGCGGCTCGAGGCCATGACGCAGCGGCCGAGCCACGACGCGATGTTCAACGTGATGCACCCCGGCAAGCCGCTGCTGCGAGCCGGCGACGAGGGGAACGCCGTCCGCGTCCTGCAGGCGCGGCTGCGGCAGATCGACTGGTACTTCGGCGACGTCACCAGCAGCTACGACTCCTCCACCGTGACCGCGGTCAAGGGCTTCCAGGCCAAGCGCGGCATCCCGGTCACCGGCGAGGTCGACCGACGCACGATGGACCGGCTGGTCGCGATGACGACGTCGCCCACGACAGCCGAGCTGCACAACAAGCAGCCCTCGCCGGGCAAGCTGGACCCGCGGTGCCTCTCCGGCCGCGTGATGTGCATCGACAAGACCACGAGCACGCTGCGCTGGGTCGTCGACGGCCACGTGCTCCAGACCCTGGACGCGCGCTTCGGGTCGACGATCAGCAACACCCCGACGCGCGAAGGCCTCTTCCACGTGTACCTCAAGGACGCCGATCACGTCTCGCGTCTGTTCGGCTCGTCGATGCCGTACTCCATGTTCTTCTCGGGCGGTCAGGCGGTGCACTACTCGTCCGACTTCGCGACGGTCGGCTACAACGGCGCTTCGCACGGATGCGTGAACATCCGCGACTACGACGGGATCAAGTGGCTCTTCTCGCAGGTCCGGGTCGGGGACAAGGTGGTCGTCTACTGGTCGTGAGCGAGCGCCGATCCTCGCGACCTCTCGATGCCTCGTATCGACGGCTGGTGACGTTCGTGACAGACGTGGCCGGCAAGGCGGGACCGCTCGGTGTCGCCCGGTACGCTTCCCGACTGTGACGAGCCCCGCGGCCAGCCCCGCGTCACCCCGCCTGTCGGTCCGGACAACGGAGATCGACGACGACGACCCCCTTCTCACCTTGCTCCCGGCGGACGGCGCCGTGGCCTGGCTTCGGCGCGACGAGGGCCTGGTGGGGTACGGCGTCGCCGCGGAGATCCGCCCGAAGGGCATCACCCGGTTCTCCGACGCCGACAAGTGGTGGAACGAGACCGTCGCCCGCGCCGACATCCACGACGAGGTCAACGAGCCGGGCTCCGGCCTGGTCTGCTTCGGGTCGTTCGCGTTCGCCGACGACCCGGGTGACTCCGTGCTCACGGTGCCGGAGGTCGTGGTCGGGCGTCGCGCCGGCCGCACCTGGCTGACCCTCGTCGGCGACGCGTCGTACGCCGGACCCGGCGATGTGGTCACCGCACCGGAGGACGTCGTCTTCAGCGACGGCGCGATGGACGGCGAGCACTGGATGGCCGTCGTCGCCGAGGCGATCCGCCGGATCTCCGCCGGCGCGCTCGGGAAGGTGGTGCTGGCCCGCGACCTGATCGCCACCGCCGCCGGCCGGATCGACGTGCGCTGGCCGTTGCAACGGCTAGCCGAGAAGTACCCCATGTGCTGGACGTTCCACGTGGACGGTCTCTTCGGTGCGACGCCGGAGATGCTGGTCCGCCGTGAGCGCGGCCTGGTGACCTCGCGTGTGCTCGCCGGGACGATCCGGCGTACCGGGGACGACGAGCGCGACCTGGCGCTGGCCGCAGCCCTGGCCCGGTCCAGCAAGGACCACGAGGAGCACGAGTACGCCGTGCGCTCGGTCGCCGACGCGCTCGAACCCCACTGCTCGTCGATGATCGTCCCCGAGACGCCGTTCGTGCTGCACCTGCCGAACGTGATGCACCTGGCCTCCGACGTCGCGGGCGTCGTCCACGACGCGGGCACAGTGACGTCGCTCCAGCTCGCGGCGTCGCTGCACCCGTCGGCCGCGGTCGGGGGCACGCCGACCACGGAGGCGGTGGCCCTGATCGCCGAGATCGAGGGCATGGAACGCGGCCGCTACGCCGGTCCGGTCGGCTGGATGGACACCACCGGCGACGGCGAGTGGGGCATCGCGCTGCGCTCGGCCGAGATCAGCGACAACACCGTCCGGCTCTTCGCCGGCTGCGGGATCGTGGCCGACTCCGACCCGGAGGCCGAGCTCGCCGAGTCACAGGCGAAGCTCGTCCCGGTGCGCGACTCGCTCACGATCGGCTGAAGCCAGGTCGGATGCCGGGCACACGACTCAGTCGAGGTCGGCGCCGTCCCCGATGCGGTGGTACGTCGACGTCTCGGGCAGGAGCAGGCGGTATTGCCCGTCGACGATCGTGAGACCGGCCTCGGAGTAGATGCGGTCGTGGATCGCCAGGTTGCGCGGTGCACCGACCGCTCGCGCGAAGTCGATGCCCTCAGCTGCCCGCATCCACGGCGCGCAGACCGGCACGCACAGCACGTCGACCCGCCGCTGCGGGACGGTGAGCGAGTCGCCTGGGTGGTAGAGCGTCGTACCGCCGAGGTCGAAGAGGTAGCCGGAGTTGTAGAACCGCGGCAGGTCGGGGTGGACCACGGCGTGGAGCTCGCCCACCGACTCGGCCGGGATGCCGGGATCGAACGATTCACCCGGCGCGACGATCGTGACCCGCTCGCTCACGGCCGGCGCGTCGTCGCGGATCTTGGCCGCCACCGCCGCGATCGTGAAGACGGGTGCGTCCGTCCGCGCGAGGGTGTCGGGCAGGTAGTGGTCGGGGTGCTCGTGGGTGATGACGACCGCATCGGCCCCGTCGACGGCCTCGGGATCGGTGAACATCCCCGGATCGACCACGACCACGCGCCCGTCGTGCTCGAGCCGGACGCAGGAGTGACCGAACTTGGTGATCCGCACCCCGCCACCCTAACGACGCGGCTCACGCGGTGGCGTGGTGCAGGAAGCACCAGCGCCAGTCCTCGCCGGGTTCGGCGGACTCGATCACGGGGTGCTGGTACTCGTGGAAGTGGGCCGTGGCGTGGCGGCGAGGTGAGGAGTCGCAGCAGCCGATGTTCCCGCACTCGAGGCACTGGCGGAGGGCGACCCAGATCGTCCCCTCCCGGAGGCAGTCGAGGCACTCGGCGTCCTCGGGCGTCGCGACGGCGGGGTAGGAGTCGAGGTCGACGCACGACTCGCCGGTACGCCGCAGGGCGGAGGTCACCCGGATCTCCTCGCGGGCCTCTCGGCCCAGGTCCAGCATCGACTCCTCCACGTCGAGCATCCCCAGCACCTCGCTGATCACCTCGCTCGCGACGGAGCCGGAGCGCCGGATGTCGAGGACGCGGGCCCGCTCCGCGGCGATCATGTCCAGCCGCACGCGCGTGTAGAGATCGCTGGGAGCCTCCTGGTCCGCCGTGGTGCCGAGCCGTTCCCAGGCCGCGAAGTTGCGCTGCTCGATGCGTTGCTTGAGCAGCTTGAAGACGCCGTGCCGGTCGTCGTACTCGAGCTCCTTGAGCTTCTTGAAGCCCGCCTTCGAGGCCTGTTGCAGCAAGGTCGCCCGCGCCAGCGCGTCCTCCAGGGGATCCGGCGCGGGCACGCGCAACCGGCGTGCGAGCCAGGGCAGGGAGAGCCCCTGGATGAACAGCGTGCCGGCCACGACCGTGAACGCGATCAGCAGCAGCACCTCGCGGTACGGCGCGTCCTCGGGGATCACGAACGCCGCGGCCAGCGTCACCACGCCGCGCATCCCCGCCCAGCCGAGCAGGAACGTGAACGCCGCCGGTGGCGGCCGGCCGGTCCCCGGCTCGGCGCCGGGCCGCACGAGCAGGTAGCGGGCCAGGAACACCCAGACGAGTCGCAGCACGATCACCGCCAGCAACGTCAGGCCACACACCGCGACGAGCCGGCCGGTCGAGGTGCCGCCGTTCCTGACGTCGGCCAGGATCCACTCCGCCTGGAGACCGATCAGCAGGAAGACGGTGTTCTCCAGGACGAACGCGATCGTCCGCCAGTTCATCCGCTCGGCGATCCGCGACTGGGCGGTCTGGATGATCGGGGCCTTGTGCCCCAGGAGGAGCCCGGCGACCACCACGCTGATCACGCCGGACGAGTGCAGCTCCTCGGACACGACGTAGGTCGCGAACGGCACGACGAACGAGATCGCGGTGTCGAGGATCGGATCGGTGACGTGGCGGCGAAGCCGCGCGACGATGACGAACACGACGAACCCGATCGCCGCTCCACCGATGGACGCGACCAGGAAGTCCGCCCCGACCTGCCACGCTGCGACGCCGCCGGCGCCCGCCGCGATCGCGGTGCGCAGGGTCACCAGGGCGGTCGCGTCGTTGAACAGCGACTCGCCCTCGAGGATCGTGACGATCCGGCGTGGCAGCCCGATGCGGCGTCCGATCGTGGTGGCCGCGACGGCGTCCGGCGGCGCGACGACGGCGCCGATCGCGATCGCCGCCCACCAGGCGATGCCGGGGAGGAGGGCGTGCACGAGGATGCCGACCCCGAGAGTCGTGAAGACGACCAGGCCGACGCTCAGCAGCAGGATCGACCGGCGGTTGGCGTTGAAGTCCACCAGCGAGGTCTGGATGGCGGCGGAGTACAGCAGCGGCGGCAGCAAGCCGAGCAGCACCACGTCGGCGCTCAGGTGCACCGTCGGGACGCCGGGCATGTAGGACGCCACGACGCCGACGACGACGAGCCCGAGTGGCGCGGGGAAGCCCACGCGCTCGGCCAGAGCCGTCCCCCCGAGCACCACGACCGCCAGGGCGATCAGCTGGAACGCGATCTCCACGCGGACATTCTTGCCCCGCCGGGGAACGCGCGTGCCTCACGCCCGGTCTGCGACCCACCTCATCGGGTCGCCCCAGCCGAGCTCGTCGTGGCCGAACCGGGTGAGCGCGAGCACCACGACGGTTCGTCGGTACGCCGCGAAGGTGAGCACGTGCGCGATCATCCCGCCGTAGGTGAACACCTCTGCACGCTCGCAGATCGCGTCCACGAAGGTGTCGTCGATGCGCCCCTCGTCGCAGACCTCGCGGACGTGGGCGAGGTAGCGCGGTCCCTCGATGCCGAGGCGCCGCCGCATCGAGCTCAGGGACTCGTGGTCCTCGACGCTCCAGTCGTAGTCGCGGGTGGCCATGGCGGCGTTCCACATGCCCATCTGTCCGACGAGCCTGCTCAGCAGCGAGCGGATGGTCTGGCCGTCCTCGTCGTCCTCGACGAGGATCTCCTGGTCGAGCTCCTCCTCGGTGAGGAGGCCGGCGACGCGGACCAGCTCGCCGGTCAGCCAGACGTGGTGCTCGACCATCTTCTCCAGCAGGTCCGGGCCGCGCACGACGTCGCGCGACGGGAGCCGGATGCTGCCGGGAGGCACGAAGTGCACGCCGTTCGCCTCGCCGATCTGGATGTGGCCCGGCTTCTTGCGCCACTCGCGCGGTGACATGTCGTAGGCCTTGGTGAACGCTCGCGTGAACGCCTCGTGCGAGGAGTAGCCGGCCTCGACGGCGATGTCGAGGAGCGGCGCCTTCGTCGTGATCATCCGGTACGCCGCGCGCTCGAGCAGGATGCGCCGCCGCAACGCCTGCGGTGGCTCCCCGCCGACCGACTTGATCATCCGGTCGAAGTGGAATCGCGAGAAGTGCTGCCGAGCCGCCCAGTCCTCGCCGGTCGCCTCGTGGTCGTCGAGCGCGGCCGCCAGCCCGTCGACGAACTCGGCGAAGGTGTCGGCGGCCACGGTCATGGACACATGGTGCCCCGGGCCCGGGGCCGGCGTCTTGACCGTCGTTGCGCGGCCCCGGTCAAGAGGCGCGGACGGTGGTGCTCACCGGCCCGGCCGGGGAACGGTTGTCGCGGAGCCGTGACCTCTAGTTGCCCGCGACCAGTGCTCTGATCCGGGCGTCGAGGGTGCGCCGGTCGTCGCGGCGCACCGTGGCCTCGACCACCTCGATGCCGCCGTTGGGTGTCGCCAGGGCATGCTCGAGCTCGGGCCGGCTCCGCACCTGGAGATAGGGCGTGCGGGTGCCGGCACAGAGGCTCCCCAGATCGACCGCGTGCGGGGTCCCGAACAGGCGCTCGTACCGGTCGGCGTACTCGTCGGCGCCCTGCTCGAGGGTGGCGAAGATCGAGCCGCCGTCGTCGTTCACGACGACGATCGTGAGGTCGGGACGAGGCTCGTCCGGCCCCAGCACGAGGCCGTTGGCGTCGTGCAGGAAGGTGACGTCGCCGACCAGCGCGAAGCTGCGGGCCGAACGCCGGCCGAGTGAGGCCCCGATCGCCGTGGAGACGACGCCGTCGATGCCGGACAGACCACGGTTGGCGATCGTCTTCCGTCTCCCGCCGACCTCGTAGCGCGGGACCATCAGGTCGAGGTC
>DATBDF010000231.1:0-4674 GCA_036270075.1 Nocardioides sp.
CACGAGGGAGTAGAGCAGGACCAGGACCACCATCATGGAGTAGAGGCCGAGGTCGCCGGTGTCTCCCGCCAGCTGGAGGACCGAGAGCAGGCCGGCGACACCGAAGCCGATCAGCGCGGCCAGCAGGGGCCGGCTCCGCCGCAGGAGCAGGGCGGGGATCGTCGCCACCGCGAGCGCGGTGACCAGGGGACGCAGGGGCACGTCCGGCCGGACGACGCCCTCGATGAGGGCAGCGGCCTCGAACGCACCCACCAGGAGCCAGTCGAGACGGCCGATCCGCGGGGCGCCGGCGGGTCGCGGCTCGTTCCAGATGGAGCGCCGGCCTGTGACCACGACCCCAGCGTAGGGATCGCCACGCCCCGGCGTACCCGCCGGAAGGACGAGCCGTGCCCTGGCCATCAGGAGGACCGGAGTCCGGCCTCGACGCCGATCCGTCCGAGCCGCCTCGCGCGGGACGGTGGAGCAGCCGGGCACGAGTCCGGAGCAGTCCGACCCGAGGAGCCTCCCATGTCACACATCCTGTACCGCTGGGGTCGTTGGGCCGCCGGTCACCCGTGGAGGACTGTGGGCGTCTGGGTGGTCCTCGCCGTCGCCGTGACGGCTCTGGGGAGCACCGCTGGGCACGCGCTCGACAACACCATGGCGGCCCCGGGCACCGACTCCAAAGCAGCCGCCGACCTGTTGACGCGTGCCGGCGGCGGCGCAGGTGGCCTCGCGTCGTACGTCGTGGCGACGCCGCGCGACCAAGGTCAGACCTTCCTGAGCTCACCCCGGGCACGGCGTGACCTCGCCACCGTCGAGCAGCGCCTGACGGGCCTGAAGGACCAGCTCGGCGCGAGCGACCCGGCCGGCGTGCTCGCCCAGGACCCGCAGGCGGCCGTCGCGGCCCAGATGGTGTCCAGCGATGGTCGGGTCGCGATCATCCGGCTGCAGTACCCGGTGATCGAGAAGACCGACAAGTCCGCGCTCGCCGCGCTGACCGCGGCGATCGCTCGCGCGCAGTCCGGGTCGAGCCTCCGGCTCGAGGGAGGAGGTGACCTGTTCTTCAGCTTCTCCCAGCCGCCGACGAGCCTGTACGAAGCCGCTGGGATCGTCACCGCCCTCGTCATCCTCCTGGTCGCCTTCGGCTCCCTGGTAGCGGCCGGCCTTCCCGTCGTGATCGGTCTCTTCGGCCTGCTGGTCGGCACGAGCGCGCTCTCGCTGGTGGCCTATGAGGTGGACATCCCGCAATGGGCGCCGGTCATGGCCTCGATGGTCGGGCTGGGCGCCGGCATCGACTACGCCCTCTTCCTGGTCACCCGGCACCGCGAGTACCTCGCGACGGGGCTCTCCGTCCCCGAGTCCGTGGGACGTTCCCTGGCCACGTCGGGCCAGGCGGTCCTCTTCGCGGGTGGCACCGTCGTCGTCGCCATCCTCGGCCTGGCCTTCGCGGGCCTTCCGTTCGTGGCCGCCGGCGGCATCGGGATGTCCCTGGTCGTGCTGGTGATGGTCCTCGCAGCGCTCACCTTGCTGCCCGCGATGCTCGGTCTGGCAGGTCACCGGATCACTCGGCGGCCTACCCGTCGCACGTCGAGGGCGACGCAGCGCTGGACCCGCTGGGGCGCCCACGTCACGCGGCACCCGGTCGCCTACCTGATCGGTGGCACCGCCATCCTGCTCGCGATGGCGGCGCCCGCGACGGCCATGCGGCTGGGCATGCCCGACGAGGGGAACTACCCCCAGGAGCGCACCGAGCGTCGTGCCTACGACCTGATCGCCGACGGCTTCGGTCCTGGCGCTATCAGCCCGTTGGTCATCGCCGTCGACCCGGCCGGTGACGCCAGCGCGGCCCAGCGGGTTGCCGCCGCGGTCGCGAAGGATCCGGGCATCACCGCAGCCTCGGTGGTCAGCAGCGCGCCTGACCTGGGCATCGTCACCGCCCAGGCCACCACCACGCCGCAGGACGAGCAGACCCAGCGGACCTTGCAGCGGCTACGGTCCGACGTCCTTCCCGCGGCCCTGGACCAGAGCCCGGCCACGGCCCACGTCGGCGGCTACACCGCCACGATGACCGACATGAGCAGGCGGGTGCAGGACCGGCTCCCGATCTTCGTGCTCGCCGTCGTCCTGCTGTCCTTCCTGCTCCTGGTCGTCGTGTTCCGGTCCGTCGCAGTGCCGGCCAAGGCGGCCGTGCTCAACCTGCTCAGCGTCGGCGCGGCGTACGGCGTCCTCGTGATGGTCTTCCAGTGGGGGTGGGCCAAGGACCTGATCGGCCTCCACGCGACCGTGCCGATCATCTCGTTCATCCCGCTGTTCATGTTCGCCATCCTGTTCGGACTGTCCATGGACTACGAGGTCTTCCTCCTCTCGCGGATCCGCGAGGAGTACCTCCGCACCGGTGACAGCGACCACTCCGTCGTCCACGGCATCGGCGTCACGGCCCGCACCATCTCCGCCGGTGCGGCGATCATGATCGCGGTGTTCGCCGGCTTCGTCGCCGGCAACGACCCGGTCATCAAGATGCTGGGCCTGGGGCTCGCGACCGCGATTCTGGTCGATGCGACCATCGTGCGCCTGGTGCTGGTGCCAGCCGCGATGAAGCTGCTCGGCCCCCACAACTGGTGGCTTCCCGCCTGGCTCGACCGGCTGCTGCCCCAGATGGAAGGACACCAGGTGTATGGCGCGGACCGCGCCCCGGAGGACCGGCGGCCGGCCCCCGAACCGACCCTCGGGACCGTCCCCAGCGGCTGACGCTGCAAGATCTCCGAGGGAGTCAGGCCCCCAGTCGGCTCTCCCTCGGCCGCGGAGCGGCGCAGACGTGACCCATCGCCATGGTCGTCGGCCGGTCGCCGGCACAGCTCGACGCCTTCAGACGCTTCCGCAGCTCAGGCCGGAGTGCCGAGGTCACCCTCGATCCCCATGCATGGTGGGCCCGGGCCCTCTCGGGGATACGAGCGCGTCCTGCAGTGGACGGAATGACGCGCTCACACCTACCCCCGACGTGCCAATCAGCTGGACGGACCCTCGGCTCAGCTGCCGGGATAGCTGCCGACAGCTTTCAACCACGGGTCCGGGTCCGTGGTGTCCTGGTAGATGCTGCCCCCGTTGGGGTGGAGCTCGAAGTGGAGGTGGCAGCCGGTCGCGTTCCCCTCCTGGCCGACCTGACCGATGATCTGCCCGGGCTTCACGTGCTGGCCGGGCTCGACGGCCAGCGCCTGCATGTGGGCGTACCACGTGGTCAGCTTTCCCCGCCCGGTCGAGACCATCACCAGCCATGGGCCGGCCCACGACTGGTCGGTGAGGATCTCGATCGTGCCGGCCGTCGCGGCAAGGACGGGGGTGCCGCACGCGACCGAGTAGTCGTCGCCGGTGTGGATCGACGCCCAGTGCGGGCTGACCTCACCCCAGTTGTGGTTGTCGTAGAACCCCGAGTGCGGCGGAAGGGGGAACGAGACGCTCCCGGGCTTGAGCTGATCGGCGTACTTCATCGCGTCGGCGAGGCTGGTCTGCATCTGGTCGGCCAGGACCGACAGGGTGAGGACGTTGCGGGCCTTGTGGAGCTGGTCGATGGCCGTCCGACCGGCATCGGCGGCCGCCGCGAGCGTGTCGTGGGCCTTCTGATCTGCGCGGCGCGCCGCATCGGCCGCGAGCCGGGCACCCGCTGCTGTTGCTCGCATCTTCTCGGTGGCCGCCTCGGCCTCGGTGACCACGGACGCCTGGTTGTCACCGACCTGCTGCATGGTCCCCATCCCGACGGTCAGGTCGCGGAAGTCACGCGCGGCCAGGAGGAAGTCGAGCGAGGTGAGGGGTGGCTCCTCGTAGTCGGTGGTGATCAGCTGGACCAGGAGCTGGTGGTCCCGTACGTAGACCCGGTGGGCTGCGGCAGCTTCGTCGCGTGCCGCCTCCAGCTCGACGCGGGACTTGGCGGCCGCCGCGGCCGCGTCCTGCGCGCCGGCGCGGGCCTGGTCGTAGCGGTCCATCACGACGTCGAGGCGGTCGACCACGGACGCCAGCTCGGTGCGAGCCTGGCGGGTGGTGGAGCTGTCTCCAGGTTGGGGTGTCAGCAGAGACGGGTCGACGTACCACGTGCTGGCGAGTGCGAGGTCGCGGTCTGCGGAGCTGACGTCCCCACCGCGGGTGTCGGTGCCGTGATGGCGGCCTGCGGACGCGCCCGCGCGGTGGACATCGTGGGCCTTCGGCTTGCCGGGCGTGCGATGGAGCAGTCGAGGGACGGCTGAACTGCGGCCGAGGTCGAGCGCGAGCGTGCCCGTGGGCATCTGCCTGCCCATGCTCTGAGGTGACCCGTCCGTGGACGCCGAAGCCGTGGGGACCACCACGGGGCCAACGGCGAGGCCGACCACGACGCCGAGGCTGAGGCAGACGGCGACGTGCGCGCGTACTCGAGGTACGACGTGCGGGCGGCGTGTGGGTCCGGGCATGAGGCCTTACCGTGCGCGCTCGGGTAGGGGTCGTCATGCCACGTGGCCGACCGCGCGCGCGTGGGGTTGGCCAAGCTGCCCCGGTTGGGGCGGGAGCGCCGTCGGCATTGGTTGGCGAACCTGGGGCGCAGAAAAGTTCTGGAGGTTTGCCTGTCAGACGGACCTGAACCGCACTTATGACGCGCTTGAGCTACGCAGGGACACAAGCCGGAGTGACGCAGATGGAACCAGCGGATGGAACAAGCGTCTGAAACCG
>DATBDF010000232.1:0-9602 GCA_036270075.1 Nocardioides sp.
TCGGACCTCGGCTGGTGCGTGCACCGGTGCTGCGACGACATCCCGATCGCATCGCCGCCGCGCAGGGCTACCTGCGCCAACGGGGCGGCCGCGCAGTGGTGGCCGGTCGCTTCACGGCGTTCCTCCGTGCCGTGATGCCCGGACTGGCGGGGGCCAGCCGCATGGAGTACCGACGGTTCCTCGTGTTCAACGTGACCGGTGCCGTGCTCTGGGGCAGCGCATGCGTGCTGCTGGGCTACTTCGCCGCTCACTCGATCAGCACCATCACCCACGCGCTCGGCGTGACCAGCGCGGCGATCATCGTGCTCATCCTCGCCGGCCTGATCTGGGCCTGGCACCGACGGGGCCGAGATGCCTGACGTCGATGTCTGACCTCGCCCACCGCACGCGGTCGTGGGCCGGCTGGCGCACGGTCCTCTGGCTGGGTGTGGTCAGCCTGCTCGTGGACCTGGTCTACGAAGGTGCCCGCTCGATCACCGGGCCGTACCTCGCGTCGCTCGGAGCCTCGGCGCTCACCGTGGGGCTCGTCACCGGCGCCGGCGAGGCCGCCGCCCTGGGGTTCCGGCTGTTCTCGGGCCCCGCCGCCGACCGCTCGGGTCGCTACTGGTGGTGGATGGTGCTCGGCTATGCGATGACCGCCGTCTGCGTGCCCCTGATGGCGCTGGCACCGGCGCTGGGGAGCGCCGGCCTCGCCTTCGCCTGTGCGATGGTCCTGCTCGAGCGCACCGGCAAGGCGATCCGGAGTCCCGCCAAGTCCGTGCTGCTCGCGGTAGCCGCGAAGGACGTCGGTCGCGGTCGCGGGTTCGGCGTGCACAAGGCCCTCGACCAGACCGGCGCGTTCCTCGGTCCGCTGCTCGTCGCCGCCGTCGTCGCCATCACGACGTACCAGTGGGCCGGGCTGCTCGTCCTCGCGGTCCCCGGTGCCGTCGCCCTCGGCGTGCTGGCGTGGATGCATCGGTACGTCGGCGACCCTCGGCACCCGACGGCGAGCGACGACGTGGTGCTGGAGCGACTGCCGCGCGTGTTCTACGTCTACGCCGTCGCCTGCTCGCTGATCACGGTCGGCCTGATGACCTTCGGGGTCATCTCCTTCCACCTCGTGACCGACCACCTCGTGGCCGCGGCTGTGGTGCCGATCGTCTACGCCGCGGCCATGGGCGCCGAGGCCCTGTCGTCGCTCGGCACCGGCTTCGCCTACGACCGGATCGGGGGCCGCACGCTGCTCGTGCTGCCCGTGGTCGTGGCGGTGGTGCCGGCCCTGGTGTTCACCGACACGGTGTGGATCGCCGTCGTCGGGGTGCTCCTGTGGGGTGCGGCCACGGGAGTCCAGGACTCGACCGTGAAGGCGCTGGTCGCCGACCTGGTTCCCGCGTCGCGGCTCGGCACCGCGTACGGCGCCTTCGCGGCGTTCCAGGCGGTCGCGGCGCTCGCGGGCGGTGGCCTGGCGGGCTGGTTGTACGACGTGCACCGCGGGGCGCTGATCCAGACCGTCGTCGTGGCCCAGGTCGCGGCGCTGGTGCTTCTCGCGGGCGTGCTGCTCCGTTCTCGGAGCGCCCGATCGAGGTTCGTGCGCCGCGGCTAGGGTGAGGTGCATGTCGGCCACCCCGTCGTCGTACTCGATCACCATGCGGCTCTACACCGCACCCGACCACGGGGTCGTCGGGACGGTGGCCACGGCGATCGCGAAGGCGGGCGGCATCGTCACCGCCATCGACGTCGCCGACTCCAGCCACGACCGGCTCGTCGTCGACGTCACCTGCTCGGCCGCCGACGCCGACCACGCCGAGGTCGTGGTCGCTGCCGTGGAGAAGGTCGACGGCGTCGAGGTGCACAAGGTCAGTGACCGCACCTTCCTGCTCCACATCGGCGGCAAGATCGAGGTGACGTCGAAGGTGCCGCTGCGGACCCGCGACGACCTCTCGATGGCCTACACCCCCGGCGTCGGCCGGGTGAGCATGGCCTTGGCGAAGAACCCCGAGGACGTCTCGCGCCTGACGATCAAGGGCAACTCCGTCGCGGTCGTCACGGACGGGTCCGCGGTGCTCGGCCTCGGCAACATCGGCCCGGGCGCCGCGTTGCCGGTGATGGAGGGCAAGGCCGCCCTTTTCAAGCGGTTCGGCGACATCGACGCCTGGCCCATCTGCCTGGACACCCAGGACACCGACGAGATCGTCCGGACCGTGGAGCTGATCGCGCCCGGCTTCGGCGGGATCAACCTCGAGGACATCGCCGCTCCGCGCTGCTTCGAGGTCGAGCGCCGGCTGCGCGAACGTCTGGACATCCCGGTCTTCCACGACGACCAGCACGGCACGGCGATCGTCGTCCAGGCGGCGCTGACCAACGCCCTGCGGTGCGTGGAGAAGAAGCTTCCCGACGTCCGGATCGTGGTGTCCGGCGCCGGCGCGGCCGGCTCCGCCATCGTCACGGTGCTGCTGGCGGGCGGAGCCGGTGACGTGGTCGTCGTCGACAAGGACGGCATCCTCGCCGCCGACGACGACACGCTGAGCCCGGCGATGGCCGAGCTCGCCACCCGCACCAACGCGAACCGCCTGCACGGCGGACTGCACGACGCGCTTCGCGGTGCTGACGTGTTCATCGGCGTCAGCGCGCCCGGGATCCTGCCCGCCGAGTGGATCGTCGACATGGCCGATCGCGCCGTCGTCTTCGCGCTCGCCAACCCCGACCCGGAGGTCGATCCGGCCGAGGCCGAGCGCTACGCGGCCGTCGTCGCCTCGGGTCGCTCCGACTTCCCCAACCAGATCAACAACGTGCTCGCCTTCCCCGGCGTCTTCCGCGGGCTCCTGGACGCCCGGGCGAAGGAGATCACCACCGACATGCTGCTGCGAGCCGCCCGGGCCATCGCCCACGTCGTCAAGGACGACGAGCTCAACCCGAGCTTCATCATCCCGACCGTCTTCCACCCCGACGTGCCGAAGGCCGTCGCTGCCGCTATCAGAGGAGCTGATTGATGAGCCAGCCCGCCAACCTGGGCGACTTCCACGCCGTGACGATCGACGGGAAGGACCAGGATCTCGGAACCTACGTGGGCGAGGTGGTCCTGGTGGTGAACACCGCCAGCAAGTGCGGGCTCACCCCGCAGTACGAAGGGCTGCAACAGCTCTACGACACCTATGCCGGCCGCGGTCTCACGGTGCTCGGTTTCCCCTGCGACCAGTTCGGGCACCAGGAGCCGGGCACCGAGGACGAGATCGCGACGTTCTGCGAGCGCAACTACGGCGTCACCTTCCCGATGTTCGCCAAGATCGACGTCAACGGCTCCCACACGCACCCGCTGTTCGCCTGGCTCAAGAACGAGAAGCGCGGCCTGGGCGGCGGGGCGATCAAGTGGAACTTCACCAAGTTCCTGGTCGCCCGGGACGGGTCCGTGGTCGACCGCTACGCCCCCCAGACCCAGCCCGGCGAGCTGGTGGCCGACATCGAGACCCAGCTCGCGGTCGCCCCCTGAGGTGAGCTCGGCCCCGGGAACCCCGCCTAGGCGGGTGAGTGGCCCCTTCGTGTGGGTTGCAAAGGCCAACAACGTCCGGATTCCCCGCTCAGGCGGGGGAATCGGACGGGGAAGTTCCGGCCGCCCGACCGGGATGCGGTCAGTCCTTGCTCTCGGTCGCGTAGAGGGCGGCGCCGACGATCCCGGCGGCGTTGCGGAGCTGGGCGGGGATGATCTCGGTCTCGATGTCGACCAGCGGGAGGAAGTGCTCGGCCTTCTTGCTGACCCCGCCGCCGACGACGAAGAGCTCCGGGGAGAACAGCTGCTCGAGCTCGCGGTAGTACGTCGTGAGCCGCTTCGCCCACTCCTCCCAGGAGAGCTCCTCGCGGTCCTTCACGCTGGAGGCCGCTCGCTTCTCGGCGTCGTGGCCGTCGATCTCGAGGTGACCGAGCTCGGAGTTCGGGACCAGGACACCGTCGTAGACCAGGGCCGAGCCGATCCCGGTGCCGAGCGTGGTGACGATGACCAGCCCGCCGCGACCCTTCGCCGCGCCGTACCGGACCTCGGCGAGCCCCGCCGCGTCGGCGTCGTTCACGACGTGGACCGCGCGACCCGTGGCCTCGGTGAACAGCTGGTCGGCGTCCTCGCCCACCCAGTGCTTGTCGATGTTGGCGGCCGAGCGCACGACCCCACGCTTCACGACACCGGGCACGGTCACCCCGACCGCCCCGTCGCTGGCCGAGAACGACCCGAGCAGCTCGACGAACACCTTGGCCACGGCCTCAGGCGTGGACGGCATCGGGGTGTCGATGCGTACCCGATCCGCCGCGAACTCGCCGTTCGTCAGGTCGACCGGCGCGCCCTTGATCCCGCTGCCACCGAAGTCGATGCCGAAGGGAAGCCCCGAACTCGTTGCCGTCATACACCCAATCTCCCGCGGCCGGGCCGCACGGAGCAACCTCCCGATATGTCCGGACCCTTGCCGACCGACTTTACAAATCATACGGTGATGTAAACCTGGCGAGGAGGCGCTCATGACGTCCGGGATCGTGAAGAGCACCGTGCCGCAGGGGTCGACGCAGCAGTGGCGCGACCGGAAGCGGTACCTGTGGTTGGTCGGCCTGGTGGTGCCGTCCTTGGCCTTCATCGCGATCGGGATGTGGCGGCTGACCGGCTGGGGCGTGTGGTTCTGGATCGGCCCGATCGTGATCCTCGTGATCGTGCCGGCGATCGACCTGGCCGCCGGTCTCGACCGCTCCAACCCGCCAGACGACGTCATCGAGGCGCTGGAGAAGGACCGGTACTACCGCTGGATCACCTACCTCTTCCTGCCCATCCAGTACGCCGGGTTCGTCGGCGCCGTGTATCTCGTTTCCCACGGGGGCCTGACCGCGCTCGACAAGATCGGCATCGCCGTCTCGATCGGCTGCATCGGCGGCATCGGGATCAACACCGCCCACGAGCTCGGCCACAAGAAGGAGGCCCACGAGCGGTGGCTGTCGAAGATCGCCCTCGCCCAGAGCTTCTACGGGCACTTCTACATCGAGCACAACCGCGGTCACCACGTCCGCGTCGCCACCCCGGAGGACCCGGCGTCGGCGCGGGTGGGGGAGAGCTTCTACGAGTTCTGGCCGCGGACGGTCGGGGGCTCGCTGCGCTCGGCGTGGAACCTGGAGAGGAACCGCATCGCGCGACGCAAGCAGCACCCGTTCCGGATCTCCAACGACGTGCTCAACGCGTGGCTGATGTCGGCTGTCCTGTGGGGTGCGCTGACCGTCTGGCTCGGCGTCGGCATCGCGCCGTACCTGCTGGTCCAGGCCGTCGTCGGCTTCTCGCTGCTCGAGGTCGTCAACTACATGGAGCACTACGGGATGCTCCGCCAGAAGGTCGGTGTCGGCGAGCGGCAGCGGTACGAGCGTGTCGACCCGTCGCACTCGTGGAACTCCAACAACATCGCGACGAACGTGCTGCTGTACCACCTCCAGCGCCACAGCGACCACCACGCCAACCCGACGCGGCGCTACCAGTCGCTGCGCGACTTCCAGGAGAGCCCGGTGCTCCCGACCGGGTACGCCGGGATGATCGTGCTCGCGATCGTCCCCGCCGTCTGGCGGCGGGTCATGGATCCGAGGGTGCTCGCCCACTTCGGTGGCGACATCAGCCGCGCGAACATCTCGCCCCGTCATCGGGAGAGGGTCCTCGCTCGGTACGGCGCCGGCGTCGAAGCAGGTGAGCCGCAGAGGTCCAGCGCCCCGGGTCTCGACTCGGGCTCGCCTAGCGGCTCGCCCGGCTCGACCACCGAGACGAGCGAGACCACCGAGACCACCGAGACCACCGAGACGGTCGGTGGTCGAGCAGCGAGCGTCAGCGAGCGTGTCGAGACCCGGGGTGCCGCCGCGTCGGTCTGGCGCTGCCCGGGGTGCAGCTACACCTACGACGTCGTGGCCGGCGAGGAGAGGGAGGGGTTCGCGGCCGGGACGGCGTGGTCGGAGATCCCCGAGAGCTGGTGCTGTCCCGACTGCGGCGTACGGGAGAAGGTCGACTTCGTCGCGGAGGAGCACGACCTCGCGTCCCTAGACTCGCGGACGTGACCGCGGCCGCCCCGACGACCCACGAGCGGGTGGTCGCGGCGGCGGCGGAGCTGACCCTCGAGGTCGGCTGGGCGGGGGTCACCATGGGGCGGCTCGCCGAGCGGGTGGGCGTCTCGCGTCAGACCGTCTACAACGAGGTCGGCTCGAAACCACGACTGGCCGAGGAGATGGTGCTCGCCGAACTGGCGAAGTTCCTCGCGGTCGTCGACCGTGCCTTCGACGAGCAACCCGACGACCTGGTGGAGGCGATCCGCAGCGCGTCGCGCGGCGTCCTCGAGCTGGCGCGCACGAACGCGCTCCTGCAGGCGGTCGTCTCGGTGTCGTACGGCGCCGAGACCGAGCTCCTTCCCCTGCTCACCACCCGGAACGACGCCCTGGTCCTGACCGCCTCCGACGCGGTGCGGGAGAGGGTCTCGGCCTACCCGATCGCCATCGACGACCGGCACCTGGAGGCGGCCATCGACATGGTCGTGCGCCTGGTGCTGTCGCACGTCGTCCACCCGGTCGCCGAGCCGGCCGACACCGCCGACGACATCGCCTGGATCGCGAGTCGGGCGCTGCAAACCTGAGCCTGAGTCGGACGACGTAGTGTCACAGAAGTGAGTGCGGGGACGATCGAGTACTCCACCGGACCGGGACGGGGCGTCATCGCGGCCGCGGTGCTCGGGTCGGGGATGGCGATGCTCGACGGCACCGTCGTCAACGTCGCCCTCAGGACGATCGGCAAGGACCTCAACGCCTCGCTCGCGCAGCTCCAGTGGGTCACCAACGGCTACCTGCTGATGCTGGCCAGCCTTGTCCTGCTGGGCGGCGCGCTCGGCGACCGTCTCGGGCGCCGGCGGGTGTTCGTGATCGGCGTGGTGTGGTTCGCCGTGGCGTCGGTGCTCTGCGGCATGGCCGCCGACCCGACCATGCTGATCGCCGCACGCCTTCTCCAGGGCGTCGGCGGTGCGCTGCTCACCCCGGGCAGCCTGGCCATCATCGAGGCGGTGTTCCGACCGGACGACCGCGGCCGGGCGATCGGCGCCTGGTCGGGGCTCGGGAGCATCGCCGCAGCCATCGGACCGTTCGTCGGTGGCCTCCTCATCGAGTACGCCGACTGGCGCTGGATCTTCCTGGTGAACGCCCCGATCGCGGCGCTGACCGTGATGGCCGCGCTGCGGTGGGTGCCTGAGACGAGGGCCGAGAAGCAGGGTCCCTTCGACGTGGTCGGCGCGATCCTGGCGGCGATGTCCCTGGGTGGCCTCACCTACTGGCTGATCGAGTTCCACTCGTCGCACGCGCTGCTCGCGCTGGGCATCGGCGTCGTCGCGGGCGCGTCGTTCCTCGTCGTCGAGCACCGGTCGCGCCACCCGATGATGCCGTTGGACATGTTCGCGTCCCGCGACTTCAGCGCCGCGAACGCGATGACGCTGCTCGTGTACGCCGCGCTGGGAGCGATCATGTTCTTCCTCGTCCTGGACCTCCAGACGGTGGTCGGGTACTCGCCCCTCGAGGCGGGCCTCGCGATGCTCCCGTTGACCGTGATCATGCTCCTGCTGGCTCCCCGAGGTGGCGCGCTCGGGGCGCGGATCGGTCCGCGCATCCCGATGACCGTCGGCCCGCTCGTGATGGCGCTGGGGGTGGCCGGGCTGGCGCGGGTCGACGCGGGCACGTCGTACTGGACGGGCGTCCTGCCGTCGGTCTGCGTCTTCGGTCTCGGCCTGGCTCTCATGGTCGCGCCCCTGACGGCGACGGTGCTCGCCGCGGCACCGGGGGACCGCACGGGGATCGCGAGCGGCGTGAACAACGCCGTGGCGCGGGCCGGGTCGTTGTTCGCGGTGGCAGCCCTGCCGGTCGCGGTCGGACTCGGGGGTGAGCAGTACGCCGACCCGGTGGCGTTCGGCGCCGCGTACCAGAAGGCGATGATCGCGAGTGCCGCCCTGCTGGTGCTCGGGGGCGTGATCGCGTGGCTCACGATCTCCCACGGCCCGCCGGCACGCCGTGTCGTGGAGCCTGTGGGCGAGCACATCCCCTCGAGTCATCAGCTCGACTGCCCGACTCGGGGGCACTGACGCCGACGAGGCCGCCAGCCATGCCGCCCGTAATCTTGCCCCCCATGGGGGCAGCGCGGTCACGTCTGGCTGCCGCGGTGGCGGCCTGCGTGCTGCCTGCCCTTCTCGCCGCCGGTTGCGGCGACGGCTCGTCCAACGCGTCGGCGGATCCCAGCAGCCCCTCGTCGAGCCCGACCGGCTCTTCCATGACGCCGAGTGCCGATCCCTCCACCAGTCCCACGGCCGACGAGCATGCCGTCGACCGCCCGGGACCGTTCCAGGCACCGCTGCACACCGCGGACATCCTGATCTTCCGCAGCCATCCGTTGAGCGATCGGATGGTCCGGCGTATCCGCCACATCCAGGGCGTGACCGCCACCGAGCGGTTCAGCCTGGCCCAGGTCAGCATCGAGGACCACGCGATCAACGTCGCGGCGGTCGACCCGGCGACGTACCGGAACTTCAACACCGACCCGATCACCTCGAACCGCGTGGTGGCGCAGTTCCAGCCGGAGTGGGACCGGATCGCCGGCGGTGAGATGGCGCTGCGGCCGAGCTTCCGCAAGCAGGTGGCCAGGAGCGGGTACGTCCAGCTGGGCGGCCGCTCGGATGCCCCGAAGATCCATGTCGGCGCCTACTCGCCGCAGATCCCCCAGATCGACGCCGTCGTCAACAACACCTGGATCAAGACGCTGGGCATGCGGACGGGGAACGCGCTGCTCGTGTCGACCGGGATCCGGACGCCGCTGTCGATCCGCAAGCCGATCCAGCGGATCGTCGGCCACACGGCGTCGGTCCAGCGCCTGGACGTCGCTGCTCGACTCGGGCTCGACCCGCAGGCCGTGCAGACCGCGTTCCTCGTCGGCAGCGCCGCCGACGCCGTGGGCTCCTACAGCTACACCGTGCTCGGCGGTGGACGGATCGCGCCGCAGCAGGCCTGGGTGAACGCCCACATCTCGACCGAGACGATGCCGATCGTCGGGTCGATGACCTGCAACACGCAGATGTTCCCGCAGCTGCGCGCCGCCCTCGAGGAGATCGCCGCGCAGGGGCTGTCGTCGGCCATCCATCCCGCGCAGTACGGCGGCTGCTTCGTTCCCCGCTTCATCGCCGGCACGACGACCCTGTCCAACCACGCCTTCGGGCTCGCCTTCGACCTCAACGTCCCGGAGAACCAGCGCGGCACCGTCGGGCAGATGAACCGTCAGGTCGTCGCGATCTTCCAGAAGTGGGGCTTCACCTGGGGCGGCACCTGGCACTACACCGACCCGATGCACTTCGAGCTCAATCGGATCGTGAGGCCCGAGTGAGACGGCTCCGACCCGGCGGAGCCGGGGCGGAGCCGCCGAGCGAGCGCCGAGGCACGCTTGGGTGCGAGGCGACCCGACGATCCCCGGCGGAGCCGGGGCGGAGCCGCCGAGCGAGCGCCGAGGCACGCTTGGGTGCGAGGCGACCCGACGATCCCCGGCGGAGCCGCCGAGCGAGCCCCGACCCACGCGTCCGTGCGAGCGCCGACGGACGCGTGCGTGCGAG
>DATBDF010000233.1:0-1542 GCA_036270075.1 Nocardioides sp.
CCCCCTTCGGGGGGAAGGGGGGATCCGTTAATTCTGGGTCGTCACTCGGGCTAACTCGTGACGCGGTAGACGTCGTAGACGCCGTCGATGGCGCGGACGGCGCGCAGGACGTGGCCGAGGTGCTTGGGGTCGCCCATCTCGAAGGTGAAGCGGCTGAAGGCGACCCGGTCCCGGGTGGTCGTCACCGTGGCCGACAAGATGTTCACGTGCTGGTCGGATAGGACCCGGGTCACGTCGGAGAGCAGCCGGGTCCGGTCCAGCGCCTCGACCTGGATGGCGACCAGGAACACCGAGCCGTCGGTCGGCTGCCAGTGCACGTCGACCATCCGCTCGCGCTGGACCTCGGACAGGTGGGCGAGGTTAACGCAGTCGGTCCGGTGCACGGACACGCCGTGTCCGTGGGTAACGAAGCCGATGATCGGGTCACCCGGTACCGGGGTGCAGCACCGGGACAGCCGCACCCACACGTCCGGCGCGCCGTTGACCTCGACGCCGGATTCGCCGGCCTTCCGTGGCTGGGGGGCCTTGGTCGGCAGCGTGAGCTCGGCCAGGTCCTCCTGGGCCCCGTCCAGGCCGCCGAGCGACCTGACCAGCTTCTCGACCACGGACTGGGCGCTGACCCGGCCCTCGCCGACCGCGGCGTATAGCGCCGAGACATCGGCGAAGCGCAACTCGCGGGCCAGGTCGAGCAGGCTGTCGGCGGCGGCGATCCGCTGCAGCGGCAGGCCCTGCTTGCGCATCGCCTTGGCGAGCTGGTCTTTGCCCGCGTCGACGGCGGCTTCGCGGCGCTCCTTGGAGAACCACTGCCTGATCTTGTTCCTGGCCCGTGGGCTCTGCACGAACTTGAGCCAGTCCCGGCTCGGCCCGGCCTCGGGGGCCTTGGAGGTGAAGATCTCCACCGTGTCGCCGTTGTCCAGGGTGGACTCCAGGGCGACCAGGCGGCCGTTGACCCGGGCGCCGACCGTCCGGTGCCCGACCTCGGTGTGGATGGAGTAGGCGAAGTCGACCGGCGTCGCCCCCTGCGGCAGCGCCACCACCTCGCCGCGCGGGGTGAACACGTAGACCTCGCCGACGGCCAGGTCGAAGCGCAGCGAGTCGAGGAACTCGGCGGGATCCTCGGTCTCCCGCTGCCAGTCCACGAGCTGGCGGAGCCAGGTCATGTCCTGGCCGTCGTCCCGGCCGTTCTTCGGCCGGCTGAAGACCATCTCTTCCTTGTACTTCCAGTGCGCGGCGACGCCGTACTCGGCCTGGCGGTGCATCGTCCAGGTCCGGATCTGCAGCTCGACCGGCTTGCCGCCGGGGCCCTTCACCGTCGTGTGCAGCGACTGGTACAGGTTGAATTTCGGCATCGCGACGTAGTCCTTGAACCGGCCCGCGACCGGGTTCCATCGCGCGTGGATGATGCCGAGCGCGGTGTAGCAGTCCAGGACGGTGTCGACCAGGATGCGGATGCCCACCAGGTCGTAGATGTCGTCGAAGTCGACGTCCTTGGCGATCATCTTCTGGTAGATCGAGTAATAGTGCTTCGGGCGGCCGGTGACC
>DATBDF010000234.1:0-20793 GCA_036270075.1 Nocardioides sp.
TCGTCGCGATCGTGATGGAGAGCCTGTCGTTCCGCACTGCCATCCGGGAGACGAACCACGTCAGGGCCGACGCGTCCTACGTGCAGTTCGTACGCCGTGCCAAGGAGCCCGAGCTGCCGGTGATCCTGCTGGAGGACTTCGCGGCTCTGTGCGGCCTGTTCTTCGCCCTGCTCGGGGTCGGCCTCGCGCTGATCACGCAGAACCTGTGGTTCGACGTCATCGGGACGGCACTGATCGGCCTGCTCCTGGTCGCCGTGGCCGTGGTTCTGTGCATCGAGACCAAGAGTCTGCTCATCGGGGAGTCGGCGACGGTGGCGGCCGAGCTCCGCATCGTGGACGCGCTCGCCGGCACCGAGGGGATCGAGAAGGTCGTGCACCTCAAGACCATGCACCTCGGCCCGGACGAGCTGCTGGTCGCCGCCAAGATCGCCGTCCCCGCCGCCGACACCGCCGCGGAGGTGGCCGACGCCATCAACGCCGCCGAGGCCTCCATCCGCACCGCCGAACCCATCGCCCGGGTGATCTACCTCGAACCCGACGTCACCCGCCCCTCGGCCGACTGACGACTGCTGGTCGCCGAGTAAGCCCGCGCCTTCCGGTGGTTGAGCCCCGCGCCCTCCGGTGGTTGAGGAGGCCCCGCGCCCTCCGGTGGTTGAGGAGGGCCCGCGCCCTCCGGTGGTTGAGGAGGGCCCCCTGGGGCCCGTCTCGAAACCACCCGACCCCTGACGGGCGACGCCGGCGGTGCTCGCATGCTGGTGGAAGGCGTTGCCGCGGGACGAGCGATGTCGCCCTCACCGTGGTGATGACGCGTGGCCCTTCCGGAGTTACCGTGCCAACGTGGTCGGGGGACACGCACGGGGGCGTGCGCGATGACACGGCGGATGAGGACGGTGCTCGTCTTCGCCGCCTCGGGCGTGCTGCTGGGGGTCGTCGGGCTCTGGGGCGCCGAGCTGATGCGTGCCGACGCCAAGCACGAGGGAGTCGGGGACCCGGCCGACGACGGACCGCTCACCTCGAGCCAGTACGCCGCAGCGGTCGCGGTCGCCCAGCGCGAGATGGACAAGGAGAGGGCCCGGGTCACGAGCGTGACCGCGGTGATCAGGCCGGGCAAGGTCCGTCAGCCCAACCTGGGCGGCGAGTGCAGGTCCGGGCACGTGATCCGGATCCTGCTGATCGGCCGGTTCCCGCACATCGTGGTCGACCCGCCGGCCGGTGCGCCCGCGGGTCCGGTGACCTCCGTCGGCATCACCGCCGATGCGACGAGTGGGGAGGCCTGCCTGCTGGGCGTCGGCAACGTCCACGTCCATCCCTACCGGCACGCGGCCGATCTCCTGCCGGCGCTCCATCGGTAAGTCCCTGGCTCGCTCGGGCGAGGCGGGTCTAGCCTGCCTGCATGCGTCACTTCTCCGGCCACATATGAGTCGGGGTGGTGGGTGAGCGTCGCGACGGGTTCGTCCCCCGCGTCCTCGCCTACCACGCCTCGCGGGACCTCGTCCCTCTCTACAGCGTGTACGCGCTGCTGTTCGCCGACCGCGGGGTCGACAGCGGCGAGATCTCGCTGCTCTTCATCATCTGGTCCCTGACCTCGTTCCTGTGCGAGGTCCCGTCGGGGGCATGGGCGGACACGTTCGACCGACGTCGACTGTTGGTGCTTTCGGCCGTCATCTACGGCGCCGGGTTCGCGACCTGGATGGTCTGGCAGACCTTCGCCGGCTTCGCCCTGGGCTTCGTGCTGTGGGGACTGTCGAGCGCGTTGATGTCGGGCACCTTCGAGTCGATGGTGTACGACGAGCTGGTCGAGCGCGGTGCGCCCGAGCGCTACGCCGGCCTGATCGGCTGGGCGCAGTCCACGGCGCTGGTGGCCAACCTGGTCGCGAGCGCCGCGGCCGCCGGCCTCTTCTACGTCGGCGGCTATGCCCTGGTGGGCTGGACGTCGGTGGCGATCGCCGGCATCCAGGCCGTCCTCGCCGCGACACTCCCGGTCTCCCATCGCGCGCGCCACGCCCCGCACGACGAGGGGGCGGTCTCCGGCACCGAGCACGCCGCGTCGCGGTACGTGGCGATGCTGCGGTCGGGCCTCTCCGAGTCGCGGCACCATCCGGACGTGCGCCGGGTGCTGCTCCTGGCCGCGGCCATGGTGGCGATGACGACGTACGACGAGTACTTCCCGCTGGTGGCCCGCGCACACGACGTCTCGACCACGGTCGTGCCGATCCTGATCGCCGTCACCGTGGTCGGTCAGGCGATCGGCACCGCACTGGTCGGCCGCACGGCGCGCGTGCGGGGGCCTCTGGTCGCGACCATGCTGGCCATCGGCGCGGTCCTGATCTCGGTCGGTGCCCTCGTCTCGCCGTACGTCGGGTTCGTCGCCATCGCCGTGGGCTACGGCCTGTGCAACAACGCGATGCTGGTCGGTGAGACGCGGCTGCAGGACACGATCACCGGTCCGGCGCGGGCGACGGTGACCAGTGTGCTCGGTGTCCTCGAGGAGGTCGGTGCGATCGCCCTGTTCCTGTGCTTCGCTGCCGGGTCGCAGGTGCTCGGCTTCCCGGCGCTGGTCGCACTGCTGGCGATCCCCGCCGTCTTCGTGGCGATGGCCGTCGCCCGATGGCTGCCCGACGCCCGAGTGAGGGACGCGGAAGGGGACGTCCAGGATTCTGCTGTTGGCGCGTCCGAGTCCTAACCTTTCCAGCAGTGCGGTCGCGCTCCAGCGACCGGCGGAGCGGGAGGCAACAATGGACTTCAAGGTGGCCGACCTGGCCCTGGCCGAGTTCGGCCGGAAGGAAATCACTCTCGCCGAGCACGAGATGCCCGGCCTGATGGCGATGCGTGCCCGGTACGCCGACTCCCAGCCCCTCGCGGGCGCCCGGGTCGCGGGTTCGCTGCACATGACGATCCAGACCGCGGTCCTCATCGAGACGCTGGTCGCGCTCGGGGCCGACGTGCGCTGGGCCTCCTGCAACATCTTCTCCACCCAGGACCACGCCGCGGCCGCCGTGGCCGTCGGGCCGAACGGCACCGTCGACGACCCGCAGGGCGTCCCGGTCTTCGCCTGGAAGGGCGAGACGCTGGAGGAGTACTGGTGGTGCACCCAGCAGATCCTGCAGTGGCCCGCTGGCACCAAGGCGAACATGATCCTGGACGACGGCGGCGACGCGACGCTCCTGGTCCACCTCGGCGTCGAGGCCGAGAAGAAGGGCGAGGCACCCGACCCGGCGAGCGCCGCGAGCCACGAGCAGCAGGTCATCTTCGGCGTGCTCCGCGACTCGCTCGCCGAGAGCGACAACCGGTGGACCCAGATCGCGGCCGAGATCCGCGGCGTCACCGAGGAGACCACGACGGGCGTGCACCGGCTCTACGACATGATGAAGGAAGGCTCGCTGCTCTTCCCGGCCATCAACGTCAACGACTCGGTCACCAAGTCCAAGTTCGACAACAAGTACGGCTGCCGCCACTCCCTGATCGACGGCATCAACCGCGCCACCGACGTCCTCATCGGCGGCAAGGTCGCGGTCGTCTGCGGCTACGGCGACGTGGGCAAGGGCTGCGCGGAGAGCCTGCGCGGCCAGGGTGCCCGCGTGATCGTGACCGAGATCGACCCGATCTGTGCGCTCCAGGCGGCGATGGACGGCTACCAGGTCTCGACCCTCGAGGACGTGCTCGGCATCGCCGACATCGTGATCACGGCGACCGGCAACCGGGACGTCGTCACGGTCGAGCAGATGTCGAAGATGAAGCACCAGGCGATCCTGGGCAACATCGGCCACTTCGACAACGAGATCGACATGGCCGGGCTCGAGTCGTTCCCCGGTGTCGAGCGCTCCAACGTCAAGCCGCAGGTCGACGTGTGGACGTTCCCGGAGTCCGCGGGCGGGCACTCCATCATCGTGCTGTCCGAGGGCCGTCTGATGAACCTCGGCAACGCCACCGGACACCCCAGCTTCGTGATGTCGAACTCCTTCACCAACCAGGTGCTGGCCCAGGTCGAGCTCTTCACCAAGCCCGAGGCCTACCCGGTCGGCGTGTACGTGCTGCCCAAGCACCTCGACGAGGAGGTCGCCCGGCTGCACCTGGCGGCGCTCGGCGTGAAGCTGACGACGCTGACGGACTCCCAGGCGGCGTACCTGGGCGTGGCGGTCGAGGGTCCTTACAAGGCCGAGCAGTACCGCTACTGACAGGAATTCTCAGTCTGGGCTGGCAAGATTGACGCCGTGAGCCAGGCTGAGGACTTCCGCGCGCGCGTGCTCGTCGTCGACGACGACGCGTCCCTGTCGGAGATGCTGTCGATCGTCCTCCGCCAGGAGGGGTTCGACTCCCAGGTGGTCGAACGCGGTGACGACGCCCTCGACGCGTTCCACGCCTACCGGCCCGACGTCGTCCTGCTCGACCTCATGCTGCCGGGCAAGGGCGGCATCGACGTGTGCAAGGAGATCCGCGCCGAGTCCGGGGTCCCGATCGTCATGCTCACGGCCAAGGGCGACACCGTCGACGTCGTCGTCGGCCTGGAGTCCGGCGCCGACGACTACGTCGTCAAGCCGTTCAAGCCCAAGGAGCTGGTCGCCCGCATCCGCGCCCGGGTACGCCGTAACGACGTCCCGGGCGCCGACACACTGTCGGTGGGACCGCTCACCATCGACGTGGCCGGTCACTCCGTCACGCGCGACGGCCAGCCGGTCAGCCTCACGCCGCTGGAGTTCGACCTCTTGGTGTGCCTGGCCCGCAAGCCGTGGCAGGTGTTCACCCGTGAGGTGCTGCTCGAGCAGGTCTGGGGCTACCGTCACGCCGCCGACACCCGGCTGGTGAACGTCCACGTGCAGCGCCTGCGCTCGAAGGTCGAGGCGGACCCCGAGAACCCCGAGATCGTCCTCACGGTCCGGGGCGTCGGGTACAAGGCCGGGAGCACCGGTCAGCAGTGAGCGCGAGCACGAGCACGAGCACAGAGTCCACGGTGAGATGAGATGGTCACGAGAACCGTCCCCGAGGCCCTTCGCCGGGGGCTGACGTTCTGGCGCCGGTCCATCCAGGCGCGGGTCGTCGTCAGCACGGTGCTGCTGTCGGCGGTCGTCGTCACCGCGGTCGGCTGGTTCCTGCTCCGCCAGGTCGAGCAGGGGCTGCTGGACCGCCGCGTCGATGCGGTCCTCACGGAGGTGGGCAACGAGAACGAGCAGGCCTCCAAGCGCCTCCTCGCCGTACCCGGCACGGACACCAACGCCGCGGAGCAGGCCGGTGACCTGTTGGAGCCGATCGACGCGAGCGGGCAGGTCCGCGGGTTCACGGTCGTGATGGCCGGTGCCGCCCCGCCCGGCACGCCGATCATGGAGCGAGGACCCGAGTACTCCGCCCAGCTCGACCCGCACAGCGTGCCGGAGTCCCTCATCGAGCACTTCGACTCCTCGGGCAAGGAGGCCTGGACCTACACCACGATCCACTACACCGGGAAGCAGCCTCAGCCGTCCACGCCGGGGATCGTGGTCGGGACCCAGGTGAAGATCCCGGCGGACGGGTCGACCCGGACGCTGTACTACCTGTTCCCGCTCAGTGACGTCCAGCAGAACCTCGCCCTGGTGAGCCGGGCCCTCCTGACCGCCGGCATCCTGCTGCTCGCCCTGATCGCCGCGCTCACCTGGCTGCTGACCCGGCAGATCGTGACCCCGATCCGGCTCGCCCGCCGCGTCGCCGAGCGCCTCGCTGCGGGCCAGCTGCAGGAACGGCTCCGGGTCTCCGGGGAGGACGACCTCGCCCGCCTGGCCACGTCGTTCAACCAGATGGCGACCAACCTGCAGCGCCAGATCCGGCAGCTCGAGGAGCTGAGCCGCGTCCAGCGACGGTTCGTCTCGGACGTCTCCCACGAGCTGCGGACCCCGCTGACGACCGTCCGGCTCGCCGGGTCCGTGCTCTACGAGTCGCGTGCGGAGTTCGACCCCGCCACCCGCCGTGCGGCGGAGCTGCTGCAGACCGAGCTCGACCGCTTCGAGACCCTGCTGGTCGACCTGCTCGAGATCAGCCGGTTCGACGCCGGTGCCGCCGTGCTGGACCTCGACGACGTGAACCTCACCGATGTCGTACGCCGCGTGGTCGACGCCACCCGCTACCTGGCCGAGCAGCGCAGCACCAGCATCCTCGTGCGCGCCCCCGAGACACCGTGCCTCGCCGAGGCCGACGTACGCCGTCTCGAGCGCATCGTCCGCAACCTCGTGGTCAACGCGATCGACCACGCCGAGAGCAAGGAGATCGTGGTCACCGTGGCGGCCGACGACCAGGCCGCCGCCATCGCGGTGCGTGACCACGGCGTCGGCCTGGCGGTCGGGGAGTCGGCCATGGTCTTCAACCGCTTCTGGCGCGCCGACCCGGCGCGTGCCCGGACCACCGGCGGCACCGGCCTGGGGCTCGCCATCTCGCTGGAGGACACGCACCTGCACGGAGGCTGGCTCCAGGCGTGGGGCAAGCCGCACGAAGGCGCGCAGTTCCGTCTCACCCTGCCGCGCTACGCCCGGCACCCACTCCGGCACAGCCCCCTCCCGCTCGTTCCCGACGACGCCGCCGAGGTGGTCGCATGAAGCCGGGAACACTCCTCGGGGGCGGCCTCGCGGTGGTCATCGCGGCCGGGCTGACGTCGTGCGCGCAGGTGCCGGACCACGGGGCTGTCGTGGAGGCCCGGTCCAACGTGCAGTTCGAAGAGGCCCAGGCGCCCTTCAGCCGGCCTCGCCCGCCGCAGCCCGGTGAGGCGCCGGACGACATCGTCAACGGCTTCCTCGAGGCGATGCAGGCCACGCCGGTGCAGGTCAAGAGCGCCCGCCAGTACCTCACCAAGCAGGCCCAGCTGGCCTGGCAGCCCGACCGCGTGTACTCCTACACCTCCGTGGACATGGGGGCCACGCCCCACCACGAGATGGTGGTGCGACTGCGCGGCACGGAGCAGATCGGGTCGCGGGGTCAGTGGTTGGGGCCCCTGAGCCCCGCCGCGTCCCGGTTGACGTTCCCGATGCAGCGCCAGGACGGCGAGTGGCGCATCGCCCGCGCGCCGAGCGCGTTGGTCGTGCCGCAGACCTTCTACGACCAGAACTTCCAGGACGCCTCGCTGTACTTCTTCGACCCCAGCGGTCGGATCCTGGTCCCCGAGCCGGTGCACGTCCCGCAGGGCGCACAGCTCGCCTCCGCACTGGTCCGCGGCCTGCTGCGCGGTCCGCAGCCGTCCCTGGGCAGCGCGGTCTCTCGCACGTTCATCCCGCCCGGTCTCGAGGCTCAGCCCGTCGCGGTGGACCGCGGAGTGGCCACGGTCAGCCTCAAGGGAACAGATCCCGGGCCACTCAGCCAGCCTGTCGTCCAGCAGATCCTGGCGCAGCTCGCATGGACTCTCCGTCAGGACCCCTCCATCACGGCCTTCACGCTGACCATCGCCAACGAGCCCGTGAGCGACGCCTCGGGCGACTCGCGGTATCCGGTGGACGGCGCACAGTTCTCCCGCTTCGACCCGGCGTACTGGCGGGCCAGCTCCCAGGTGTACGCCCTCCGCAAGGGTCGGCTGGTGTCCGGGCCGGTCAACCGGCTGACCAAGGTGGAGGGCCCCTTCGGTCAAGCAGACCTCGGCATCCACTCCTTCGCCGTCAGCCTGGACGGTTACCGCGTGGCAGCGGTGATCTCGGACCGCCTGGAGGTGGGAGCCGTCCTCGGACAGACACAGCCGACCGCGGTTCTGGACGGAAGCGGGCTGCTCCGCCCCGCGTGGGACTTCGCCAAACGGCTCTGGGAGATCCAGAACGGCTCGAGGGGCGCCAGGGTGTCCTACTTCATCGACGGCAACCGACACGGGATCCGGATCCCCGGCATCACGGGCACGCAGGTCCGCCGATTCCTGGTCTCGTGGGACGGCTCGCGGATCGTGGCGGTGGTCCGAGGACCCGAACGGGACCACCTCGTGGCGAGCCGGCTCCGGTACGACGCGAACGGACGCCCGGTGGGCGCCACGCGGGGCCGGCCGATCAGCTGGGGTGCCCAGGACGTCACACGGATCCGCGACATCGGGTGGACGTCGCCCACCACGATCGCCGTCCTGGACCGTGTCTCGCCGGCTCAGTCGGAGGTACGGATCCTCAACGTGGACGGCTCGACGCGCCCCGACCAGGTGTCGCCCACCCAGATCACCGGACGCGTGAGCCGCCTGGTCACCTCGCCCAGCGAGACGCCGTACGCCCTCGTCGCGCAGTCGGGTCTGCTCAACATCTCTCCCACCGAGACCAACCGTCCGCTGGCCGTGGACGGGTTCCACCAGCTCGCGTACGCGGGATGATCCACAAGCGGACCTGGACTGCGTTGCCCTGGCGTCACGGCGGTGGTCGGCTTCGGTCGTGCTCGACTCCGCCCGTGACCTGATCCTCGGCACCACCTGCGTGGGCTGTGGCCGCCCCGGCCGCCTCCTCTGCACGTCGTGCGCCGACGCCCTCGACCCGCATCCGGGGCCGGCGTGGCCGACGCCGCGGCCGGCCGGTCTGACCGAGCCCTGGGCGGCCACGGCGTACGCCGGCACCGTCCGCGAGATGATCCTCGGTCACAAGGAGCACCGCCTCCTGGGACTCGCGCGTCCGCTCGGCGACCTGCTCGCGACGGCCGTCGCAGCGGCCCTGGACGACCTCCTGCCGTCCGGTCCGGCGGCTCCGGTCGTGCTGGTGCCCGTGCCATCTCGTCCGAGCACGGCGCGACATCGCGGTCACGAGCCGACCACGAACCTGATCCGCTGCGCCGCCTCCCGGCTCACCTCGCTGGGCTGCCCGGCGTCCTGCGTCGCGCTCCTCCGCGCCCGACGAGGCCTGGCCGACCAGGCCGGGCTGGATGCCCGTGCGCGGGCCGTCAACGTGGCGGGTGCGTTCCGGACCCACGCCCCGGCGCTGCGTCGGCTGGCGCGGCGCAACCAGGCCTTCCACGTGGTCGTCTGCGACGACGTCCTGACCACCGGCGCCACGGCCGCGGAGGCGCAGCGTGCCCTTCGCGCCGTCGGGCTCGCGCCGATGGCGGTGGTCGCCGTGGCCGCCACGCGGCGGCGGGGATCGCCTCCTTCGGGGTAACGGTTTCAAGATCACCGTGCACGGGCTAGCGTCAGTTCATGGAGTCCGTCCGGGTCCGTGGTTGCGTCGTCCGGACGCCCCGGTCGCCCGGGACATCAGGACGACAAGCCGATGCCAGTCGCAGGCGAAACGGTCCACGTAAGGCGCGCATCCGCGGTTCCAACGCCGTGAATGTGGTGCTGAGCACGGTGCGGCTTAGTCGTAAGTCCTGCCTCGCAGCCTCCGTCCTACACGGGGACCTGCGGGAGAAGGGCAGTAGTGGCATGGAAGCTGCGAACCCCTCAGCAGGCGGGTGTGGGGACGAAGACCAGGTCGGCCGGGCGGACTCCACCACGCCGCGACCCCGGGTCGGCCCGGTCCGACCCGGTCCGGCTCGGGAGGACGCGACCTCGTAACCCAACCGCACATCAGGAGGAATCCATGGACGTGGTGGTCACCGCCCGGCACTGTGAGCTGTCGGAACGCTTCCGGGACCATGTCGCCGACAAGCTCGGCCGACTCGAGAAGCACGACCACCGGATCATGCGCGTACAGGTCGAGGTCGAGAACGAGCGCAATCCACGCCAGGCCGATCGCGCGGTGCGGATCGAGCTCACGGCGTACTCCAAGGGACCGGTGATCCGGGCCGAGGCGGCCGCCGTCGACAAGATGGGGGCACTGGACCTCGCGGTCGACAAGATGGCCGCGCAGATGCGGCGGGCGAACGATCGGAAGGTGCGCGCCCATCGCAGCCGTCCCTCGACCGGCGAGCTGCCGACCTTCGACGAGCCGGAGACCACCGACGAGGATGCCGTCCCCGAGCGCACGGTCGCCTCGATGACGGTCACCGGCGACGGGCCGCCCGTCGTCCGCGAGAAGGTGCACGCAGCACGCCCGATGACTCTCGACCAGGCGCTCTACGAGATGGAGCTCGTGGGCCACGACTTCTACCTGTTCGTCGACCAGGGCACGCAGCGGCCGGCGGTCGTGTACCGCCGGCGGGGCTATGACTACGGGGTCATCGCGCTCGAGCTGAACGGCACTCACTGACCACGACGGGATGGCCCGGACGGGTCACGTGATCCGGGCGTCAAGTGACCATTTCAGCCCATATCTGCGAGGGCTCGTGACATGCTAGGCGCGTGTCAGTCCCCTCAGGCGCAGGTACGGAGCCCATCCGGGTCATCATCGTCGACGACCAGGAGCTCTTCCGTCGTGGCCTGACCATGCTCATGGACGCTGAGCCCGGTCTCGACGTGGTCGGCGAGGCTGGGGACGGCCAGACCGGCATCGAGCTGGCCAGCCGGGTCGCGCCCGACGTCGTACTCCTCGACGTCCGGATGCCGAAGATCTCGGGCATCGAGGCGTGCGTCGCGATCAAGGAGGCCGTCCCGGCCGCCAAGATCCTCATGCTCACGGTCTCCGACGAGGAGTCCGACCTCTACGAGGCCGTCAAGAGCGGCGCCAGCGGCTACCTGCTGAAGGACTCCTCGATCGAGGAGGTCGCGCAGGCCGTCCGCGTGGTCGCCGACGGCCAGTCGCTGATCAGCCCGTCGATGGCGGTCAAGCTCATCGACGAGTTCAAGCAGATGTCGCAGCCCGACCGCAGCCCGGTCTCCACGTTCCGGCTCACCGAGCGCGAGCTCGAGGTGCTGCGCCTGGTCGCGCAGGGCCTGAACAACAAGGACATCGCCAAGAAGCTGTTCATCAGCGAGAACACGGTCAAGAACCACGTGCGCAACCTGCTGGAGAAGCTCCAGCTCCACTCGCGCATGGAGGCCGTGCTGTACGCCGTGCGCGAGAAGATCGTCGAGCTGCCCTGAGCTCGCAGCCCTCCCCGAGGAACGAAGTCGCGCGAGCGCGTCGAAGGGCGGTGACGTGGCAGGCGGCCGTGAGCCGCGCGCTCCCGTTCGACCGACTGATCAGCGCCTCTTGACCACGTCGAACGTGGCCATCATGCCGTCGTCCTCGTGGTCGAGCATGTGGCAGTGGATCATGAACTTCCCGGTGTAGTCGGTGAACCTGGCGGCGACGACGACGCTCTCGCCCGGGTCCAGCCGCCAGGTGTCCTCGTAGCCCTGCTCCCACGGCGGCGGTGCGTGGCCGTCGCGCTGCAGGGTCCGCCAGAGCTCCTCGTGGAGGTGGACGAAGTGGGTGACCGGACTCGTGTTGACCAGCTTCCAGCGCTCGACCGAGCCGAGCGGGACCTTGTGGTCGACCCGGGTCGGGTCGAACCGCTTGCCGTTGATGGACCAGTACGAGCCGTGCGAGTCGCTGCTGAGCCCGAACCGCCACGTCTTGGCGATCGTCTTCGGCACCTTGTAGTCCTGGATCCTTGCCAGGTTGAAGGGGACGCGCACCGGCGGCGGCGCCTCGCCGTTCACCCGGAACTGCATGAGCGCCTTCGCCGTGACGTCGGTGTCGGTGCGGGTGAGCGTGGAGAGCAGCACGGTCGCGCCGGCCTGGTTGCGGAAGTCGACGATCACGTCGGCGCGCTGGGCCGGGCCGAGGACGATGTCGGGCCGCACGACCGGGTGGGGGAGGAGTCCTGACCCGGTGCCGATCTGCTCGAGCGGCATCCCGTTCGACAGGGCGAGGTCGTAGCTGGTGAACAGCGACGAGTTCAGGATCTGGAGCCGGTAGCGACCCGGCTGGACCCGCTTGTACGGCGCGAACCGGCCGTTGACCAGCACCTGCTGCCCGACGGTCTCCATCCCCGGTTGGGCACTCATGTGACCCATGTTCTTGAACGGGTTGGTCAGCGAGTTGTCCTTGCGGAAGCTCCGGTCGGTGATCGCGAGCGGGACGTCGTACTTCCCCTCGGGCAGGCCCAGCTTCGCCTCGCGCGGGTCGGTCGTCAGGAACATGCCCTGGAGGCCGAACCAGTTGTTGCGCGCGGTCCGGTCCATCCGGTGGTCGTGGTAGAAGCGCAGGGCCGCAGGCAAGGGGTCCCCGCCGTCTCGCAGCGGGAAGTCGTAGGTCATCTCCTTGCCGTGCTTGATCAGGTGGCTGTCCGGCTGGCCGTCGAACTTCGACTTCTGGTGACCGCCGTGCTGATGGATGGTGACCGCGCCCGCCGTGCGGGGCAGGTGGTTGACGAAGGTGACCTTGGTGTCCTCACCGGTACGACGCACGATGGTCGGGCCGGGGAACGTGCCGCCGAAGGTGAGCATCGGCGTGCGGGGGCCGTGCGGCAGGACCCGTACGGAGGCCTTCTTCATCACGATCCGGATGTGCTTGCCGTGGAGCTGCGGAGGCTGCACGAGAGGTTGCTCGAACTTCGGCGTGGTCGTGATCGACCCGTCCGGCGGGCCGTCGATGACGAGGGTGCCGGTCATCTGGCCGTGGAACTTGCAGAAGAACGTGTAGGTGCCGCCGCCCAGGCCCGAGATGGGCACACTCTTGCTCTGACCCGCCGGGATGACGACGTCGAACAGCGGCTTCCCGTCGGCCCCGATCGCGTCCGAGGTGATGCTGTGGGTGATGCCCTGCGCGTCGTCGTTGAAGACCGTCAGGGTGCCGCCCTTGGCCACCGTGGTGGTCTTCGGGTCGAAGCCCTGGGTCACGCCCAGGATGTGGATCTCGGCCGAGGCGGGGCTGTCCACCTGCGACACGGCGTCGGCCGAGGCCTGGAGTGACGCTCCCGACCGGGCCTGACCGTTCAGCACGACGGCGGCACCGGCGAGCGCCAGGGCCACCACCGTGGCCGATACGCGGGCAGCAAGACGTCTCCTCGACACCCGGGGATTGTCCGCGCTCGCTCACCGGCGGGGCCAGCCGAAATGGCCGTCCCGAGTGAAAATCATCCTCGAGGACGACGGTCGTCATCACGATGGGCCCCGTGGAGTCCATGCCGGCCGGTGCGGTGGTCAGCCCTGTCCCCACATCCGGCTAGGTTCCCGTCCGTGCTCTCCCCGACCCGCGCCGGTTCGACGGCCACGTTGTCGCGGGCCCAGGCGAGGCGGATCGCGCTCGCGGCCCAGGGCTTCCTCGACCCTCCCCACTCGCCGCCGACGATGCGCACCCTGACCCGCACGCTCGCGCGTACCGGCGTGCTCCAGGTCGACTCGGTGAACGTCCTGCAGCGGGCCCACTTCATGCCGCTCTACTCGCGGATGGGGCCCTATGACGTCGACCTGGTACGCCGCGCCTCGGAGGCGAAGCCGCGCCGGATGGTGGAGTACTGGGCCCACGTCCAGGCCTTCATGCCGGTCGAGCTCTGGCCGGTGATGCGACACCGGATGGCCCGCTACCGCGACGGCCGTCACAAGTGGTGGGGGTCCGTCGTGACCGACGAGCTCACCGAGAGTCTGCTCGGCGAGATCGCCGACCGCGGTGCGTCGACCGCGCGCGACCTCGACGACGGGCTGCCGAGGAAGAAGGAGCACTGGGGGTGGAACTGGTCCACCACGCGGCGCGCCCTCGACTACATGTTCATGGTCGGCGACGTCGCGGTCGCCGGGCGGAACAGCCAGTTCGAGATCCGCTACGACCTGCCCGAGCGGGTGATTCCCCGCCAGCAGCTCGAGGCGCCCACCCCGCCCGAGGCCGAGGCGAACCGCGAGCTGGTCAGCCGGGCCGCCCGGTCCCACGGCGTCGCCACCGCCCGCGACCTGGCGGACTACTACCGGATGCGCCTCCAGCCGAAGGCCGGTCTGCACGCGGCCCAGGACGCGATCGACGAGCTGGTCGCCGAGGGCGAGCTCGTGCCGGTGACCGTCGAGGGCGTCCGGCGCCCGGCGTACCTCCACCGCGACGCCCGGGTCCCTCGCCGGGTGCGCGCCCGCACCCTGCTCAGCCCGTTCGACCCGGTGGTCTGGGAGCGCGAGCGCACCGAGGCACTCTTCGACTTCTTCTACCGGATCGAGATCTACACGCCGGTCGAGAAGCGCATCCACGGCTACTACGTGCTCCCGTTCCTGCTCGGCGACCGGATCGTCGGGCGGGTCGACCTCAAGGCCGACCGGAAGACCGGCCTGCTGCTCGTGAAGGGCGCCTACGCCGAGCCGGGCGCGCCCGACGAGACGGCCGACGAGCTCGCCGCGGAGCTCCATCGGCTTGCCGGCTGGCTCGGGCTGCACACGGTGGTCGTCGAGCGGCGCGGAGACCTCGCGCCGGCGCTCGCGCAGCTCGTCCCGTGAGGCTGTGCACGAGGCGGGGCCGGAGAATCGGCGCGGTTCGGCTCGCTAGGTAGAGTTGGGACGTTCATCCGACCGTCTGACCCGGGGAGTCACCCGCGTGCCTGCCATCATCGACAAGCTGCTCCGCATCGGCGAGGGCAAGATCCTGCGCCAGCTGGAGGCGGTCTCCCGGGCGGTGAACGCCATCGAGGACGACTTCGTCGCGATGAGCGACTCCGAGCTCCAGGGCCAGACGGAGGAGTTCCGGGCGCGGCTCGCCGACGGTGAGACCCTCGACGACCTCATGCCGGAGGCCTTCGCCACCGTGCGCGAGGCGGCGAAGCGGGTCATCGGCCAGCGCCACTACGACGTCCAGATCATGGGTGGCGCGGCGCTCCACCTCGGCAACATCGCCGAGATGAAGACCGGTGAGGGCAAGACCCTGGTCGCGACCCTGCCGGCGTACCTCAACGCGCTGGCCGGCAAGGGCGTCCACGTCGTCACGGTCAACGACTACCTGGCGAAGTACCACGCGGAGTGGATGGGTCGTATCCACCACTTCCTGGGTCTCTCGACAGGCGTGATCCTGCCGTCGATGAAGCCGGACGAGCGTCGCGAGGCCTACAACTGCGACATCACCTACGGCACGAACAACGAGCTCGGGTTCGACTACCTCCGTGACAACATGGCGAGCTCGCTGGAGGAGTGCGTCCAGCGCGGTCACAGCTTCGCCATCGTCGACGAGGTCGACTCGATCCTCATCGACGAGGCCCGCACGCCGCTCATCATCAGCGGCCCCACCCAGGACGAGGTGCGGTGGTACGACGAGTTCGCCAAGGTCTCACGTAACCTCACCAGGGACGTCGACTACGAGGTCGACGAGAAGAAGCGCACGATCTCCGTCCTCGAGCCCGGCATCACCAAGGTCGAGGACCACCTCGGGATCGAGAACCTCTACGAGTCGGCGAACACCCCGCTGATCTCCTTCCTGAACAACTCGATCAAGGCCAAGGAGCTGTTCCACAACGACAAGGAGTACGTCGTCATGGACGGCGAGGTCCTGATCGTGGACGAGCACACCGGCCGCATGCTGGCGGGCCGCCGCTACAACGACGGCCTCCACCAGGCGATCGAGGCCAAGGAGGGCGTCGAGGTCCGCGAGGAGTACCAGACCCTGGCGACCGTCACGCTCCAGAACTACTTCCGCCTCTACGAGAAGCTCTCCGGGATGACCGGTACGGCGATGACCGAGGCCAGTGAGTTCGACAAGATCTACAAGCTCGGCGTCGTCCCGATCCCGACCAACCTCCCGATGGTCCGCGCGGACCAGCCCGACCTCGTGTACCGCACCGAGGAGGCCAAGTACGACGCGGTCGTCGACGACATCGCCGAGCGCAACGGCAAGGGCCAGCCGATCCTGGTCGGCACCGTGTCGGTGGAGAAGTCCGAGCACCTGTCGAAGAAGCTGCGTGCCAGGGGGATCCCGCACACGGTCCTGAACGCGAAGGTGCACTCGGACGAGGCCAAGATCGTGGCGCTCGCCGGACACCGGGGTGCCGTCACCGTCGCCACCAACATGGCCGGCCGCGGCACCGACATCATGCTCGGCGGGTCCGTGGAGTTCCTTGCCGACGAGCAGCTGCGGAAGAAGGGGCTCGAGCCCACGGGCGAGACCGCCGAGGAGTACGAAGCGGCCTGGCCCGGCATGGTCGAGCAGATCAAGGCACAGGTCGCCGCCGAGCACGACGAGGTCAAGTCGCTCGGAGGGCTGTACGTCGTCGGGACCGAGCGACACGAGTCACGGCGGATCGACAACCAGCTGCGAGGGCGCTCCGGCCGTCAGGGCGACCCGGGGGAGTCGAGGTTCTACCTCTCGCTCCAGGACGAGCTGATGCGGCTGTTCAAGTCCGACTGGGTCGACCGGATCCTGCAGGTCCTCAAGATCCCGGACGACGTACCCATCGAGAACAAGCGCGTGACCGGCGCGATCGCGAACGCGCAGGGACAGATCGAGGCGCAGAACTTCGACTCCCGGAAGAACGTCCTCAAGTACGACGACGTCATGGACCGCCAGCGCCACGTCATCTACGACGAGCGGCGCCAGGTGCTCGAGGGCGCCGACCTCGAGGAGCAGATCGGCACGTTCATCGACGACGTCGTCGAGGGTTTCGTGGCCGGTGCGACCGAAGGCTTCGCCGAGGAGTGGGACATCGACGCGCTCCAGTCGCAGCTGCGCCAGCTGTGGCCGTTGTCCGTGGACATCCACCAGATGGCCGAGGAGGTCGGCGGTGTCGAGGGTCTCGACCGCGACGAGGTGATCGAGGCACTCCAGGCGGACGCGCACGCGGCGTACGCACGTCGCGAGGAGGAGGTCGGCTCCGAGGTGATGCGCGAGCTCGAGCGACGCGTGGTGCTCTCGGTGCTCGACCGCAAGTGGCGCGAGCACCTCTACGAGATGGACTACCTCCGCGAGGGCATCGGCCTGCGCGGCTACGCCCAGCGCGACCCACTGGTCGAGTACCAGCGCGAGGGCTACGACATGTTCATGGCGATCATGGACGGCATCAAGGAGGAGTCGGTCGGCTTCCTGTTCAACCTCGACGTGCAGCTGGTCGACGACGAGGAGCCGGTCGAGGAGGTGGCGGAGCCGCTGCAGCGCGAGCTCCGCTCGCTCGAGCAGCCCGATGTCGACAGTGTGGTCGACGGGGCCAACGGCCACCACGACCATCGGCCCCAGATCACCGCGAAGGGTCTCGACCGGAGCCGGGCGCCGCAGCACCTGTCGTACTCCGCGCCGCGCGAGGACGACAGCGCGCTGGCCGTCCCGGCTGCCTTCGGCGGCGAGGGTGAGCCGACACCGTCCCAGGGTCGCCCCCAGGCGCCACGCCCCGGCACGACGGTGACCAACGCGGACGACGAGTTCGCGGGAGTCGGCCGCAACGCGCTGTGCCCCTGTGGATCGGGCAAGAAGTACAAGCGCTGCCACGGTGCCCCGGGCGGTCCGACCGGCCTGACCGCGAGGATCAACGGCTGACCCGGACGGGTCCGGTGATTGAGGAGGTCGCTCTGCGACCGTCTCGAAACCATCGGGACGGTGCCTGAGGCCCTGGGCACGTCGCCGGGTTTCGACTCGCCGGTCACGGCTTCGCCGGCTCAGCCGTGGGCTCGCTCAACCCTGCGGTCGCCCACGCCGAGCCTTCATGCCTCGGGCTCGGCTGCGCGCTTGAGCAGGTGACCGCCGGCGCGGCCGACGTCTGGGTGGCCGGCTTCCAGTGGTTGAGGAGGTCGCTCTGCGACCGTCTCGAAACCACCCTGCCGCTCCCAGGCTCCCGGTCACGTCACCGGGTTTCGACTCGCCGGTCACGGCTTCGCAGGCTCAGCCGTGGGCTCGCTCAACCTGCGCTCGCCCACGCCGAGCCCTCATGCCTCGGGCTCGGCTGCGCGCTTGAGCAGGTGACCGCCGGCGCGACCGACTCCTGGGTGGCCGGCTTCCGGTGGTTGAGGAGGTCGCTCTGCGACCGTCTCGAAACCACCCTGCCTCCCAGGCTCCCGGTCACGTCACCGGGTTTCGACTCGCCGGTCACGGCTTCGCAGGCTCAGCCGTGGGCTCGCTCAACCTGCGCTCGCCCACGTGGTCCGCTCGTGCCTCGCGGACCACTGCTCGCTTGCTCGCTTGCTTGCTCAGGCGAACTCGAGGGCGCTCACCTGCCAGCGGTCGCGGATCAGCTCGAAGCGCGCTGCCACTGCGCGGGACCGTCGTCCGTAACGCACGTGCAGGCTGACCTCGGCGCACGTCTCGGAGACGAAGCTCGTGTGAGCGGCGACGAGCTGGGGGCGCACGGACTGGATGCCGCCGCTCCCGGGACGTCGGCCGGCGGCCGCGGCGACCAGGTGGGCGCGGCGGGCGAGGTCCTGGTAGACCTCTGGCGTCGTCCACCGCAGCACCTGGGACACCGGTCGGTCGCCACCCACGATCTCGACCAGCGCGGCTCCGATCCGTGCCGCGTGCTGCTCGAACACGTGCCGTCGCGCGAGGTCGACCGGGACCACGTCCATCCCGGCGCCGAGGCCGGAGCGGCCGGGTAGGTCCGGCTCAGGCACCTCCAGACGCGGACCCAGGTCGAGCGCGAGCGTGCCCTGGACGCTGGCCACCGGTGTCTGCGCCGCCACGCGGAGGGGCAGGATCCTGGCGTCGGGCTCGTGGGAGATGGCGTGGGTCATGGCCGGTCCTTTCCTGGAAGGTGGAGTCGCTGCCCGGGTTCGAGTACGTCGGGGTCGGGCCCGACGACGTGGCGGTTGGCGGTGTAGATCGCCCGCCAGCGACGGGCGATCGCTCGGTCTGAGGCGCCGGGCCCCAGGTCGCGCGCTGCGATGGACCAGAGGGAGTCGCCGGGGCGGACGACCACGCCGTCGACCGCGGTCGTGAGAGGCGACCGGTGAGGCTCGACGGCCCGGTCGGGGAGCGGGAGCCCGGACAGCGCGGCCAGTCCGTCGCGGTGGCGGTGCGAAGGTAGATCGGTCGCCCAGGAGGGGGCGGTGACGCCGGAGGCGAGGGCTACTCCGCATGCCGCGAGAACCGCACGGCGTACGCCCTCGGGCAAGTGCCACGGCTTCCGCCGGGTGGCGCCGATGCCGCGCCAGGCCTCGACGACCGTCGCCGTGAGAGCCAGCCAGGCCCAGACGGCGCACGCCACCACGACGCACGCCGCCACCTCGACCAGGGCGACGTCCAGTGGGACGGCCCCGAGTGAGGCGCGCGCCCTCCAGAGCCTGCCGACGTCCCGACCCGCGAGCAGGACGACGACGGCCAGCGTCGAGCTCCCCGACGCCCACACCAGCAGGCAGCGCGATCGGCTGCCGCGGTCCCCGAGAGACACCGCGAAAATCCTTCGTTTGAGACTGTTTACGTCAGTCAACGTCGATTACGACCGCTTGGCAAGGGGTAGATCGAGGCTCTGTGGACAGCGTCCCCGTGCAACTCAGGCCCGGGCCCCGGGCTGTGACAGGCTGGGCGAGGTGGACTGGGACGAGCGGCTGTTCGCCTTCCTCGACGATCTCGAGCAGCAGGCCCAGGCGCTCTACGACGCGGATCGGGCGAGCGAGCTCGCTGACCGGGCCCGCTCGGAGTACGCCTCCGTCACCTTGGTCAGCCGGCTGATGGCCTCGGTCGACCGCGACGTGGTGCTCGACGTCCATGGGGTGGGTCCGGTGGCCGGCCGACTGCGGCGAGTGGGCCCGGACTGGTGCCTCGTGCACGGTTCCGCCCAGGACTGGGTGGTCCGGCTCGCTGCCGTCATCGGGGTCGAGGGCGCCTCGGACCGATCGGTTCCCGACGTCGCCTGGTCGCCGGTGAGTCGGCTCGGTCTCGGCTCGGCGTTGCGTCGCCTGGCCGACACGGGCACCGACTGCCGGCTCCACACGGTGGACGGAACCATCCGCGACGGACGGCTGGCGCGCGTGGGATCGGACTTCGTCGAGGCGCACATGGGGGAGGACCGGATCCTCCTGGTCGCCCGCGGAGCCCTCGCGGCGGTGCAGAGCCGCTCGTGACTCCTACGTGGCGTCCACGTCGAACGGCGGCTGCTCCGTGACCGACATCGGGACGACCGCCTTCTCGCGCGCCTCTTCCGCGTCCAGGTCGTTCATCGCGTCGTAGATGTGCTTCTTGACGATGGAGCGGGGGTCGAGGTCTCGCAGGTTGAGGTCGGCGTACTCCGGGCCGAGCTCGTCGCGCAGCTCGTCGCGCGCCTGGTGGGCGAACGACCGCATGGTCCTGACCAGCCGGCCTGCCTGACGAGCGAAGTCAGGGAGCTTGTCGGGCCCGAACACGAGCACGGCGACGAACGCGATCACCGCCAGCTCTGGCAGCCCGACTCCGAACATGTCTTAGAATTTAGCGCTCGGAGTGAGACCGAGTTGGCGTCCTGCCAAACCTCGTCCTCGAGCGTCCAACGTGGCGGCCACGTCGGTGAGCACCCGGGCGGATGCGGACGTGGGGTCGGAGTCGACCACCGGCTTGCCCACGTCGCCGCCCTCACGCAGGGACTCCTCGAGCGGGATCTGCCCGAGCATCGGTACGTCGTAGCCGAAGCGGGTCGACAGCGTGGCAGCCACGCGGGCGCCACCACCGGAGCCGAACAGCTCGATCTTGTGCTCCGGGCCGCAGTGCGGACAGACCAGGAAGGACATGTTCTCGACCACGCCGACGACGCGCTGGTGGAGCATCGACGCCATCGTCCCCGCCCGCTCGGCCACCTCGGCGGCGGCCTCCTGAGGCGTGGTCACCACCAGGATCTCGGCCCCGGGGAGATGCTGACCCAGCGAGAGCGCCATGTCACCGGTGCCCGGCGGAAGGTCGAGGAGGAGCACGTCGAGGTCGCCCCAGTAGACGTCCGCGAGCATCTGCACGAGTGCTCGGTCGAGCATCGGTCCCCGCCAGGCCACCACCTGGTCGCGGCGGGGCTTGAGCATGCCGATGCTGATCACCGCGATGTCACCGGAGGTCGCCAGCGCCGGGACCGGCATGATCATGTCCTCGACCTGGGTCGGCCGGACATCGGGCACCCCGAGCATGGCGGGCACCGAGTGGCCGTAGATGTCGGCATCGACGATGCCGATCCTCATGCCCTGCTTGG
>DATBDF010000235.1:0-6824 GCA_036270075.1 Nocardioides sp.
GTCAGCGCGACGACGATCGACGCGCGGCAGGAGGCCGCCGACACGACCAGCCCCTCGTTCTGGCCTTCACGGTCACCGGCCCGGGCCAGCTCGACGCCCAGGTCGACCTGACCGAACTCGATCAGGCGGCTCGCCATGTGATGGACACGGTCGAGGGTCTCGACGAGCCGTCCTTCCTTGCGCGCCACCTGGATGGCGTCGTCCCAGGCTTCCAACGACTCGCTCACCCGTCCGAGGTACTGCAGGGCGCCGGCCTTGAACATCAGCGCGAGGAGAAGAGGATCGACGGCGGCCGCCTCGCGGGACGCGCGGATGGCCCGCCCGGCGGCGTCCAGGCCCGCGGCGTACTGGTTGTTGGCGTTGTTGAGCAGCGCCTGGGCAGCGAGCACGAACGCCCGCTGCTCGGTCGGGACGTCTCCGGCGTACTCCGCAGCGAGACGGACCGCCGCCGCGGCCTTGGCCGGGTCGTTGAACATCGACGAGAAGGCGAACGAGCTGTACGCCTTGGACGCCACCAGGGGATCCGTGTCCGCCTCGACCATGTCGACCGCGGCGCTGGTGAGGCTGTGCCAGCGCTGACCGTCCCCCTGATCGAGGGTCGCCTTCGCGAGCCAGAGGACCAGCTCGATCTTGGTGTTGCCGACCAGGGTTTCTGCGTCCGGCACGCGATCCCACAAGGCGAGCACCCGGTCGAGGTGGACGACCGACTCGGCCATGCCCAGATCCGTGGCGCCACGGCCGGCCTGGCACGAGGCCAGGAGCGCGCGGGGCAGGTCGTGGGCGGCGGACCAGTGGTACGCGAGCCTGCTCAACAGAGACAGCCGAGGCTCCGGGTCCGCATCGACTCGTGACTGGAGGATCGTGGCGAGATCGTGGTGGAGCCGGGTGCGCTCGTCGGGGAGCAGGTCGTCGTACACGGCCTCGCGGATCAAACCGTGGCGGAACTGGAGCGAGTCGCCGACCTGGCGCATCACGTTGGCGTCCAAGAGCTCCCGCAGGTGCGCGTTCAGCCGCTCGCGGTCCACGCCGACCAGCTCTCCGAGCGTGTCCACATCGACGTGTGTGCCGTCGACCGAGGCGGTCCGGGCCAGCTCGCGTGCGCCGTCCGGGAGTGCGTCGAGCCTGGCCAGGAACAGGTCGGACAGCTGGTCGGGGATCGCGCTCTGCCCCGCGGTGGCGATCTCCTCGGCATACAGCGGGTTGCCCTCGGACCGGTCCATGACGGACCGCACGAGCGCGGCGTCCGGGGACTCTCCCGTGATCGATCCCACCATCGCCGCGATGCTCTCCCGGCTCAGCGGGCCGAGCTCGACGCGCCTGCCACCCGGGACCCTGCCGATCTCGGCCAGCGCCTTCCGTGCCGGGTGACGACGATGGAGGTCGTCGGACCGCACCGTGAGGGCGAAGAGCAGACGGCCACGCGCCGTCCGCCCCAGCGCCGTCGCCAGGTCGCGGGTCGACTCGTCGGCCCAGTGCAGGTCCTCGAGCACGACCAGGACCGGTCCTGCCGCAGCGGCCTCCAGCACCGCCAGCCGCAGGTCGTCCAGGAAGTGGAGCGGCTCGGCACTCCTCGGGGTCGCAGGATCGAGCAGGGCGCGCATCCGTCGAGCGAGTGGACGCGAGTCGAGCACCTCGATCTGAGCGATGAGTGCGCCGACCGCCTCGACGGCCGCCGCGAACGAGATGTCGGCCTCGATGTCGAGACAGTGGCCGACGGCTACCGCGAACCCGAGCTCTTCGGCGCGACGGGTCAGGTCGGCGACGAGGGTGGTCTTGCCCGCCCCGGCGTCACCGGCGACCACGACGACCTGGGGCTCCCCTTGGAGCGCCAGCGACAGGGCAACGACGAGCTCGGCCTGCTCCTTCTCACGGCCGAGCAGACCGGTCCTCCCGTGTGCTCCAGGCATCCCCGCCACCGCCTCGAGATGGTTGTCTGCGTCCCGAGAGCACACATCCTAGGAGCGACCGGCGGCAGGGCACGGTCTCAGGGAAGCCCGATCATGGTCTGCCCACCACTGGTCGTTCCGTTCAACCTGCCCGCATGCTTGCGGAACTGGTCGACGTTGGTCGGGTGCTGGGTCGGTGCGGTCGACTGGTGGTCCTGCGCCACCACGACGACACCGAAGGCGAGCACGGCGAGCGCTGCCGCGGCTGCGGTGGCCACCGGGAGCGGGTGGTGGGTGATCGAGACGGTGCTCATGGGTGTTCCTCCCGTTCGCGGGCGGATGCGATCCCGCCCCTGGTGAACACCCACGGTCGTGCTCAGGGGACCGGCGCACATCGGGTGGATTGCGGATCCTCGTCGGAGGGGTGGAACTGGTCAGCCCCCGGGCCTCCGGTCTGGATCGCGGTGTCAGGAGTCGTGGGTGCTGCGGATGTCGCGGAGAACGCGCGCGGTGTGGAGGGCGGCGGCAGCGGCCTCGTAGCCCTTGTCCTCCGTCGAGCCCTCGAGTCCGGCCCGGTCGAGCGCCTGCTCGTCGTCGTCACAGGTGAGGACGCCGAAGCCGACCGGCGTACCCGTGTCGAGGGCGACCCGGGTGAGGCCGTCCGTGGCGGCGGAGCAGACGTACTCGAAGTGGGGCGTGCCGCCGCGCACGACCACGCCGAGGGCGACCACGGCATCGTGCGTGCGGGCGAGCTCCGCTGCCGCGAGGGGCAGCTCGAAGGTGCCGGGGACCCGGACCTCGGTCACGTCCGTCACGGAGTACGCCGCGAGTGCGCGGCGGGTGCCGTCGAGCAACCCGTCCATGACCTGCGTGTGCCAGCGGGAGGCGACGACCCCCACAGAGAGGTCGCTGCCGTCGAACGGCTCGTCCGCCGGCGCCCCCGCACCGCTCATCGAGCGACGCCTCGGTCGCTCGGAGTCGTCTGCACCGCACCGTCTCCGGGGAGGTCCGGGATCTGGTGGCCCATGCGGTCCCGCTTGGTGCGCAGGTAGCGCAGGTTGTGCGGATTGGGCCGCGGCGTCAGGGGCACGCGGTCCACGACCGTGATCCCGAAGTCGGCCAGCGCCTCGGACTTCTCGGGGTTGTTGGTGAGCAGCCGCACGCTGGTGATTCCGAGGTCGCGCAGCACCTGCGACGCGGCGCCGTAGTGCCGGCCGTCGGCGGGAAGTCCGAGGTCGAGGTTGGCGTCGACCGTGTCGCGGCCGGAGTCCTGGAGCGCGTACGCCTCGAGCTTGGCGACCAGGCCGATCCCCCGGCCCTCGTGACCGCGGAGGTACACCACGACCCCACGGCCGGCTGCCACGACACGTTCGAGCGCCTCGTCCAGCTGCGGTCCGCAGTCGCACCGTTGGGAGCCGAAGACGTCTCCGGTGAGGCACTCCGAGTGGACACGGGTCAGCACCGGCTCGTCGCCGGTGATGTCGCCGTACACCAGGGCGAGGTGCTCGGAGCTGTCGATGGTCGAGCGGTATCCGTACGCCGTGAACTCGCCGTGGCGGGTCGGCAGCCAGGTCTCGGCCACCCGCTCGACCAGGTCCTCGGTGCGATGGCGGTAGCGGACCAGGTCGTCGATCGAGATCATCGCCAGCCCGTGCTCGTCGGCGAACTCGCGCAGCTCCGCGCCACGCTTCATGGTCCCGTCGTCGTTGACGATCTCGACGAGGACACCGACCGGCGTGAGTCCGGCGAGGCGAGCCAGGTCGACCGCCGCCTCGGTGTGACCGCGCCGGCTGAGCACCCCGCCCTCGCGGTAGCGCAGGGGGAACACGTGACCGGGGCGCGTGACGTCCCAGGGCTCCGTCGCGGAGTCGGCCAGCACCCGCGCCGTGTGCGCCCGGTCGCGCGCGCTGATCCCCGTCGTGACGCCGTCGCGCGCGTCGACCGAGACCGTGAACTGGGTCCGCATCCGGTCCCGGTTGTGCGGGGTCATCAGCGGGATCTCGAGCCGGTCGAGCAGCTCGGCCGGCATCGGCACGCAGATCACCCCCGAGCTGTGCCGGATCGTGAACGCCATCAGCTCCGGCGTCGCCTTCGCGGCGGCGAAGATGAGGTCGCCCTCGTTCTCGCGGTCCTCGTCGTCGACGACGACGACGGCCTTGCCGGCCGCGATGTCGAAGACTGCGCGCTCGACGCTGTCGAGTCTGATGGTCATGCCAGTGCCTCCTCGAGCTCGGGCGCTTCCCTGCGGGAGGCGCGCAGCCACACCACGAATCCCCAGACCACGAGCCCGGCGTAGAAGACGTAGAGGATCGCGGTGGGGTAGTACTCGCTGTGCCAGAGCAGCGGGACGCCGACGACGTCGACGGCGATCCAGCAGAGCCAGAAGTCGTTCCAGCCCCGGGCCATCGCGAAGGTCGCGACCATCGAGCCGACGAAGATCCAGGCGTCGCACCAGTAGTACCAGCGCGGCGCGGGCCAACCGGCGCCGATCTCGGCGAACAGCCACTGGCACACCAACAGACCGCCCACCCACACGCCGAGATAGCCGAGCCGCTCCCCGGTCGTGGCCCAGCGAGGGGTGATCGCCGGGGCGTCGGGAGCGCGGCGTGCCTTGATCTCGTGCCACCGCCACCAGCCGTAGACGCTCATGATGATGAAGAACACCTGACGTCCGGCCTGGCCGAAGAGCGGCTGCTGCGCGTCCTGCTCGAAGGTCGCAGCGACGAAGACGGTCAGCAGCAGCAGGTTGCCGACGATGCCGACCGGCCATGCCCACACCCGCCGCCGGAGGCCACCGATCGCCGACGCGAAGCCGAACCCGTTGCCGAGGATCTCGCGCCAGGTGATCGGGTGCCCGGCGATCGACACGGTCGAGTCGTAGAGCCACTGGAGAGCGTTCATGCCGACACCTCGGTACCCACTCGCAGCTCGAGCTGACGGGCGACGTACTTGCCGATCACGTCGACCTCGAGGTTGAGCGCGTCGCCGGACGCACGGAACCCGAGGGTCGTCCGCCGCAGGGTCTCGGGGATCAGGCTGACCGTGAACCCGTCGTGGTGGGCCTCGACGACGGTGAGGCTCACGCCGTCGACGGTGATCGACCCCTTGTCCACGACGTAAGGCGCGAGCTCGTGGGGCATCGAGATCGTGACGACCTCCCAGTGCTCGCCCGGGTCACGGCGCACGACGTAGCCCACCGCGTCGACATGGCCCTGGACGAGGTGTCCTCCCAGGCGCGAGCCGACCCTGGCGGCGCGCTCGAGGTTGACCCGGTCGCCGGGCTCGAGCGAGCCGAGCCCGGTCTTGGCGAGGGTCTCGGCCATCACGTCGGCGGTCCAGGTCGTGCCGGTGCGCTCCGCCACGGTGAGGCAGCAGCCGTTGACGGAGATCGAGTCACCCGGTCCGGTGTCCTCGAGCACCGTCTCGGCACGAACCCTCAGCCGGACGGCGTCCGACAGCCGCTCGACGGCCTCCACGCTGCCGAGCTCCTCGACGATTCCGGTGAACAAGTCAGGTCCCTTCCGGCCGCGGGGCGGCCCGGTTCATGGTGATGCGTACGTTGACGTCGTCCCCGTCGTTCAGCGGCTGCAGCACGGTCACGTCGGTCACCGGCAGGTGAAGCGCATCGGTGATGGTGCTGATTCCCAGGTCGCCGACCGCCGTACGCCCGCTGCCCAGCAGCATCGGTGCGACGTACGCCACGACCTCGTCGACGAGCTGAGCCTCGAGGAAGGCCGCAGCCAGGGTGGGGCCGCCTTCCAGGAACACGTGCTGGCGATCGCGGGCGAAGAGCTCCTTCAGGGCGGCCTCCGGGTCGCGGGTGCGGAGCTGAACGGTCTCGGCGGCGTCGTCGAACACCCGCCGCCCCGGGTCGAGGTCGCGCTCTCCCATGACGGCCCGCAACGGCTGCCGCGGAAGCGCGGCGCCGAGCTGGTCACGCACGGTGAGCTGGGGATCGTCCACGGCGACCGTACGGGTGCCGACCAGCATCGTGTCGCAGAGCGCGCGCAGCCGATGCGTGTCGAGCCGGGCCGCCGGACTGGACACCCAGCGACTGGTGCCGTCGGCTGCGGCGCTCCGTCCGTCGAGCGTGGTGGCGAACTTCCACGTGACGAACGGCCGACCGTGCTCCACGGCGAAGGTCCAGACGTGGTTCAGCCGCCTCGCCTCGTCGACCAGGAGCCCGGTCTCGACGTCGACGCCGGCAGCGCGCAAGGTCTCCACGCCGCCCATGGCGACCGGGTTGGTGTCGCGCTGCGCGATGACCACCCGACGTACTCCGGCGTCGATCAGGGCGCGCGCACAGGGTCCGGTCCGGCCGGTGTGGTTGCACGGCTCGAGCGTCACGACCGCGGTAGCGCCTCGCGTCGCGATCCCGGCACGGCTCAGCGCGTCGACCTCCGCATGCGGGCTGCCGGCCCCTCGGTGGAAGCCTTCGGCGATGGTCCGCCCGTCGGGGTCCAGGAGCACGCAGCCGACCCGCGGGTTGGGTCCCAGCGGTACGCCGGGGCTCGCGGCCAGCTCGAGCGCACGGCGCATCGCGCCACGCTCGGTCTCGCTGACGGTCCGGCTCACGTCGTGCCCCTCATGTCCTGGCTGCGGACTCCGGGGCAACGAGGTGGCCGGGGGCTCGACACCTGGATCATGCGGGTCGGCCACCGAGCACCGCTGCGTGCGCTTCCCATCCGGACTTTGACCGTCGGTCCAGGAGTTCCACCTGGTCAACCGGCCCCTGGCCGGGACCGGGTCGCGGACTTTCACCGCCGGTGCGGAGTTCCACCGCCCCCAGAGCACGCGAGCACTTGGCTCTTGCGGGGCCAGCCTACCTCGGGCCAGCCCCGCCCCGACCCGGTGGTCGCCGGCCGGCTACGACTGCGCGGCGGCCCGGAGCGCCTGCACCATCGCGTCGGGGTCGGACGCGTCGAAGACCGCCGAGCC
>DATBDF010000236.1:0-1724 GCA_036270075.1 Nocardioides sp.
GGGCGGCAGCGTCGCCGACGAGGCCGACTTCGACGTCGTGCCGGTGCCGCAGACGGTGGCCGCGTCCGTCGAGGCCCGGTTCACGATGGCCCAGCCGGCCTTCTGACGGGCTCCTCCTCCGGACGCGGGAGGGCCCCGCAGGACACTGTCCTGCGGGGCCCTCCCCTGGTGACCTGCTGGAACGGCCCTCGTCAGGGACCCACGGCGAGCGTGCGAGGCGTGGGGGGACGAGGGTCCTTCCTCAGCCGCGCCAGTCGTACTCCTCCAGGCGCACGGCCTCGCCGGTGCCCTGACCGAAGACGTCGGGGCTGTAGTACTGCCCGTCGTCGTAGCCGGCCATGGTGTACACCGCGGCGCGGGCCTCCTCGGTCGGCTCGACCGTGATGTTCCGGTAGCGGCTGATGCCCGTACCCGCCGGGATCAGCTTGCCGATGATCACGTTCTCCTTCAGGCCGAGCAGGCTGTCGCTCTTGCCCTGGATCGCGGCGTCGGTGAGCACCTTCGTCGTCTCCTGGAAGGACGCCGCCGACAGCCACGACTCGGTCGCGAGCGAGGCCTTGGTGATGCCCATGAGCACCGGACGGGCCGAGGCCGGCTCGCCGCCCTCGGCGACGACGCGGCGGTTCTCGGTCTCGAACAGCGTCCGCTCGACCAGCGCACCGGGCAGGAACTCCGTCGCGCCCGAGTCGATGATGGTCACCCGCTTGAGCATCTGCCGGATGATCACCTCGATGTGCTTGTCGTGGATCGACACGCCCTGGCTGCGGTAGACCTCCTGGACCTCGCGGACCAGGTGCAGCTGCACCTCGCGCGGGCCCATGATCCGCAGCACCTCGTGCGGGTCCACCGCACCCTCGGTCAGCTGCTCGCCGACCTCGACGTGCGCGCCGTCCTCGACCCGCAGCCGCGAGCGACGCGACAGCTTGTCGTAGACGACCTCGTCGGAGCCGTCGTCCGGGGTGATGGTGAGCTTGCGGAACTGCTCGCCGTCGTCGATCGAGACCCGGCCCGCCAGCTCGGCGATCGGGGCCTTGCCCTTGGGGACGCGGGCCTCGAAGAGCTCCACCACACGCGGCAGGCCGTGGGTGATGTCCTCACCCGCGACACCACCGGTGTGGAAGGTGCGCATCGTCAGCTGGGTGCCGGGCTCGCCGATCGACTGGGCGGCGATGATGCCGACCGCCTCGCCGACGTCCACCAGCTTGCCGGTCGCCAGCGAGCGGCCGTAGCAGGTGGCGCAGGTGCCCAGCAGCGACTCGCAGGTCAGCACGCAGCGGACCTTGACCTCGGCCACGTTGGCGTCGACCAGGGCGCCGATGAGCACGTCACCCAGGTCCTCGCCGGCCCGCGCGACGACCGTGCCGTCCTCGGCCACCACGTCGGCGGCCAGGGAGCGGGCGTAGACGCTGGTCTCCACGTGCGCGTCCCGGGTCAGCTGCCCGTCGATCACGGTCGCGATCGGCATGATCACGCCGCGCTCGGTGCCGCAGTCCTCCTCGCGGATGATGACGTCCTGGGAGACGTCCACCAGCCGTCGGGTGAGGTAGCCGGAGTCGGCGGTCCGCAGCGCGGTGTCGGCCAGACCCTTGCGCGCGCCGTGCGTGGAGATGAAGTACTCCAGCACGGACAGACCCTCCCGGAAGTTGGCCTTGATCGGCCGCGGGATGATCTCGCCCTTCGGGTTGGCCACCAGGCCACGCATGCCGGCGATCTGGCTGATCTGC
>DATBDF010000237.1:0-9199 GCA_036270075.1 Nocardioides sp.
CCAGGAGCAGGACCCGTCGGACGTCGGGGTGGTGACGAGACTCGGACAGTCCCGCACGGAGCATCGCCAGGTAGCGCGAAGCCGCCTGCTCGGTCTCGACGAGCGCCCCGTCGGCGTGCGGCGCGTGCCGGGCCCGGTGCGAGACCGGCAGCGTGGCGGCGAGCACTCCCTGGACGCCGGCGATCGCCACCGACGTCCAGCCGACGAGGCCGTAGCCACCGACGTGGAAGAGCCAGGCCGCGGCCGCGGTGGCGACCAGGTTGGCGACCAGGGCCGTCGACTGGGCCCACCCGATCAGGCCGGGGTACCGCTCGGTCGCGTCGCGCTCGACCAGCTCGTCGTACACCAGCGACTCGAAGGTGCCCGACATCAACGCGCTCGACAGGCCCCAGCACACGAAGCCCAGCGCGAAGCCCGCGAAGTCCTGCCAGACCATCCACGACGCGAAGCCCACGCCGTAGATCGCGGCGGACAGGACCAGCAGCCGGCGACGGTCGAAGGTGTCCGCCCACGCCCCCGAGGGGACCTCGCAGACGAACGACGTCACGGACCAGACGATGAACAGCAGCGAGATCCGGCCGCTGTCGACGCCGTGGTCGGCGAACAGCAGCGCGTACACGCTGTAGAGCGGGACGAGGTCCCGCGAGGCGTGGTAGGCCAGGACCCGCGGGACGAAGCCGTCACGGCGGGCGCCGGCGTTGACTCAAAGCGGGCCGGAGAAGTAACGCATGAAGGCACGCTAGCCCCCTCGGCCGGCCCCGACCACTCGCTTTCCGGCGATCCTCACGTCCTGACCGTCACCCGCCGTCACCGGCGTTGCATCCGCCAGGCCAGCTCGATCGCGGTGCGCACGGCATCGGGATCAGCATGCTCGAGGTACACCTCCGCCTTGTGATGGGCCTCGAGCTTCGGTGGCACACCAAAGGTCGCCGGATGGGCGTCCATCAGCGCGTCTCGCTCCTCCATCGGCACCCGCACGAGCACCGTCGTCGGGTCGAGCACGCGTGCGACCAGGCGGTCGCGGACGTACCAACCGGGATGCGCCTCGGTTCCCTTGCGTCGTACCTGAGGCAGCGACTCGACGAACGCAGCGACCTCGTCGAGGGTCATCGGACCAGCCTGGCACAGCCCCTATCTGCCAGGCGGTGGGTCACTCGCTGACGACCGCGCGGCGGCGAGAAGCGGAAGACGCACGCAGCTTCCGGATCGGCCAGACCAGGGCGAGCATGATCACCGAGAGCACGGAGTGCCACAGGAGGCTGTCGGTCCACAGGGGCCAGGTGACGGCGGCCAGGAAGCAGAGGCCGAAGGTGGTGTACGCGGCCCACGCCGAGGCGGTCTTCACACGCGAAGTGTAGGGGGCACCCGCACCGCGGGCGGCGCATTCAGGAGCGGAAGATGTCGGGCTCGAGGTAGATCACCCGTGCAATGGGCTCGGCGGCGCGGATGGCGGACTCTGCGGCGTCGATCGCCGAGGCGACGTCGGGTGCGGAGGAGGCCGGGGGCACCGCGACCTTGGCGGCCACGAGGAGCTCGTCGGGGCCGAGGTGCAGGGTCTTGAGGTGCACGATCCGGTCGATGCCCTGCGTCGCGCCGATCGCGTCGCTGATCCGTTGCTCCGACGCCACGCTCGCGGACTCGCCGATCAGCAGGCTCTTCGTCTCGACCGCCAGCACGACCGCCACGGCCACCAGCAGCAGTCCGATCAGAGCCGTGCCGGCCACGTCGAACCACAGGTTGTCGGTGAGCAGGGCGAGCCCGACCCCGAGCAGCGCGAAGGCCAGTCCGCACAGGGCCGCGAAGTCCTCGAGCAGGATCACCGGCAGCTCCGGCTGCTTGGCACGCCGTACGAACTCGACGTACGACGCGTCGCCACGCACGTGCCCGGTCTCGCGGATGGCGGTCCGGAACGACAGCGACTCCATCACGATGGCGGCGAGCAGCACGAGGATCGGCACCCACCACCAGCGGCTGTCGAGGAGCGAGTCGTCCGGATGACCGTGGGTGGCGTGCAGCTCGTGGCCCTTGTGGTACGCCTCGTACAGCGCGAACAGTCCGCCCACGCTGAACAGCACGATCGAGACGACGAAGGCGTAGACGTAGCGCTCGCGCCCGTACCCGAACGGGTGCTCGGGCGTCGGGCGACGCCGTGCCTGGCGTCCGCCGATCAGCAGCAGTGCCTGGTTGCCCGAGTCAGCCACGGAGTGGATGGCCTCGGCCAGCATCGACGAGGCACCGGTGAGCGCGAACGCGAGGAACTTGGTGATCGCGATCCCGGTGTTGGCGAGGAGCGCCGCGACGACTGCCCTGGTGCTGCCTTCGGTCGACATGCGCCGCAGGCTATCGGGGTCCGGTCCACCTCTCAGAAGCGCGAGCGAGCAGCGCCACAAGGACGACGACGCCTGCCGGCCAGGACGGAGACTCGAGGGTCCCGAGCCGGTCACGAACGCGCCAGGCCTCGAGCGACGTCTCCACCGCCAGGTCGTCGGCGTTCCGTGACCGACCCGTCAGTCGTCGACCAGACCCAGCCGGAGGTACTCGGCGCCGTAGCGGCCGTTCAGCACGAGGGAGGCGTAGCGGGCGACCTCCGTGTCGGCCTCGGTGGTCAGGGACTCGACGCGGACCCCGTGCTGGGTGGCGGCGGCCTGTAGGCGGCCGCGCTCCTCCCTCACGACGGGGTCGTCGGAGCCGTCGTCGAAGACGAGCAACAGCGGTCGAGGCTCTCCCCCACCCTCCGCGAAGGGGTCGTCGAAGACGTCACGCGGCCGGGCCGCCTCGATCAGGGGAAGCAGGTGCTCGGCGTCCCCGGCGATCGCCGAGCGCCCGGAGGCACGTCGGATCGTCTCGGAGACGCGGCGGGCCGCACGGGCTGCGAGGCTCGAGCCTCCCCAGACGATCGGGTTGGCGTCGGCGAGCGCGATCGCGAGCATCTTGCCGGGGTTCACGGCGAGGTCGCGGTGAGGCGAGCAGGCGATGGCCACGTCGTCCAGTGCGCCCGCGACGTCCCGATGGTCGGCGCGCGGGCCGAGGCCCACCTGGTCGAGGTACTCGAGCACGACCACCGCGGTGGCCAGCTGGTCACGCGTCACGGTCGGCACGATCGTCGACCAGCGTCCTTCCGCGTGCTCGGCGACCAGCGATCCTGCGGGGCAGGCCACGACGACCTGGCAGCCACGCCGAACGGCCTCGGCCACCGCGCCGGCGGTGGACCGGTCGGACCCGTCGGGGGCGAGCACGACCACGAGATCCAGGCCGCCTGCCCAACCAGGAAGGGCCGGCCCCGGCCAGGCGACGAACGGCACCGGGCACCACGGTTCGAGGACGGCGCGCAGCAGGCGCGAGTCGGGACCGGCGGCGACGATGGCGCGCGGGCGAGCCGCGTCGCGAGCGGTCGTCACCGCGGCGGCCACGCCGTCGGCCGCCTCCGCGGCCTCACGGCGTACGCGGGCGCCCGCCTCGGCCAGCTCGCGGAAGCGGACGTCGGCCGCGGCCAGGGCGACCTCGTCATCCAGCCGGGACTCGTCGAACCAGGTGGCCATGGGATCGGGATCGCGTCGTCAGGCCGGGCGACGCGCCTCGTCGACCAGCAGCACCGGGATGTCGTCGCGGACGGGGTAGGCCAGTCCGCAGCCTTGGCACACCAGCTCCTCGCCCACCGGCTCGAGGAGCCCGTGGTCCTCGGGGCAACGGATGATCTCCATCAGCTGGGGGTCGAGGTTCATGGGTCGTGTCTCCTTACTACCGGCCGGTGCGAGCGGCGTCTGGGCGTGCGATGGCAAGGCGGAGGAGCGGGGCGATGTGGGGTGCCGACGAGGCGGCGACGACGACGCAGCCCGCGCGCCCTCCGGGCGTCGTGCCGCTGGCCAGCTGAGGAGGAGACACGACCTAGCCCTTCCTGATGATCGCGAGGACCTCGTCACGGACGCGCGTCATCGTGGGGTCGTCGACGCCTTCGACGTTGAGGCGCAGGAGCGGCTCGGTGTTCGACGGCCGCACGTTGAACCACCAGTCGTCGGTCGCGACGGTGAGGCCGTCCAGGTGGTCGACCGTGGCTCCGGGCGTGGCGGCGTACGCCGACTCGACGTCCGCGAGCGTGGCGCTCGGCTCGGCCACCTCGGAGTTGATCTCTCCGCTGAGTCGGTAGCGCTGGTAGTCGGCCAGCAGCTCCGACAGGGGGCGGTCATCGGCAGCCAGCGCTGCCAGCGTGTGCAGCGCCGCGAGCATCCCGGAGTCGGCCCGCCAGAAGTCGCGGAAGTAGAAGTGGCCGCTGTGCTCGCCGCCGAACGCCGCGTCGGTCTCGGCCATGGTCGCCTTGATGAACGAGTGCCCGACCCGCGTACGCACAGGCGTCCCACCGAGGTCGGTCACCAGCTCCGGCACGAAACGGCTGGTGATCAGGTTGTGGATCACGGTCGCGCCGGGCTGCTTGGCGAGCTCCCGCGCGGCGATGAGGGCGGTCAGCGTGGACGGCGTCACCGGTCGGCCCAGCTCGTCGACCACGAAGCAGCGGTCGGCGTCGCCGTCGAAGGCCAGACCGATGTCCGCTCGCTCGGCGACGACGCGCTTCTGGAGGTCGACGAGGTTCTCCGGCTCGATCGGGTTGGCCTCGTGGTTCGGGAACGTGCCGTCGAGCTCGAAGTACAAGGGGATGAGCTCGACGCCGCCTCCCATCCGCTCGAACACCACGGGCGCGGTGAGGCCGGCCATGCCGTTGCCCGCGTCGACCACGACCCGTAGCGGCCGACCGGAGACCGGAGCGAGCTCGAGGAGGTGGGCGGCGTAGGCCTCCACTACGTCGCGCTGCGAGATGGTCCCGGGCACGGTCACCGGGGCGGGCTCGGGGCGGGACACCGCGTCGCGGATCTCGTGGAGCCCGGTGTCCGCGCTGACCGGTCGTGCCCCGGCCAGGCAGAGCTTGATGCCGTTGTACTGCGCGGGGTTGTGGCTCGCGGTGAACATCGCACCCGGGTGCCCGAGGTCGCCGGAGGCGAAGTAGAGCTGGTCGGTCGAGGCCAGGCCGATCATCACGACGTCGGCGCCTGCGTCCGCAGCACCGGCTGCGAAGGCAGCCGCGAGAGCCGGCGAGCTGGGCCGCATGTCGTGACCGACGACGATGGTCGAGGCGTCGCACACGCCGACGAAGGCCTCCCCGGTACGCCGCGCCAGCTCGTCGTCGAGCTGCTCCGGCACGGTCCCCCGCACGTCGTACGCCTTGAAGACGGCGTGCGTGTTCGCGGGATCGGTGGTCGGCACGTGAGCGAGCCTAACCATCCGGCTCCCGCCCGGAAGGGTCACTCGGAGGTGAGGACCCGCAGGTGACCGCGCCGAGCCGTCTCGCGACCCGCCCCGGTGGCCATCGGCTCGCCGGGCGAGCGCGTGGCCTGCACCATCGGCCGGCCCGCCTCTCGGACCGCATCGGCGAGCGCGAGCAGGTCGTCCTGGGACGGCGGGATCGTGCTCGGGTCGGGTGCGAGGCGGAGCACCTCCCAGCCGCGCGGGGCCGACAGCCGTTCGCCGTGGACGTCGCAGAGGTCGTAGGAGTGGGGCTCGGCGTACGTCGCGAGCGGGCCCACCACCGCCGTCTGGTCGGCGTACACGTAGGTGAGTGTGGTGACCGCCGGGCGGCCGCACGCGGTGCGCGAACAACGCCGGGCTGGAGTCACGGCGCCGACGGTACCCCCGGTTCCGAGGATCGCGGCTGAGGCACGCGGGTCCACCGGCCCGCCGCCGGGCGAGGGGTCGTGCCCTAGATTTGGCGGTGTGAGCTCGTCGGCGCCCACCTCTCCGCACCGTCCCGGACGTCGCAGTCGCGACCGCCGTGGCCGCGGCATGCGGGGTCCGGCCATCACGCCGTCGTTGCCGGGCCGTCCGGAGCTGCCCACGGCCGGCGAGCGCTTCGACGAGCTCGTCCTCGACACGGTCCGCGACATCGACACCCGCTGGCAGGACCGCCTCGGGCTGGTGGAGTACGCCGTGGAGGACACCCCGCAGCTTCCCGACGACTGGACCGGCGAGACGGTGCCCCTGGCGTCCCTCGTCCGGGGTCACGGCGCGGAGCCGACGCGCCTCGTCGTGTTCCGGCGGCCGATCGAGCACCGCTGCGAGACGCGCGCCGACCTCGAGGCGATGGTGCTGACCGTCCTGGTCGAGCAGATCGCCGAGCTGCTGGGCATCGACGCCGAGGACGTCGACCCGCGCTACACCCGCGACGACTGACGGTCGCCCGCGACCAGCCGTCGACCCTGGTCAGCTCAGACCCGGGCGGATGCTCGGCACCAGTCCCTCGGTGAGCAGCTCGTGCAGGGGCATCACAGCCGCGCCGTTCCCCGTGAGCATCACCGCGGCGCGGACGTCGGTCCCCTCGGGAGTCACCTGGAGGAACGCCGTCCCCTTCGGCAGGGCGACCGCGGCCGTGTGTCCTTGCTGCTGCCCCACCCGCTTGTCGAGCAGCTGCTTGCCGGACGTGTCGTACGCCGTCACCCGGGCGGCGCCCGCGGCATCAGCAGAGATGTAGAGGGTGGCCTCGACCGGGGTGGAGCCCTTCCCGGAGGCCACCGGAAGCAAGGTGGCGGCCTGGTCGCGGATGACGGTGTCGGGGACCGTCAGTGCGTCGTCCGCGGCGAGCCGGGTGAGCACCGACGCGAAGACCGGAGCATCCGCCGTGACCTGGATCCCGACGGCTCCGTCGCCGAGCGCCTTCGCGAGGACCTTCGTCAGCGACACGGCCGTGGTGGCACCCGGGCGAACGGTCACCGGCTCCAGACCCGCAGGGGCGAACGTCGTGTCGCTGGTGATGACCTTGATCTCGGCGCGCACGACGTCCTCACCGGGGTTGGCGAGCTGCAGAGTGCGGGTCCCCGCGCCCGTCGGGAGGCCGATGAGCTGGTTGTCGATCGCGGGCGCCTCCTGCCGAGGCAGCCATTCCCGCACGACCTTGTGCGTGACCAGGTCGGTCCGCGTGTCGAGCACGTGCGCCGCGAGCCGACCACGCGTGACGTTCACCTGGGCACTGAGCAGCTGGCCCCGCGGTGCGATCTTCCCCAGGTCGAGTCGGATGGTCCGGTGCGCCGGGACCGTGATGCCGTGCAGCTGGCGACGGGTGAAGGCCCGGCTCCCGTACAGCGTGATGTCCGCGTCGGCGCGACCGGCGTCCGGGTTGACCAGCTCGATCACGGAGTTGTGAGTGGGCCCCGCTCCGACGCCGGCGAACCACTGCCCGGACACGGGTACGCCGCAGTCCTGGGCGTTGATCGGGCTCGTTCCAGAACGGAGCCCGAGCAGACCGGGCGCCAGGTCGTCGTCGCCCTGGACCACCACCGCACCGGTGCCCGGGAGAGGCGTCACCGCGCCCGTGGTGACCGGCACGGTCGTGCGCTGCGCGCCGGTGTCGACGCTGAGGTCCCCCGACTTCCCACTCGCGGTCGACACCCCACCGTCGCGCGACGTCGGTGTCGTGGACGGACACACGATCGTCGTGCCGGTCAGCTTGGTCAGTGCGGGCGGGTGCACCTGGTCGTGCACCGGCGGCTGTTGGACCAGCAGCACGAGGCCGACGGTCACCAGCGGGACCACCAGCGCGAGGACGCTGACCGCGTCGAGGCGCGGCGTACGCCGCCGGCGGACGACGTCGGCGACGCGGACCCGCTTGCCGGGGCTCATGACTCGTCCTCCTCGCGACGTCGGCCCACGCGCAGCGTGGGCATGCTCAGCACCAGCACGACGACCAGCGCGACGCCCGACAGGCAGAGCAGCACGATCCGGACCGTCGAGCTCGGACCGTCGACCGCATGCGGGTCGACCGGTGTCTCGATGCGCCAGGTACGGGTGGCCTGGCTCTCGGTCCCGGCCTGGCCCAGGCCGTCGGTGGCGTCGAGGCCGGCCGCGACGGAGCCGTCGTAGGGAGCGGGCAGCACCAGGTAGCGGATGCCGGCCGCTGCGAGGTCGTCGACGACCTGCGGCGTCGGCCGCGACACGAGCGCGCGCACGTCGGCCTGGAACTCGGGATCCGGCTCCGAGGCGTACCCGATCTCGTTCTCGCCGAGGGTGTTCCCCGCGCCGCGGAGCACGGTGTAGCTGAGCCCGTTGGCGACGTCGCCCCGGATGACCAGGATGCCGGCGGCCGGCTCCGCCGTCGCCTCGTCGGTCATGAACGGCGGGATGCCGGTGTCCTCGCTGTTGGCGAGGTCGCCCGGACCCTGCCAGACGAACCACGCGAGGCCCACGGCGGGGATGATCGCGGCCACCACCGCGAGTCCGACCAGCAGCACCTCGTGACCCTCGCGACGCGAGCGGCGCAGGATCATCACCAGGCCCTGGGCTCCGAGCATCGCGGCCAGCACGAAGCACCCGTGCAGCACCATCGAGAGGACCGCGATGCCCGGCCGGACGGAACCGCCCGGGAGCGGGAGCGGGATGACGGAGAGGACGACCGCGGTGAGGGCCGCGACCGCGGCCACCAGCCACGTCACCAGCACGGGGATCCGGGTCGCGCGGGGAATGAGGGCGAGCACGGCGAGCACCACCAGGAGGGCTCCCAGCCACCACGGCCCACCGAGCCCGGGGCCGAACCGGCCGAGCAGGAAGTCGCCGGGCGTGAGCGAGGGGTACGGCTGACGACCGGTCTCCATCAGCAGCAACGACGTCGCGTCGTGCATGATCGCCGGCACCCACCACGGGCTCAGCAGCACGACCGGTACGCCGAGCGTGACCACGGCCGGGCCGTACACCTCCCAGCCGCGCGGAAGGCTGCGGGTCACGGCGACCGCGAAGGCGAGCAGCACGACCCCGAGCACGAGGGTGAAGACCCAGGTGACCGGCTCGAACGCCGCCGCCAGCGCCAGGAGCAGCCCGGTGCGCCATGCCGCCCGCCAGCGTCGGTCGCGCTCGGGGTCACCGAAGCCGAGGGCCGCGTGGGCCAGGAACGGCAGGATGACCGCAACGGCCACGACGCCGAGGCGTCCGGCACCGAAGGCGCCTGAGGTGACGGGGACGAGGGCATAGGTGACCGCACCCAGGGCCACGAGCCAGCGGGGCGAGCCACCGGGGTCGACGAGGCGTCCGACGAGACGGAGCAACCGCCAGGCGCCCCAGATCCCGAGCGGCACCGCCAGCAGCAGGACGGCCGAGACCGCTGCCGCGGCACTGTCGCCCAGCACCCAGCCGAGCGAGCCCATCACGACGACGTACGCCGGAGCCGGCA
>DATBDF010000238.1:0-40459 GCA_036270075.1 Nocardioides sp.
CGGGTTCGATCCGCTCCGTCGGCGCCATGGAGCGAGCCTGTCACAGTCGCTGCCGCTGAACGGCAAGGAAGCAGCCGGCCTGACGGTGCCCAGCCACCTGGGCTTCGAGGGCCGACTGGAAGAGCGAGCAGCAGCAGCCACGACTGGCGGGATCTGCCGCCGGTGCATTGAGGACCGGTGCCCTGAGGAAGGGAGTCGCACCGACGGCTCACCCCCCGAACCATGTGCAGGTTCAGCGGTGAGGGAGCACCAGGAGGGTGATCGAGTTCGCAGGGTACGTCGTGGTGAGGCGCTGGCGGTGCACGGCGACGGCGGCGCCATGCACGATCTCGTCGAGATGGGCCGATGAGTACCTGAAGACGCGCGCCCGCTGACCGGCAGCGAAGTGGCGCAGCTGGATCGGCGAACGAGTCGAGGCTCCGGTCTTGTTGATGACCATCATGGTCAGCGGGCCGCGGGCGCCGCGGGTCGCGGCGTACACCGCCAGTCGGCCCTGGTCGCTGCTGACAGCCCGCACCGAGGTGGTCCCGAACTGACCGCCGTGGCCGTCATAGTTGCGGTACATCCGGAAGGCGTACACCCAGGGGTCGGTGGCCGGCGTGGGGCCCCACAGAGTGGCGAGGCCGAGTCGTTCCCGTCCGAAGATGCCGAGGACGTCGGCCTGCGCGAGCGCGCCGTTCATCGAGTCGAGCGCTCCCCAGTTGTACTCGCTGATCGCGGTCCTGGTACCGGGGTAGTACTGCTCGACCCAGGCCCGCATCGTGCGGATCCACGCGATCGGCTTGCCCCCGTTGGCCTCGCTGATCCAGGACTCGTCGACGTACGTCGGGTCCCACAGCGCGCGGGTGGAGCGCAGCCGCAGTGCCTGGGTGGCGGCGTCACCCGCGGCGCTCAGCGCGACGCCGCTCTCCTGCGGGTAGAAGTGCTCGTCGAAGTAGTCCAACAGGCGGGTGCCGCCGGTCCGCTGGGCGCGGGCGAACTGCCGGAGGTACCACGCTCCCAGCGGGAGGCCACCGTGCGCGTCACGGTCGGTCGTGGAGCTGCCGCACTCGTCGACGGCGGAGTAGTAGTACGCGCACCAGCCCCAGTCGCTCGGGCCGAGCACGTCCGCCGTCGGGTCGGCCGTCTTGACCGCCTCGGCCGTCGCCTTCGACTTCGACCAGAGCTCGCTCTCGCTGAGTGGATCGGGATGGACGTCGCGGTGGGTGCTGTTCCACAGGTCGGGCTCGTTGTCGAGCTCGTAGAAGCGGACGCCTCCATGTGCGGCCCTGCCGTACGACGACACCAGGTGCTTCACCATCTGCTTGTCGAACGCCGGCCCCGCAGCGGTCGACGTCGTGGTGGGGTCCGCGGTCAGGTCCGTGCTGCCGTCGACGCCGTTGCCGCAGTTGCTGTCCCAGTAGTCGAAGTCGTTCTGGATCGGGAAGTCCGTCCTGGGGAACGAGCAGCTGAAGGGGTGTTGGCCGGGAGAGTCCTGGGACACCCAGCCGACCATCGGCACCGTCACCAGGCTGCTGGAGCGACGCTTGCGGTCGGTCCTCACCAGCGAGTCGAGAGTGCCGGCCCCGGTGGCGACGATGTTCTCGAACAACCAGTCCGACCCGGTGTTGTAGGTGTTGTTGGTGTAGTTGTAGCGGCTCGTGCTGTTGCCACCCCATCGGTCGACCGGCACCCGGAACGCCTGGGCGAGCCCGGACACCTGCGAGGCGAAGTTGACCCCGTAGATGAATGGGCTGATCGGGTGACGACCCTTCGCCGCGTCGACCGTCAGCGCCACCGGGCCGCTCGATCCCTCACGCCGTACCGGGGCGGTGCTGCCGGGGGACGCGGCCGCGGTGACGAGCCCGACGGCGACAGCGGCAGTCGCCAGCAGAACCACGGATCGCATGCGGACCAGTGTGGCGGCGCGGGGATCCGTCCGCAGCGGATCCCCGGGGAGTCGCACGCGTCGTGCTCCGGACCCGGCCGTTGACAGGCAGGCCCGACCTGGCCCGCCGCGCGCGAAGGGTGGTAGGGATGGGTCGATGCCAGGTCGTCGGGTCGGCCAGTGCCCTGTGGAAGGAGACGCAGCATGGAGGTTCGTGAGCTCGGCCATCTCGTGCTGTACGTGCGGAACCTGGAGCGGTCGGTGCACTTCTACCGCGACGTCCTGGGCTGGCGATCGCTCCAGGACCCGGACGAGGTGCTCCCGTTCCCGGCCGTGGCGTTCAGCGCGCCGTCCGGGCGGACCCATCACGAGCTGCTGCTGATCGAGGTGGGTGAGGACGCGGCGCCGATGCCGGAAGGCCGTCGAGTAGGTCTGTACCACTTCGGGTTGAAGGTCGGAGACAGCGACGACGACCTGCGCGAGGCGCTCGAGTCGCTCCAGTCTCACCAGGTGACGGTGCTCGGGGCGAGCGACCACACGGTGACCCACAGCCTCTACATCGCCGATCCGGACGGAAACGAGATCGAGCTGTACATCGACGTGCCCGGCGTGGACTGGCGCAACGACCCGAGCCTGCTCATGTCCCCGGTCAAGCCGCTGGCCCTCTGACAGTCCGAGGACCGCAGCCCGCTGCGTCGACGGCGTGCCAGGCGGCTCGGAACGACCCGCGCCGGCGCCCATCACCACCGGTACGCGGTCACTCGAGGTGGCAACGGCGGCAACGGTGGGAACGGCGGTGCCGGTGGCAGCAGCGGCAACGGTGGGGACGCCCAAGGCGGCGGGATCTTCACCACCGAGCCGGCCGTGCAGTACGCGCTCAACGAGTACCTCGGCGCCACCAACAGCTTGGACAACGGGGATACCGGCAACATCTCGAGTGGCGGCACGGGCGCTCTCGGCGGCACCGGCGGCGGAGGAGGAGGGGGCAGCGACGGCACCATGCCCCCGACCCAGGCTGACCCCCATCCCGGGCACGGCGACCCCGGGGCCAACGGCGCCCATGGGACCACCGGACTGTCCGGCGCCACCGGGGCTCCAGGGAACGCCGGGGCTGCGGACCCCGCCGCGCCCTGTGCGCCGGACCCTGCGTCGAAGCACCGGCGTTGACCGCTGCGACTCCCACCATCACGGGTACGGCGCGGGTCGGCTCGACTCTGACCGCACACCCCGGTACGTGGGGTCCGGCGCCGGTGACCGTCGCCTACCAGTGGTCAGCCGCCGGCACGCCGATCAGCGGCGCCACGCATCCGACGTACGTGCCGCAGGCGGCCCAGCGCGGAGCCACGCTCACCGTGACGGTCAAGGGGACCAAGACCGGCTACGCCCCCGCATCGCGCAGCTCGACGCCCACGCCGAAGGTCGCGACCGGCGTCCTGACCACGGCAACGCCCAAGATCTCCGGCACCGCGAAGGTGGGGTCCACGCTCAAGGCCAGCCCCGGCACCTGGGGACCGGCCGGAGTGAGCCTGAAGTACCAGTGGTACGCCGGGTCCGCCGCGATCAAGGGACAGACCGGGAAGTCCTTGAAGCTGACCACGACCCTGGTCGGCAAGAGGATCAAGGTGAAGGTGACCGGCAGCAAGGCCGGCTACGCGACCGCCTCGCGGTCCTCGGCGGCCACGGCCCCGGTCAGACGCTGATCCCTTTCAAGACCTGGGCCGTCCAGGCCACCACCACGAACAACGCGATCGCGAGCTCGCAGTCGACCATCATTGCTCCCCAGGTCGGGCCTGACCTCCGTGGAGGATGGACATCGACGTTCCGGCGATGCGACTCTCGGTCATGACTCTCCAACCCGGACGGTGGACCGCGGAGCTCGATGGCGACTTCGTCGTGTTCCTGATCGGCGCCATGGTGCACGACCCGGCGGTGGCGACCGAGGCGACGGGACTGTTGATGGCGATGGCCGACATGCTCGACGAGCTCGAAGCCGATCCGTCCACAGGCCTGTTGGGATACACCCGCCACGGCGATCCCGGAAGCGGTGTCATCGTCCAGTACTGGCGGTCGTTCGAGGCACTCGAGGCCTACGCGCGCAACCCCGGCGCCCGGCACGCACCCGTCTGGCGTGCCTGGAACCGGCTCGGCGCGGACGATCGCGGTGCGGCGGGCATCTGGCACGAGACCTTCCAGGTGAACGCCGGCAGCTATGAGGCGATCTATCAGAACACGCCGGTGATGGGTCTGCAGAAGGCCGGCCGACCGATCACCGTGACCGAGGCCAGGGACTCGGCCCGGGCCCGGATCTCGGGCTGAGCTGACGGGTCCTGCGCCGCTTCTGCCACGGCACACGTCCGTTCCCGGAACCCTGCGCCCCTCGGTACACCAGCCGGGATGACCCACACCCGCGAACGGAATGGTCGATCCGCCCGACGCGAGACGCCGACCGTCCTGCCTACGTTTGCCTGCATGTGGAGTTCGGTACCGACGTTGGCGGGGGCCCTCGCCACGCTGGTATTCGCGGTCTCGACCCTGCCGATGCTGGGAAAGGCCGTTCGCAGCCGAGACCTGACGTCGTACAGCACGGGCAACCTGGTCCTCGCCAACGTCGGCAACGCGATCTACTCGGTCTACGTCTTTCAGCTGCCGCTGGGGCCTATCTGGTTCCTGCACGGCTTCTACCTGTTGTCCTCCGGGCTGATGCTCTTCTGGAGTCGCCGCTTCCGCACAGCTCGGTGAGTCAACCTGCCCACGTGCGCCGACGGAATGGGCAGGTCGCCCGACGCGGTGGACCGCGCCGACTTCGTAGCGTGATCAGACATCCACGACCCGCAGGAACGGGAGCACGCCATGTCTCACGCGGACGTCGAAACTCTGATCATCGGTGCCGGGCAAGCCGGACTGGCCACTGCCTACCACCTTCAGCGCGCCGGGCGCTCCGTGCTGGTCGTCGACGCCATGGAACGCGTCGGGGACGGGTGGCGTCAGCAGTGGGACACCTTGAAGCTCTACAGCCCCGCGCGATATGACGGACTGCCGGGCATGGCGTTCCCTGCTCCTGCGTGGTCCTTCCCCGGCAAGGACGAGGTGGCCGACTACTTCGAGTCCTACGCCGAGCGCTTTGAGCTCCCTGTTCAGCTCGGCCAGCGGGTCGATCACCTGGAGGCCGCCGGCCAGGGGTACGTCGCCAGCATCGGCGACCGGACGATCACCGCGGACAATGTCGTCGTGGCGACCGGCACGTTCGGACGCCGGCCGTACGTACCCGAGTTCGCCGACCGTCTTGACCCGCTGATCATGCAGCTCCACTCGAGCGAGTACCGGCGGCCGTCCCAGCTCCGCGACGGCCCGGTACTGGTCGTGGGCGCGTCACACTCCGGCGCCGACGTCGCCTACGAGCTCGCGGAGAGCCGTCCTACGATCCTCTGCGGTCGTGACCCTGGTCAGATTCCGGTACGCCTCGGTACGCCGATGTTCAGAGTCGTCTTCCCAGTGGTCGTGTTCGCCTTCACCCACGTCCTGAGCCGGCGAACCCCCCTGGGGCGCAAGGAGATGGACGAGTTCCGGTTCCACGGCGGACCGGCACTCCGGGTCAAGCGCGCCGACCTGCTCGCGCGTGGTGTCGAGCGAGTGTCGGCGCGTGTGGTGGGCGTCGAGGACGGTAGGCCACTGCTTGCCGACGGTCGTGCCCTCGACGTCGCGAACGTGGTCTGGTGCACCGGGTTCCAGCAATCCTTCGACTGGATCGACCTGCCGGTGTTCGACGAGCACGGCTGGCCCGAGGAGCTGCGGGGAGTTGTCGACGGAGCGCCGGGACTCTTCTTCTGCGGCCTCGCCTTCCAGTCGGCTGCCAGCTCCATGCTCATTCGCGGCGCTGCTCGTGATGCGGCGTACGTCGCGAAGCGGATCCAGGCGCACGACCCTGTCGTCGACCGAAAGATCGCGTCGGCAGCCTGACCGGCGCGAAGGACCTCGCGCGTGCCGAGCTCGGGCGGCGTAGCCTCTCGTTAGGGGTATGGCATGGGTGTCGTCGACGATCTGGTCGCCGGGCGCGCGGCTTTCGAACGACGAGAGTGGGCCGTCGCACGGGATCGACTGGTCGACGTCCCCGATCCGGGCCCGGACGACCTCGAGTCGCTGGCCCTGGCCTCCTATCTCTGTGCCGATCACGACACCTGCATCCGCGCGTGGCAGCACGCGTTCCGGGTGCGGACCGATGCCGGAGAGATGTCGCTGGCGTTCCGCGACGCGTTCTGGATCGCCTTCGTGGCCAACACGACCGGCAACGAGTCCGTCGCCGAAGGGTGGGTGTCGCGCGCCGCCAGGATGCTCGAGGCAGAGCCGGAGGATGCAGTCGAGCGCCGCTACCTGGACATCCACCACATGTACCGGCACATCAACAAGGGTGAGTTCCCCCAGGCATTCGAGTACGCGGCACGGATCAGCGAGGCGGGGCGGACATCCGGCGACCCGAACCTCATCGGCATGGGAGTCATGAGTGAGGGCCGTCTGCTGATCTACAGCGGACGTGTGCGTGAGGGACTCGCCCGGCTCGACGAGGCCATGGTGGGGATCACCGAGGGGCCGGTGTCGCCGATCGTGGCCGGGCATGTCTTCTGCTCGATGATCGAGGCCTGCCAGGAGATCGGTGACTTCCGCCGGATGACCCACTGGGTCTCCGCGCTGACCCGGTGGTGTGACGACCAGCCGGGCCTGGTCCCCTTCACCGGACAATGCGCCGTGCATCGAGCGCAGATCATGCGCTCGCAGGGCGCGTACGAGCAGGCACTCACCGAGCTCGGACTTGCGGTGGACCGCTACCGAGCCAACGGCATGGACCCGGCAGCCGGTCTGGCGATGTACGAGCGGGGCGAGGTCCTCCGGCTTCGAGGAGACCACGAGGCCGCGGGTGCGGCGTACGACGAAGCGGCGGCGCAGGGACATGAGCCCCAGCCCGGGCTGGCCCTGCTCTGGCTGGCGTGCGGCAGAAAGTCCGCGGCGGTCGGCGCCGTACGACGGCTGCTCGGTGAGTTCGCCGACCCGGTGCACCGCAGCCAGGTGCTCCCAGCTGCCGTCGAGATCTTCCTTGCCGGCACCGATCTCGTCGCGGCGGAGGCAGCCGCGGACGAGCTGGACAGGATCGCCGAGTCGTTCGACACCCCGCCCTTGACCGCCCGCGCGCTGTGTGCCCGCGGCTCGCTCACCCTGGCCGCAGGAGACGCGAACGGGGCGCTGCCCGCGCTGCGGCGCGGTTGGCAGCTCTGGCAGCAGCTCGGCGCCCGGTACGACGCGGCCCGGGCGCGGACCCAGATCGGCCTGGCTTTCCGGGCGCTCGGGGACGAGGACTCCGCGGCAGCCGAGCTCGCGGTGGCCCGCCGTACGTTCCACGACCTCGACGCCCGCGCCGATGTGCGCGCCGTGGAGGCCTTGCTGGCCCCCTCATTCCCCGACGGGCTGACCGGCCGCGAGGTCGAGGTACTTCGCCTCGTCGCCGCCGGGCACACGAACCCTCAGATCGCCGTGACCCTGTTCCTCAGCGAGAAGACCGTGGCACGCCACCTCAGCAACATCTTCACCAAGATCGACGTCTCGACACGGACCGCTGCCGCGGCGTACGCCATCGAGCACGACCTCGTGTGAGCGGTCTTGCTGCGAGCGGCCCGGCCTCAGAACGGGCGTCGTCTCGCTCTCGCGGCTTCTGCAGGCAGACGCGGCGGCGAGGCCCCCACAGCCAGCGAACGCCGGTTGACCGGGTTGGCTTCGAGGAGCCCCTCGAGCCACCGCCTCAACCGACGAACGCTGACTGAGCTGCTTGCCTTACTGGACCAGCACCGCGCCCGGACCGCCGGAGAGGACGTCGGTGCCTGCGCCACCGTTCACGGTGAGCCCGATGGCGTCCGCGGCCAGGCCCGTCGCGTCGACCGTGTCGTCGCCGCCCAGCGCGTTGAGAGCGAGCGCGTCGGTCGTTCCGTCTGCACCAAAGACCTTCACCACGCTGTGCAGGCCCGAGACGATGACGCCGTTCTGCTGGTCACCGGTGATCGCCACCGTGTCGGGTGCGTCGGTGGCGTTGACGACCACGCTGTCGCCAGTGTGGTCACCGGTCTTGCCACTGGCACCGTCCAAGGCGACGTCCGTCTCGACGATGTCGGTCCCGGACAGGTCGTTGACCGTGACCGTGTCGGCCCCGCCCAACGCGTTCGCGTCGACAGTCTCGATGCCGTCGAGATCCATCCTGATGTTCCCGACGTCGCGCGCCAGCAGGGCGCGGGAGCCGTTGGCGGACAGGTCGAACTTCTCGGCTGCGGCGGCCCCGTTGAAGACCAGGGTGTCCTGCCCTGCCTGGCCCTCGACCCTGTCGCTTCCGTCACCGTTGTCCCACACGAACGTGTCGATGCCGTCCCCGAGGTCAGCCGAGTCCGCTCCCGCGTTGCCATCGACGACGTCGTCGCCGGCTCCGCCGCTGAGCGTGTCGTTGCCGTTTCCTCCGTTGATCGTGTCGTTCCCCGGCCCACCGTCGACGTCGAGTGCGATGAGCGAGGCCAGGTCGCCCGTCGCGGAGAACGAGTCGTCGCCGCCGTTGGCGTCCAGCACGAGGTGCTCGCTCGTTCCGATGTCGAGGCTGAACGGCAGGGGGCTGACCCGGTCGAAACGCACTCGCGTGCTGACGGCGGTGGCAGTGAAGTTTTCGCCCACGCCTCCGCCGTTCACCACGACGGAGTCGTTGCCGTCGCCACCTTCGTTGACGTCGCTGCCGTCACCGGGATTCCAGATCAGCTGGTCGTTGCCCGCGCCACCGAACGACTGGTCGCTGCCGGGACCACCGGTGAGCGCGTCGTTGCCGTCCTCACCGAAGAGGCGATCTGCGCCGGACCCGCCGAAGAGAGCGTCGTCGCCGGTTCCGCCGTGGAGGCGCGCGTTCGGCAACGGTCCGTTCGACTCGTCGAGCGCGATGCGGTCGTTCCCGCCGCCCCCGAACACCACGATGCGTCCGACGTTTCCGACTGTGGCACGTGAACCGTGGATGTACACCGCCCCGCCGTTGACCTCGATGGCACCGGCAGCGTCGCGCCCCACCTCGATGGCGTTCCCGCCGGCGTCTCCGACGATGGTCAGGACGCCGTGGCCCTTGTTGAACTGGGCGGTCGTCGCCGCCGATGCCGAGGGTGCGAGCGCGAATGTCGCGGTCAGCGAGGCGACCGCCGCGCCGGCAAGCATGATCGTTGCTCTGCGTTGGGGATGTATCCGATTCATCATGGGTTCCGTTCAGGTCGAAGAAGCTGATGTGCGTGGGAACGATGGACGCTCTCGACCAGTTCGGGAACCCGGACATGAGAAGCGACTCATGGCGGAAGGTGAACCGGCGGACGTTCCGCGACGTACCGAGGTCGCGCCGTCACAAGGCGGTATGACGTGAGGCCGTAGCGGCGGAGTCAACCCGGACGCGCACAAGTGGGGCATGCCACGCCGGTCGATCCGCGCGCGTCCGCCCGAGAAACGAGTGGCTCGATGTCCCCGGCCCTTGTGCTGGACGCTGCGCGACCTCCAGACTGAGATTCTCTCGCGTCGAGAAGGGGTCTCGATGGACACCTTGACCAAGCGACCCACCTTCGAACCGCCGGGCCCCGGATCCTGGGACCTCGACGCGCTGCACTTCCCCCGCCCCGTCACGGCCTACTGGGCCGAGATGCACCCCGAGCCGTTCAGCCTCGGGTACGGCGACATGACGGCGTTCTTCGGGGCGCCGTTCCAGACCAGGGTGACCGCCTACGTCAACGGGTTCTGCTACGGACAGATGCAGCCGGTGCCACCGGAGTCCTTCCCCGACCGTGTCCAGCGCGCCGCCGATGTCTTCGAGGGCAAGCTGTGGCGCGAGCAGGCCAGGGAGTGGCACGAGGTTCGCAAGCCGGCCTCGGAGAAGGCCAATCGCGAGCTGCAGGCGATCGATCCCGACCAGCTGACCGACGAGGGGCTGGTCGACCACCTGCGCCGGTGCCGGGCCAACCACGCATCGATGATCAGGCAGCACATGGCGTTCACCGGCACCGCCGTCATCTCCCCGGGAGACTTCCTCGCCCACGCCAAGCAGTGGACCAGTCTGTCGACGGTGACGCTCCTCGGTCTGATGCGCGGCGCGTCGAAGGTCTCCGGCGGAGACTCGCCGCAGCACGCCGCACTGGTCGCGGCCTACCGTGCCGACCCAGCCGCGTGCGCGGCGCTCGACACCGACGAGGACCCGGGGGAGCTCCTCGAGCGGCTGCGACGAGAGCCCGGGGAGACCGGTCGCGCCCTGGACGACTACCTCGACTTCGTCGGCTATCGGCTGCTCGACGGATTCGACATCTCGAACCAGTGCGCGCTCGAGCTGCCCGACGTCCTGCTGCGCTCCATCCAAACCGCCATCGACGAGACAGCAGTGGTATCGGACCTCGACCAGCAGATCGCCGACGTCCGCGGCCACGTTCCCGAGGAGCACCGGAACGAGTACGACGTCCTGCTCGAGGAGGCTCGTGTCGGCTACGGCGTGCGCGACGAGCGCGGTGTGTACGGAGACATCTGGGCGTCCGGGCTGATGCGCCGTGCCGCGATGGCGGCTGGCCGTCGACTCGCTGAACGTGGGCGTCTCGAGGATCCTGAGCACTTCGTCTTCGCGGACATCGACGAGATGTGTGCCATGGTCGAGGGAGCGTCCGACCCGTCGGCCGAGGACCTCGCCGACCGCCACTCCTACCACCGGACCCACACCGCGAAGGAAGCCCCGGTTCACCTGGGCGACGAGCCGCCGCCGATGCCCGACCCGTCGACACTTCCGCCACCGATGGCCCGGCTCATGGCCGCGATCGGCACGGCGATGGGTGAGATGTTCGCCGTCTCCGAAGAGGAGCACGAGGAGACCGTGATCCGCGGTCTTGGTGCCAGTGCGGGCCAACGCGAAGGGATCGCCCGGCGGGTCGCGGGCGCCTCGGACTTCGACCGCATTCAAAGGGGTGACGTGCTCCTCACCGAAGCGACCACCGAGGCGTTCAACATCCTGCTGCCGTTGCTCAGCGCGATCGTCACTGACAGCGGTGGCGCGCTGTCACATGCGGCGATCGTCTCGCGGGAGTACGGCATCCCGGGTGTCGTCGGCACCCGCGACGCCACGGTCCGCATCCCCGACGGCACCCGAGTCCTGGTGGACGGTGACGCGGGAACCGTCACGGTGCTCGAGTGACCGACATCGTCCCCCTGGTCGAGGCGGACGAGGAAGCGCTCTTCGGCGCGAAGGCTCTGGGTCTGGGCGACGCGCTGAGGGCGGGCCTGCCTGTCCCCCCGGGGATCGCCCTCGCGGGGCCGGACGTCGACCTCATCGCGTCCGGGGACGACGGCGCGACGGCTGCACTCCGTGACGCCCTCCAGGGACTGCCGATGCCGGTGGCCGTGCGGTCGTCCGCGGTCGGCGAGGACAGCGCTGGGGCGAGCTTCGCCGGCCAGCACATCAGCGTCTTGAACGTGCCGTCGGTCGACGAGGTCGAGGCGGCGGTGCGCGAGGTCTGGTGGTCAGCCAACTCCGACTCGGCCATCACCTATCGCAAACGCCTAGGAGTGTTCGAGAGGCCGAATGTCGGCGTGGTCGTGCAGTCGTTGATCCGGCCGGAGACGGCCGGAGTGATGTTCACGCGGAACCCGATCACCGGTGCCGACGAACGGATGATCGAGGCGAGCTGGGGCCTGGGCGAAGCGGTGGTGTCCGGTCGGGTCATCCCCGACTCGTTCACGCTGGCCCGCGGCGGCTCCGTGCTCGACCGTCGTCCAGGCGTCAAGGAGTTCGCGATCCGTGGCGTTCCGGGCGGTGGCACCGTGGACGAGAAGGTCCCCGCCGATCTGGTGGAGTCGCTGTGCCTGGACGACGAGCACCTCAGTGCCCTGTCGGCTCTGGCCGACGACTGTGAGCGTGTGTACGGCCCGGAGCGTGACATCGAGTGGGCGTTCGCGGATGGCCGGCTCTACCTGCTGCAGTGCCGTGCGGTGACGGTGTCAGCAGGGATCGCATCGACAGCTGCGACGGTTGCCCCTCAGGTCTCGCCCCAGGCGCTCGAGCGCATTCCCCTGTTCTCCGAGCTCTCGAGGTCCGACCACGACGCCATGGTGCGGCTGTTCACCCAGCGCGTCTTCGCGCCCGGGGAAACCGTCATCAAGGAGGGTGCGGAGGCGGCAGCCTTCTACGTCATCGAGTCAGGCACCGCGTCGGTGACCGTGGGTGGTGAGTTCCGGCGGACCCTCGCTCCGGGCGACCACTTCGGTGAGATCTCGCTCATCGACGGGCGTCCCCGCTCGGCCACGGTGACAGCCGAGGGGGAGCTCGTGTGCCAGGGCATCACGCTCTGGGACTTCCAGCCGCTCGTGCAGCGCAACCCCACCATGGCATGGACTCTGCTGCAGACACTCGCAGGCATGCTGCGCCAGTCCGGTGGTGGGGAGCGCCCGACCTAGTGGGCTTCGCTGCGTCAAATCTGGGCGGGAATGCTGCACGTCTTCGCACTGCCGGTCTGGGTTACCGCTCCCCCGTCGGGTAGAGGCGATGCGGCGGGCGGAGATGGCGGCTCACCCAGTCCCGCGCTCGAGCCTGCTGTGACCTCCTCAGGCGCCGGTCAAGTCCCGAGCAGCGAACTACGGTCGCCGCAGGTCGTTCTGGTTGGCGAAGATCGCCTCGAGATCGGTCGGCAGATCCGATGGTGCCACCGGCTCGGGCTCCACGGGCTCGACTGGCGGCGTCGGTACGGGCTGGGGCGTTGCCGGCTCGGGCGGGTGAGCCAGCTCGGTCAACGGCGGAGCCATCGTCGCCAGCGCCGGATCTGTGGATACCTCGAGAGTCACCCGCGGCCACCGACGACCGTGATCGCGACGCGCCAGCACAGCGGCATCGTCGAAGCGCGTCTCGACGTAGCTGAGCGCGGACTCGAACGAGCTTGCGGTCACAAGCCACCTGTCGTGGTGCCACGAGACCTCCACGCGGTCGCGAAGGTCGGCCACCGTCTCTGCGATGACCCGCCCGAGCGGCATTGGTGCACCCCCTGCCTTCGTGTCACCTCGAGGCTAGCTGTTGATGGCGAGCTGTTCCTGGCGAGGCGCGCTGGGCAACGATGCCGGCGCACGGCCAAGTCAACCTCTGATCACCACAACAGTCACTCCCGGATGTGATCGGACAGCGGGCCAGGTAGGAGACCGCAGCCAGCGTGCCGGGGCTCATCTGATCTGGCGGACCGGTAGCAAGGTGGTGGGCAACAGGCTCAACTTCGGTGTAGCAATCGGCGCCGACGCGCCAGGGATTGGTGTCCTCTTGGATGCGGGCCAGTCAGGGCGTCGTGTCATTCGAGGGGCCAACTCCAGAGCCTTGTCCAAAGTGTTTGTAGAGGCGATGGCGGCGGCACGCGGCGAACTGACGCACCGTGTGAGACCGAGTTACCGTGTGCCATGGCCGAGCCCCGACAAGATGGCAGCGAATCGCCGGCGAGTAGCGAATCGCCTACCGAGGTCTCCCGCGACGCGCGGCCTCCCGCCGGGGCCGATGACGACGGTGTGGTGACGACGCCGCCACCGGGCGATGAGCGGTACACCAAGAACGGAAAGCTGAAGCGGTCGATCTACGACCGTGAGATGGAGCACCTTCAAGAGCAGCTGGTGCTGTTGCAGTACTGGGTGCAGTCCCAGGGGTTGAAGGTCTTGGTGATCTTTGAAGGGCGGGGATCGGCGGGCAAGGGCGGCGTGATCAAGAGCATCACTGAGCGCACCAGCCCGCGCACCGTCCGGGTCGTTGCGTTACCCAAGCCGACCGAGCGGCAGCGCAGTCAGTGGTACTTCGAGCGCTACGTGGAGCACCTTCCGGCCGCCGGTGAGATGGTGCTGTTCGACCGCAGTTGGTACAACCGCTCGAACGTCGAGTGGGTGATGGGCTTCTGCACGGCCGAGGAGCACGAGGAGTTTCTGCGCAGCTGTCCGGAGTTCGAACGGATGCTGGTTCGCTCTGGAATCGTCTTGTTGAAGTACTGGTTCTCGGTCAGCTACGAGGAGCAGGCCAAGCGATTCGAAGCTCGTAACGCCGAGCCGCTCAAGCGGTGGAAACTCTCAGACATGGATCTCGCGGAGCACGAGTTGTACGTGAAGTACTCCATGGCGAAGGACACCACCTTCCAACACACCGACACCAAGCAGGCTCCCTGGTGGGTCGTGCCTTCCGACGACAAGAGAGCCGCACGTCTGAACTGCATCCACCACCTGCTTTCGCAGTTCCAGTACATCGACGTTGCCCCGGAACCAGTCGAGCTGCTGCCGATGCGCGACATCCCGTACGTTCGCGTGCCCATGCACGAACAGACCTTCGTCCCCAGAGTGTTCTAACCGAGGCGACCCTTTGCGCTAGAAGCATGGAGATGGGAGGGACTGCTTCTCTCATCGCGGTATGGCCGATCGCGGCCACCTACACCGTTGGAGCGACAGAATCGATTGCGGCGAAACGCGGTTACCCGCACCCCTTCCCGGTCCTGCGTCAACTCTGGTGGCTAGCTTCTGGTCAGCGGCGACTGACGGGTGTTCAAGTGCGTCGATGGGTGCATGATGACGGGATGGACGGTGCTGCAGCCGTGCGCGAACTTTGGAGCCGGCTCTACAAGACTCTCGAGACCGGAGACGCTTCCGCGTGGAGCGAAGCCTTGGCCGAAGATGCCCTTGTCATCGGAACGGACGAGGCAGAGTGGTGGCAAGGCAAGGCCGCCGCGATGAGAGTCATCAAACAGCAGGTCACTGAGCTGCACGAGGCCGGTGTCCGCTACTCCGGCAGTGATCCGCAGGTGAACGAGGTAGCTGACGTGTATTGGGTGGCCGACCGCCCCAACGTCGTGCTCGCGGACGGAACGACCGTGCGGGCACGATTCACGGCCGTTGCTACCCGCGTGGAGGATGCGCTCCTTTTGCGCCAGGTCCATGTGTCCATCGGGTCTCCCAACGATGAGGTGCTGCAACAGCAGCTGACCGTGTGAGACCTCGCCGCACTATCTGGCCGCTGCTTCCAACGTCAAAGGGTGCGGACGGACCACCTTGAGCCCATTCCCGGCCGTGGCTTTGACCACGCGGGGCTGTCCGATGCTTCCGCATGTCGCCCAGTCGAGGCGGAGTGACGCACGGGGAGTACAAGCGCGTTCAGGCATGAGCGAACGCTTCCTTCTTCGTCGCGCGGTTCCTGCGAGGCCCGGAGCGGTGACTTCCGACCCTGACCCGCGTTCGTCTGGTCAGCAGACGCTAGGGCATGGCCGTCGACAGGGTGTCCCCGTCGGTGGATCTGTATTGGCTTCCCCTGGGTGCGGGGGGATATGTGGTCCGCTGGAACGGCCTCATCTATGAGTGGTGGTCAGCTCGTGTCGATCACCGGCGCCGGGCCGACCTTTACCACTGTGCGCTGATGGTCTGCCTGGACGGCGTCACGTATGCCGTGGAGATGGGTCCCGTGTGGGCTGTTCCCGATACGAATCGAGGTGTACTCATGCGAGGGCCTGTGGGATCGACGTGGCTTGGTCGCTTCCGGCTCTTCCAGTACGAGATGCGGTGCTGGTCCGGCGGCCGGATACCAGATCTGGCTGACGCCGTCGCCAGTCCGCTCCGGACGACTGAAGATCCTGCGAGGGTCGCCGCTGTGCTCGGCGTCCTTCCAGCCCTACCCGTTTTGACCTGGGGACGGGACGAGCTGGGGGCGGGCGAGATGTGGAACTCCAACTCCGCAGTGGCGTGGGCACTGGCGCGCACCGGCCACGACATGGACATCATCCACCCTCCTCCTGGAGGCCGGGCTCCGGGCTGGCAGTCTGGGCTCGTGCTCGCGCGCAGGCAGGCGGGCAAGGGCGCCATGTGAACCAACGGCGTGACCGCTTGCTGTCGCAACCCTCGCACGTGACCAGCGTCGAGCCACGCCGACTGCCGACGGAATGACGCGATGAGATCGCGTCGACAGCCGGCGGGTAGACGCGCCGTCTGCGCGGCGAGAGCAGTCATTTCCAAAGCCCGTAGCGCGGCGCCTCCCGGGGGTGACAACGTTCTGGCCTATGGCATCCGTGGTCAGCCTCCTTCGGTCCAGCTCACTGGCCGACACGCCCTACGCGTACGCAGCATCCGTGCCGCCGGGTAGTCGTCTCCTCTTCATGGCCGGGGCCTGCCCGCTCCGCGCTGATGGCTCCACGGCCGCTCCGGGCGACCACGCCGACCAGGCGCGAGTCTGCCTCGACAACCTCGAGCAGGCGCTGGCCGATGCCGGCGCCACGCTCACCGACGTCGTGAGCACGCGGGTCCTCGTCGTCGCCGCCATGCGTGAGGATCTTGTTTCCACGTGGGACGTGGTCAGTCAGCGGTTCGCCGAGCACGACGTGCCCAGCACGTTGGTCGGCGTGAGCCTGCTCGGCTACCCCGATCAGCTCGTCGAGATCGAGGCGGTGGCAGCCGTCATCGGCTGACACAGAGCCGAGCCGTCTGCCGGCGGAAGGACGCATCTGAGGTGCTGGGAGATCACGCGCGGCTCTGCTCAGCGGGATTCCAGAAGCACCGGGGGCACGTGCGGGTAGCCCACTGGCAGGAGGTACATCCCCTGAACGTCGCGGTAGAGCACTCGCCAGTGCCAGTAGCCGCGGAGGGTGTACGGCGCTCGTTGCATGGTCAGGGCATACTGCGTGATCGCGCGGACGTACTGGTGTGAGGGGTTGTAGCGGTAGAGGGCAGCTGACATGTCCTTGGCCGCACCGTTGGCTCGCAGGAGGCGGGCCGCTCCGAGGATTGCGTCTCGTGGGTCATTGATGTCGCCGCCCGCGCCGTAGGTTTCCCACGTCGACGGCATGAACTGCATCGGACCCTGCGCACCCGCGGGGCTGGTGCCCCGGATCCGGCCCATGCGCGTCTCGACGAGGTTGATGGCCGCGAGGAACGTCCAGTGCACCCCGGTCAGGCGTTGCGCTTCCGCGTAGTAGCGGCGCAGTTCATCCACGGGAGGCGGAGAGATGATGCGCCACCTCGGTAGGCGCTTCTGCGGCGCGGTCAGCTCGATCAACGAGCGGGCCGCCCGTACGTCGCCGGTGAAAATGGCCGAGGTCTCGTGCCCCGACCGGGCGAGCACTGCGCGGGAGAACGCGCTCGACCCGGTCGCCAGTCGGCGTGCGGCAAGCTGCTGGTACTGCCCCGCCCGACGCACCTCGGCTGGGGTGGATCGACGGTTGCGCAGTGTGGCCACCGTGCGGTCCAGCTCGCGGGCGAACGCCTCTGGTCGGGCCGATGGAGCGGCCGGACGTGTCTCCGGAGATCGGGAGGCTCGCGAAGGCGGTGCGGCATGCGGCTCCGACGGCGTGACGGTGTCCGTTTGCGGACTGCGCGAAGATGCGCCGGCGTCGTGTGATGAGTGAGGGCCGGAACAGGACATCAACAGGCACGCGATCAGGCAGGGAATCATCGCGGGACCCATACGCATACATCCGTCGTACCCGAAGCAGGCAACCGCACGTCAGCTCAGTTGGCCAAGCTGTCCGCCGCGTGGGTAAGGGCCCGGCCCCGTTGTCGCACCGGAATCACGCAGGGCTCAGATCTTGGCCAGACCAGGCGTCTCGGTCGGGCGTCAACGTCCCCGCCGTTGGTGGTCCAGGTGCGCGGACGGGCCCTGGTGGTTCTCACCGGCCGTGGCCATGCGGGAGCCGTGAACATCGGGCGACATGCGCAGCGGCTGACCGTAGTCTCGGCGGTCGCGGCGCTGGTGGATGGCCTCCACCTCAGTGGCCCCGCGTTCGAGCCCGTCATCGGACCGACAGTCGATGCCCTGCCGGCAATGGCGCCGGGCCTCGTCGCACCCGGGCAGTGCACTGGCTGGCGCGCGCAGCACGCCCTGGTCGCTGCCCTCCCGACACCTGGACCGCCGGCAGCTCCGGATCGTCGTTACTGCGTCCACGGTGCCTGACCGACGAGTGTGCGCCTGCGCCGGAGGAGCCTGCGGTCATCTCACGGGCTGGGCAGGGTGTCCCGCTCCGCACGACCGATCGTGGGCGGATATGGTGAAGCTTGGTTGCTGGAGGTGCTCGGCAACCGGCCCGAGGCGAATAGTGCAGCGAGCACGATCGCGCAGGTTGCGCTGAACCCGATCAGGAGGCCGTCCTGCAGGTTCAGGCCCCCGGAGGCCGCGGTGGTGACCGCGATGCCGACGACAGCCGGCCCGAACGCCGACCCCAGGACGTCACCGAGCTGGTACTGCGCCAGCGTCGTGACCTCGTCACCCCCCGAGGCCATCTCGGTGGCCAGAACCCCGATCGCCGGGTACGTCATGCCCATGCCCAGGGCCCCCGCACCCCACGCGACGTAGACGAGGATCGCGGTGCCCGTGGCGACGCCCACGATGACGCCGCCGACACCGAGGAGCAGCAGGACCTCGCCGAGGGTCGCGATTCGGGCGATTGGCCAACTGTTCGCTAGTCGTGCCTGGGCCCAGGTTCCGGCGGTCCATGCGAGGGTGCCGCACGTGACCACCAGGGCGGCCACGGTGAGCGTGAGGCCGGCGACCCGGGTGAGGTACGCCGGCAGGAACCCGTCGACGGAGTAAAAGGCGGCGTTGGCCAGGAACCCGGACGCGATCACGGCCGGCAGCCCTCGGCCGGCCCGGAACGTGCCTCGCGGCAGGATGCGCGTCAGCGCGATCACGGCTGCGACCGCGAACGGCACGACCAGCAGTGCGCCCACCGGCACCGAGGCCGTGAGTGCAGCCAGCAGGGCGAGCATGCTGGTCGCGAAGACGAGGAGGACGGTGGTGCTCGCCGGGCTGGACTGCCTCTCCGGCTCGTCCGTCTCGCCGGGGTTCGTCAGCGAAGGGTGCAGCATCCACACCGCTGGTCCGACGAGAGGCAGCAGGAGTGCGAACGCCCAGCGCCACCCGAGCGTCGATGCGACGACTCCGCCGTACGCCGGGCCGAGCAGACCGGGGACTGCCCACGCCACCGCCAACGCGGCGTACATCCGCGGACGCAGCCGGAGCGGGTACCGGCGGGTGAAGATGGCCAGCAGCAGCGCGTACTGCGCGCCGGCGCCGGCGCCCTCGAGAAACAGGCCGGCGACGAACACCCAAGACGTCGGGGCGGAGATCACCACCAGGCTGCCGACCACGAACGTGCTTAGGCTGACGTAGAAGGCGCCCCTCAGGCCCCACCTCGACACCAGTCTGGGTGTGAACGGCAGGACGATGACGGTGGCCACCTGTGACGAGCTCAGCGCCGCCCCGAACAGCCGGACGCCGCCCAGGTCGGAGACCACCGCCGGAAGCACCGCGATCGTGACCAGGACCTGGACGGCCACGAGGCCCTCCATGAGCAGCAGTCCCACGGTCGTTCGCGCCAAGCCGCCGGCGAACAGCTCCCGCCACGCCGGCAAGCGCGCCGCACTCTCCGCTGAGGCCACGCCTGAACGTACCGACTCACGAGGGCTGCCTGATCACACTCGGTTATGGAGAGTCGCCGCCGAACGATGTGCGGACCCGAGGAATACACGAGGGCGAGGCGACCTGCGTTCTCTCCCGGCGGAATGACGCGCTGTCGGGGGGCGTCAGGGTGGGTTGGGGTCCCCGCGGACCCAGAGCGCGGCCTGGGTGCGGTCTGAGACCTGGAGCTTGTCGAGGATGCGGGATACGTAGTTCTGGACCGTCTTGACGGTCAGCCCGAGCGAGCGGGCGATCTGGTGGTTGCTCCGGCCGTGAGCAAGGAGCTCGAGAACGTCGCGTTCTCGGTCGGTGAGGCCGGCTCCACTCAGCTCCCGTGCCGTCCGGGTGCCTCCCGTTGCGGTAGCGACGGCCAGCAGCCGGGTCGCCACCCCGGCTCCGAACACAGCGCCTCCGGACGCCACGGTGCGGACCGCGTTCCCGATCTCGTTGCTGGTCGCGCCTTTGAGCACGTATCCGCGTGCACCGGCACGCATGGCGGCCATGACCGTGTCGTCGTCATCCACCATGGTGATCACCAGGACCGCGGGGGATCCCGCCCGACCGCAGATCTGGGCGGTGGCTTCGACTCCGGAAAGGGTGGGCAGGTTGAGGTCCATGAGGACGACGTCGACGTCGTTGCGGGATGCTGCCGACACCGCCTCGTGGCCGTCGGCGGCGACTGCAATGACCACGATGTCCGGCATGGCGTCGAGGGAGGCAGCGAGCCCCTCTCGGAAGATGGGGTGGTCGTCGACCACCAGGACCCGGGTCGTCATGTGGTCACGACCGTTCGGGTGGGGGGCGAAGCGGCGGAGGCGCTGGCGGGCGGTTCCGTTGGTGCCGGCGTGGTTGCGCCCAAGGGCGCTGGGGAGGGGTTGACCGGAAGGACCGCCAGGACCTGGGTGCCTGGTCCAGCACTGGTCAGTCGGAGCTGTCCGCCCATCTCCTCGGCTCGTTCCCGCATCGTCTGCAGTCCGTTCCCGGTCCTCCCACCACCGCCCAGGCCGACACCGTCGTCGGTCACCAGGAGCCGGAGGGCTCCGTCGGCAGCCGATACCTCGACGCAGCAGGTCGAGGCTCGGGCATGGCGAACGACGTTGGTGACGGCCTCGGTGACGATGCGGAACGCCGCGACCTCGGCGGCGGCCGGCAGCTGTGGTAGGTCATGGACCTGCAGGTCGAGACCGACCGATGTGCCGGTGGTCAGCCGCCGGACGGCCTCCTCGAGGGCACCGGCGAGACCGAGCTCGTCGATCGCGGGTGGGCGCAACCCCTCGACGACCCGGCGTACCTCCGCGACGGTGGCACGCAGCTCGTCGCGCAGGTCGTCGACGAGCCCTGCTGCGGGGCTGCCCGGTTCCAGCACCTGGGCGATCACGTCCAGGCGGAGCAGGTGGCCTGCCAGAGCCGGGCCGAGTCCGTCATGGAGGTCGCGCCGAAGCCGGCGACGTTCCTCCTCGCGGGCCAGAACCACCCGCTCGAGGGCCTCGCGTAGCTCGCCGGTGAGGTGATGGTCGTGGAGAGCTCCACCGAGATGCACTGCAAGGTCGTCCAGGAGACGCCGCTCGGACGGGCGCATCGACGTCTGCGGCCGGTACCGCAGGGTCCCGACCCGCTCCCCGTAGGCCACCAAGGGGATCTCGTCCAACGGCCCACCCGGAGCATCGTGAACTGCCTCGGTCGCGGCGGCCACGATGCGTCCTCGGACGTCGGTGATCTCGACCTCGCGGAGCCCCAGGGCCGCCAGCTCGACGGTGACGTCGTCGAGGAGGTGGTCGACATCGGAGGTGGCCTCGAGGCGCTGGCCGATCCGGGTCAGCACCTCGTAGGGATCCTCCCAGCGGCCAAACAGAACCCTGTTCACGCCGTGTTGAAGACGGTCACGCAGGGGTGCGAATGCGAACGCGACCACCCCGATCGCCACCGCCGGGAGCCATGCCGCCGTGCGCAGGCCGAAGGCACCCCCGATGACCACGACGACCAACGCGTAGATGCCGGCCACGGTTGCGGACAGGAGCAGCCAGACGACGGTGCGGCTGGTGGCGGTGCGCAGGTCGTACAGCCCGCGGGCCAAGACCGCGTATCCGATGGCGACGGGCAGTGGCAGCACGGCGAGCGAGAAGAGAGCGGACGGCATTCCGGGCACGAAGGACAGCGGCCCGGCCAGCACCGGCATCCACGCGACGGCGGCGACGGCGCGGAGCTGTCCCCGCTCGACCTCCGTCCCGTGACGCCAGCGGTCCCGTATCTGCAGGAACGCCATGACCATCACCGCCAGCGCCAGAGGCAGGCTCAGCAGGAAGGCCGCCGAGTCGATGAACCACAGGGATGGGGACGGGGCCAACGGGTTGTGCCAACCGGGAAGGTCGAGGTTGGCGTGCGGGTCGGTCAACGTGTCCACGACCGACGCGACCGTCACCACGACGAGCAGTCCGGGGAGGCGACGCCACCGCGACGAGAACACCTGACCGGTCGGGAAGAAGATCGGAAGCCCGAGGACCACCAGGTACCAGCCCACGTCCCGCACGACGCCGCCGGTCAGGGCGAGCACCGAGATCCACGAGGCTGCCCAGCCGTGCTCCAGACCGGACGACGCAGCGTCGATGCCGGCGTTCCCGACAGCCCAGGCGGTGCCGCCCGCCAGGAGCAACCACCCGATCCGATGCCGAGGCCGGGCCGCGACGACCACCATCCCGGTGACGGTGAAGGCGGCGATGACCGCCACGCTCAGCACGGAGCCGGGGGTCGCGCCGCCGGGGTCCAGGACCAGTGACGTCACGGCTCCGAGCACCGACAGGACTCCGCCAACGACGACCAGGGCGGAGACGGACAGCGTGCGGACACCCGGGTGCATGACGACAAGGGTCGGCTTCGCCCGCCCGTCCGACAAGGGGGAGGTTCCCACGTCGGCTGGGACACGTTCCCAACCGATCGTCGAACCGATGCTCTCGTGCGTCGGGAAGGTCGCGACGGAGGCTGCACCGAACGCCGTACCCGCTCAACCTGAGGAGACCACCATGAAGCGCACCGCCCTGCTCTGCACCACCACTGTCGTTCTGGTCGGGGGCAGCCTCGCCGCCACGGTCGCAGCGACCGCTGCGCCGTCCGATGCCCGCACCCACACGCTCAGCTTCGCGGCGCACACCATCGCCTCGAAGACGTCCGGCAGCCGGCTGGTCGAGGCCGACCGACTGGTCAAGTCGGGCTCGACGATCGGCTACTCCGCGAACACCTGCGCCTTCGACTTCGCGGCCCACACGGCCCACTGCGAAGTGACCCTGGCACGCGCTCACGGTCAGCTCCGCGCCAAGGCCACGATCAACGCCGACACCGGCGCCCTCAGCGGCAGCGTCGTCGGCGGGACCGGCGTCTACCAGGGGGCAACGGGAACCGTGACCGGCGGCCCGGGAGCCAAGCCCGACATCACCGACATCACCGTCCACTGGCAGCGCTGACCGCTTCGCAACAGCGTCTCATGGGCCGAGCCCACCGCCGGTGTTGGCCGGAGGTGGGCCCGGCCCTGACGCGCTGCCCGCGGCGCGACCCAACACAGCCGCCACGGCGGAACGACGCACCTGTCCTTCGCACCCAACACCCGGATCGAGGCAGTCACGGACGGCTTCGCAAGGGCGGGGTCCACCGTTCGGGCTGGTCAGCCGTCGAGCACAGGGTGGTTCGTCGGTGGGTGGCCGGCTCCTGGCGACGATGCGGTCGGAGAGCAGAACCAGACCGTCAGGTTGTCCGGTGTGACGTCGAGGTGATGGAAGACCCAGCCGTGCGGCCGCTGACTGTCGACGATTGCCTCGACCTGTTCGCGGATGTCCTGGACGATGAGAGGCCCGACGAACTGGTTGAGATAGCCGTCCGACACGCCCTCGACGGCGTTCTCGACACCCGCGGAGAGGATCGAGCCGGCCCAGCCGACGTCGATCGTCGTCGACGCGACCGAGATCGCGCAGTGGACCCGGGCGTCCGCGGTGGCCGTGTCGTTCCAGGCGGGACCACGCGCGGAGAGGTCCCGCCTGACGGCGATGTTCGCGTTGCGATGACGAATGGAGACCACCGGTCATGTGCCGTCGTTCTCCTGCGGAGGCCGCCAATGTCACGCATCCTCCTTCCATGACTCTGCCGCGTGTCCGTGCGCCGTACGTCCCGGCTCTCGCGTTCGGCCTCGTGGCGTCTGGATTGGCGATCTGGCTACCGGCATCGGCGGGAGCGGCCGGCGAGCGGGGCGGCGCTTGCCGGTCCGGGGTCGTATCCCTGACTTTCGACGACGGCCCCGCGACGCCCACTGGTCGGCTGATGCGCATCCTGCGCGCAGCGCACGTGCCGGCCACCTTCTTCATGGTCGGCCAGCGTGTGGCCGCCATGCCCCGGGTGGCGCGCCGGGTGGAGCGAGCCGGCTTCTTGATCGGCAACCACAGCTGGGCGCACGCGGACATGACGACGCAGACCTCCGCTCAGGTCACCGCGACCGTGCGGGCCACCGACGCGGCGCTGCGGCGGGCGGGAACCCACCCGACCGGGTTGATGCGACCGCCGTACGGCGCCCTGGATGACACCGCCCGCGACGGCATCCGGGCCGCCGGGTTCGTCCCGGTGCTGTGGACGATCGACTCCCGCGACTGGGAGAGCGGCACCGCGGGACAGATCGCTACGCGGATTCTGGCCGCCCTCCGTCCCAACGGCACCAACATCGTGCTCCAGCACGACGGGGTTGCACGATCGCCGATCTCGGTGGACGCAGTCCCGCTCGTGATCCGAGGCGCCCGCGGCCGTGGCTACTGCTTCGTTGCGCTGGACGAGCGCGGCCGGCCGGGATTCCCGACGCCGAGTGCGTCTGTTTCGGTGACCAACACCCGGGAGGGTGAGCCGGTCGTCGCCACGGTCCGGCTCACCAAGCCGGCGGGACGCGCGACGAGCGTCGTGCTGCGGACCCAATCACGAACCGCGACCCTGGGGAAGGACGTCGCCCGAATCGACCGTCGGGTGACGATCCCCCCAGGTGCCTTGGCTGCACGGGTGCGCATTCCGGTGCCCAAGGACGGCACCGACGAGCGGCGCGAGCGGTTCGAGGTCACCATCGGCCGAACCAACGGCGTGCGGATCACCGACGGCTCAGCCCTGGCGCGGATCCGCGACATCGACCCCCAGCCTCGGATCATCGGCGTCGATACCTCCGTGACGGAACCGACCGGCGGGCCGGAGACGTTCGACGTGCGGTTCCGGCTCTCGCACGTCAGCGGAAGGCGGATCCGGGTCGTCGTGGCGACGCATGCGGGCACCGCGGACGACAGCGACTTCTCCCCCATCCGCATCCGCTCTTCGATCCGGTCTGGACAGGGGTCACTGGTCGTCCCGGTCGACGTGCTGCCCGACACCGTGGACGAGAACGACGAGGACTTCACGGTCCGGGTGGTCCGCGGCCACAACGTCCGCATCGGCCGGCCAGCCACGGTCACCATCATCGACTCACCACCCCCACCACCCCCGCTGCCCGCGGCGCCGCGTGGGCCGGCGTGACCCCCACAGTCAATCGACACCGACAGGCCCGCCCATCTGGCACCGGATCAGATCCAGATCCGGTTGAGCGGATCGGGGCGCTGAACGCGACGACCGGGTGGGTCGGCGCGAGGCATTGCCGATTCGCGGCGCAATGACGCACCTCGGAAAGCGGTGTCCGGACGATCAGTCGATTCGATCGACCAGAGTCAACGCCGTGTGCGCAAGCGGCTGCTCAGGTGGTGCCCAGTGAGAATGCGGCCGGCGCCGGCGGCGGCCACGAGATGGTGTACCGGACGCCCGCGCCATCCAGCGCCGCACTGAGCGCAGCGGTGACACGAGGGCACACGTCGAGAGCCGACTCGGGGTCGTGCCACAGCAGCAGCCTGAGTACCACTTCGGTCGGCGCGGCTGCCGTCATCGGACACGCGGGTGGCGGCTACCTGAGCACCCCGGAAACGGCGAGCGCGGTGTCCAGGACCAGTGGGACGAGATCGTTCGCGGCCTCGGTCCCGTCAACTGCCGACGCGGACCTCCATCTTCGACCGGGCTGTCGCTCACGCCGTTCTGCGACCTGGTGCGCCGGGCCGCCTCAGCTGACCGGTGAAGTCCCATACGCCGGCGTGAGAGGCTGGCGCGGTGGTTCCCGACGACGGCTCCCTCGGTGACTGGCTGGACCAGGGCACGAGCGATGCTTCGGAGGTCGCCGACCGGTACGACCAGTGGGCGTTGAGCTACGACGACGACCTGGCGTCGTGGTCCTACCAGGCTCCGACGGTGGTGGCGGAGACCGTGGTCACCCGGCACCCGACGGCCGGGTCGGCGCTCGATGTCGGGTGCGGGACCGGGCTGGTCGGGCGAGCGTTGCGTGCGCGGGGGTTCTCGGGGCAGATCCGCGGGGTCGACATCTCGCAGGCGTCCCTCGACATGGCCGAGGCGAGCGGCGCGTACGACTCGCTCGAGCAGGCGGACCTCCAGCAGCGGCTGCCTTTCGAGGGCGACAGCGTCGACGCCGTCGTCTGTGTGGGCGTGATGACCTACCTCCCCGACGTCGAGTCGGTGTGGCGAGAGTTCGCGAGGGTGGCCCGCTCGGGAGGGCTCGTCGTCACGACGCAGCGTGAGGATCTGTGGGAGAGCCGTCAGTGCCAGGCCGTGATCGACCGGCTGCAGCACGAGGACGTGTGGACGCCGCTCGACGTCGCCGGCCCGGCGCCGTACCTGCCCGAGGGGTACGGCGGAACGCCGGAGGTCGCCTGCTACTACGTGACCGCACGCGTGAAGTAACCACCCGGCTCCCCTTGATCCTGCGGACCTCTGGTCGCATCCTCGACTAAGGAGGTTGCGATGAAGTCCTGGACTGCTCCGGACGGCCTGCCTGTTCTCTCCCGCGGCAAGCATCGATCGCCTCGGCGTGGGGCCTGCTTCATGGAGTTCGCCTCGTTCCTGGCCGGTGAGTCGTGGAGCGACCACCCGGCCTGCACCCATCCCCTGCTCGCGCAGCTGGCACGTCGGGTGAACGACCTCATCGGCGACGCCGGCCGGCAGGAGCTCGTGCCGCTCATCCCGTCGGTGGTGGGTCGGCTGGGTGACGAACGCACGGGAGTCGCGCTCCCGGTCGCGGTGGCCGCGACCCCGATCCTCGACGTGCCCGAGGCGACGCAGCGAGTGCTGGCCGCGGGCCTGCTGAGCGCCCACCGGGTCTGCGTCGAGGGAGGTCCCGAGCTGGCCGCCACCGGACGCCGGGCCCGCGAGGCGCTCGACCTCGTGCCCCACGCCGTCGGCTGGGCCGAGAAGCTCCCGGTGCCGACGTCGCTCACGCCCGCGACCTTCGCGAGACGCAGCGCCCCGACCATCATCCGGTGCGCCGTCGACGGCATCGTCGAGAGCGGAACGGCCGACCGCGACGCCCGCCTGCGCGCCCTGCTCGAGGTGGCCATCGCCGCCTGCCCCGCACCGGCACCGACGTACCACTCAGCCAAGGACACCGACGTCGTCCGCTAGCAGGACGACGCGCGTTGACTGCATGTTCAGTCCACGGGCACGATGATGCTCGTGCCTCCCGACTACGACGTCGTCGTCATCGGCGCCGGCCTGGCGGGGCTCTCCGCGGCTCGCACCTGCCGGGAGCGTGGCCTGCGGGTCCGGGTCATCGAGGCGAGGGATCGCGTCGGCGGGCGCACCTGGAGCCGGCAGCTGCTCGGCGCGACCGTCGATCTGGGCGCCGAGTGGGTCTCCCCCCACCAGCACACGGCCGTCATGTCGGAGCTGCGGAGGTACGGCGTCGAGCTCGCTCCGGCTGCGGCGGTGGAGTCGGTCACCTGGTCCGTCGAGGGCAGGACTTCCACTGCACCGCAGATCCTCAGCGCGGACGAGCAGCGAGAGCTGAAGGAGCTGTTCACGCAGCTCGAGGCCGACGCGTCCCGCATCGACTTCTCCGACCCCGGCTGGCACGAGCCGGTCGCCGACCTCGACGTCCCGTTGGCGCAGTACCTGGACAGGTTCGAGCTCGGTCCGGTGACGCGGGGCTTCTTCCTGCTCCATGCGTTCGCGCTCATGGGCGCGGACGAGATGCGCTACAGCACCCTGCAGCTCCTGCACGAGCTCGCCGGCTTCGGCTCCTGCCAGGACGCCTTCGACGGCGAGTCCGAGCGCATCAGCGGCGGGACGATGTCCATCGCCTCGGCCATGGCCAGCGACCTCGGGTCGTCCGTCATCTCGCTGGGTACGACGGTCACGGCCGTCCGTCAGCGCGACGACGGCCGGGTGGAGGTCGACGACGAGGGCGGGACGCTCACGGCCCGAGCGGTCATCGTGGCCGTCCCGGTCAACGTCCTGCGCGACCTGGAGCTCGACGTGCCGCTCGGCGCTGCTGCACGCCGGGTGATCGGCGAGGGCCATGCCGGGGCGATCGCGAAGGTCTGGACGGCAGCCGAGGGGCTCTCGGCGCCGTTCATGTCGGCCGGGTGGCCCGACGTTCCCGAGTCGTACGGCGTGCCGGGAGACCGCGGCCTGGCGGTGGCGGCCTTCCAGCTGGTGCGGGAGCCCGACTCCCGGGCTGCATCGGCGACGGCCGTCGCCACCCTGCGGGAGCGCCACCCGGACGCGACGTTCGCCGACGACTACCTGGCTCACGACTGGGTGAGCGACCCGCTGGCTCGAGGTACCTGGCACACGGCAGCCACCGGACAGGCCGCGGGCTGGTTCGAGCTGGCGGCGCAGGCGGGGCCGTGCTTCTTCGCGGGAGGCGATCTCTCGCGGCGTTGGGTCGGGTGGATGGACGGGGCCCTCACCTCGGGCGAGGATGCGGCGAATCGAGCCGCGGCGTACGTCAGCGGGGAGCCCGTCCCTCCGGTCCTGGGTTGACCGCGGCCCGCATCGCGCCAGGATCGTCCGCCCAGCAGGAGGCGAAACCGCGCCGCTCGTGGCATCCTCTGCCCATGCTCGTCCTCGCCATCATCCTGTTCGGCATGATCATCGGTGCCGGTGCCCAGCTGATCCTCGGACGCTCGCACGGTCGCATCGACTGGACGACGGCGATCATCGCCGGACTCCTCGGCTCGTTCATCGGGGGGCTGCTGATCAGCCTGCTGTCCGGTGACGGCCTCGATCTGCGGCCGAGCGGCATCATCGGCTCGCTCGCCGGCGCCATCCTGGTCACCGCCGCGTGGCGCTGGTGGGAGGGTCGCAACAAGCCGACCGCCGCCGATCGCGCCGCCAAGCGGTCGGGCGACCCCCGCAAGTCCAACCCTCGCTGACTCCCCGCACGGTCGGGGGAGCTCGCGACGGCTTAGGTTGGTCGTGATGAGTGCGTCCGACGACTACTGCGAGCTGTGCGACCTCCCGAGGTCGCAGTGTCCCCACGGCCAGCCGCCCGCGCCGAAGAAGGCGGCGTCTACGCCGAAGCCCCGGAAGCGACCGACTCCCAAGCCGCGCCCCGCGGCGGCCCCGACGAAGCCGGTGTCACTGCGCTGGACGCCCCCCGAGGTGTTCAAGCCCCTGATCATCACCGCGCTGGAGGAGGCCGGGGGCGAGCTCGAGGCCGACGACCTGTTCCGGGCGCTCGAGACCCTGGCACAGGACCGGCTGCGCCCCGAGGACAGCGAGACGACGCCCGAGGGCGAGCTGCGCTGGCGCTATGCGGCCCGACGCGCTCGCGTGGCGCTCATCGGCGAAGGGTTGATGACGAAGTCCAGGCCGGGCATCTGGGAGCTCGCTCCACCCGGCCGGACCTCTTAGTCACGCGATCTCGTCGGCCTCCTCCTCCATCAGGGCGATCGCGAAGCCCAGCGCCTCCACGATCTTCGCGGCCGCCGAGATCGTGCGGGCGCTGCCGATCACCGGCGCGACCCCGACGAGCACGTCCTGCACCTGGTCGAGGGTCAGGCCGCTCTCGGCTGCCGGGCCGACGTGCATCAGGTACGACGCGGCGGGTGCGTCGACGGCCGCCAGGGCAGCCAGCCGGACCAGCACCAGGCTCGCGGCGTCGAGGTCGGTGCGCTCGATCGAGGCCGCGGTCATCTCCATGACCGTTTCGAGTACGGGTGCTTCTCCAGTCGCCATGTCCAACTCCCTTTTCCCGGCATACCCGCCACGACCCGGTGGCCTTGGCCCGAAGGCATTCCAGGAACACCCAACCGCCCGCCGGGCCACCGGTCATCACCCGCCGCGAGTGAATGCCGAGGGCGCGCGGACGACGAAGCCGGACCGACGGAGGATCCCGCCGGTCCGGCTCCCGGTCAGCTCGGCGTTACGGTCAGCGAGTCACGTTGAAGCTCGCGTTCATCGTGGCCTGCGACGAGTCGCCGGCGTACACGTCGATCTCCCCGGGCTCGACCACGAAGTGACCCTGGTTGTCGTAGAACCCGAAGTCGCTGCGGTCGAGCGTGAAGCTCACGTGGCGCGACTGATGCGGTGCCAGGGTGACCCGGTCGAACCCGCGCAGACGGCGTACCGGCTGCGAGATGCTCGCCACGGGGTCGTGGATGTAGAGCTGCACGACGTCGTCACCGGCGACGTCACCGGTGTTGGTCACCGTCATGGTCGCGCGCACGCGTCCCGACGGGGACACGGTCGTCCGGTCGAGCTTCAGGTTCGTGACCGAGAACGTCGTGTAGCTGAGCCCGTACCCGAACGGGTAGAGCGGGTCGCACGAGCGCAGGTCGCGGTAGCGCGAGTCGTACTTCTGGGTGACGTCGCAGGGGCGACCGGTCGGCTCGTGGTTGTAGTAGATCGGCACCTGCCCGAGCCGCTGCGGGAACGAGACCGGCAGCTTGCCGCCGGGGTCGGACTTCCCGAACACCGTGTCCGCGACCGCGTTGCCGGCCTCGACACCCGGGAACCAGGCCTCGAGGATCGCCGGCGAGCTCGCGGCCACGTCGCCCAGCGTCAGCGGCCGTCCGTTGAACAGGACCACCGCGAACGGCTTCCCGGTCGCCTTGATGGCATCGATGAGCTGCTGCTGCTGACCCGGGAGGTCCAGCGTCGAGCGGGATGCAGCCTCTCCGCTCATCTCCCTGGTCTCACCCACGGCGAGCACCACCTGGTCGGCCGCCTTGGCGGCTGCGACCGCGTCCGCGAAGCCGTTGTTCGAGGTGCAGTCCTGGGCCGGGTCGTACGCCGGTGGCTCGTCGTTGCTCAGGGTGCAGGCCTGGGTGAACGTCGCACCCGGGGACTGGGCCTTGATGCCGTCGTACACGCTCACGGCGTCGGAGTCCTTGCCCTGGCCCCACCACGGGCCGAGCATGTCGTGCTGGTCGTTTCCGAGCGGGCCGATGACGGCGGTCTTCTTGCTCGGGTCGAACGGCAGCGTGGCGTTGTCGTTCTTCAGCAGCACCATCGACTTGTTCGCCGCCGAGCGGGCCGCGGCGCGGTCCGAGGCGGTGAGGAAGCTGGCGGGGTCGGTGGCCTTCGCCTGGTCGACGTACGGGTGCTCGAACAGGCCCGCTCGGAACTTGATGCGCAGGATCCGGCGGACCGCGTCGTCGAGCCGGCTCATGGTGATCCGGTGCTGCGCGAGCAGCTGGGAACCGTAGTCACGGATGTAGGTGCTGACCATCTCCGAGTCCGTCCCGGCCATCAGCGCCTGAGCGCCGGCGTCGGGACCGTCGGCCGCGGTGCCGTGGCCGCACGGTCCGCTGTCCGGGTTGACCGGCGGGCAGGCGCGCGTCTCGGCGACGGCGGTGTAGTCGCTCTCGATGAAGCCGTCGAAGCCCCACTCGTGCTTGAGGATCTCGGTCTCGGTGTAGGGGTTCGCACAGCCCGGTACGCCGTTGATCGCGTTGAACGAGCACATCACCGTGCCCGCGCCCGCGTCGATCGCCGCCTTGAACGGCGGCAGGTAGAGGTTGCGCAGCGTCGACTCGGACATGTCGGTGGTGTTGTAGTCGCGACCGCCCTCGGGCTGGCCGTAGCCGACGTAGTGCTTGACGCTGGTGACGACCTTGTCCTTCTTGGCGTAGTTCGAGCCCTGAGCACCCTTGACCCGCGCCGCCGCCATCACGGAGCCGACGTACGGGTCCTCGCCGTTGCCCTCGACGATGCGGCCCCAGCGGGGCTCGTGGGACACGTCGACCATCGGGCTGTAGATCTGCTTGAGGCCCACGGTCGCGGACTCACGTGCACCGATCGAGGCGTCGGCGCGGGCCACGGTCGGGTCGAACGAGCCGGCGGTCGCCAGCGGGACGGGGAAGATCGTCCGGTAGCCGTGGATCGTGTCGTAGGCGAAGAGGATCGGGATGTGCAGCGGCGACTGCTCGACCGCCACGTGCTGCAGGTGGTTGATCTTGGCGGGATCCACCAGGCTGAACACGCCGCCGACCCCGGCCTTGGCGTCGGCGTCGGTGACCTGACCGTCGGAGAGCAGCTGGACCTGCTGCAGCTTCTCGTCGGTCGTCATCTTCGCGAGCAGTGCGTCGACCTTGCCCTCGATGCCGTGATCCGGCGCTGCCCGGGTCGGGGCGAGGGCGACTTCGTCCTGTGATGGTTGGGAACCGGGTGAGCTGCTGGCCACCGAGCTGGCGACCAGCACCGTCGCGGCGGCGAGCGCCGCGCTTGCAAGGTGCTTCATTCGGGTACCTCCGAGATGGATCCCGTGGACCGCGCCCGGCGCCCTGCCGGTGCGGGCATGCGCGGACGTTCCCCCGTCCACGCCCGCGTAGGCACACTCATCCTGGTCCCGTCGGATCGCCCGGGGACACCCCCCTGGGGATGAGGTCGGGGACCCGCACGGGCGGCTCAGCCGGTCTCTGCGAACCTCCCGGGCGGAACGCCGAGCAGCCTGGTGAAGTGGCGGGTCAGGTGCGCCTGGTCGTAGAAGCCGACCTCGGCAGCGGTGTCGGCGGCCGACCGTCCGGCCAGCAGGAGGTGGCGAGCGAGGTCGAGACGACGGCCGGTGAGGTACTGGTGGGGGGCGATGCCGTGCTCGCGGGTGAACGCACGGACGAGGTGCGTCTCGGAGGCGCCGAGGTTCGCCGAGGCCTCGGCCAGGGAGAGGCCGGGGGTGATCCGGTCGTCGATCATCGCGCGGAGGCGGCGCGCCAGCGTCCGATCCCGACGTACGGCGGGCAGGTCGCGGGCGGCGAGGTGCGCGGCGAGGCGCTCCCGGACCAGCGCGAGCCGGCTCTCGGCCTCGAGATCCTCGCCCGGATGCGCGAGCGCCCCGTGGAGCCGGTCCACCTCGGCCCGCAAGGTCGGATCGGACCACCCGGGGTGGTCGACGGCACTCCCGATCCGCCCGGCGTCGAGGGCGCCCTCATCGAGGTACACCACCCGCTTGCGGAACCCGGCCGCGTCGACCGATCGCCCGTCGTGCGGCACATGTGGCGGTAGGAGCGTGACCAGGCTGCGCAGGGCGCCGTGCTCGTGGCGGTCCAGGTCGTAGCGCACGACCCCGGTGTCCACGATCAGCAACGCCCACGTGTCGTGCGTGTGGAGCGGGTACGCGTGGTCCGGGAAGTAGGCGTGCAGCACCTCGGCCACACCCGGGACCTCCGGGCGCCACGCACGGAGCCGCGGCCGGCGGGCCGCGTCGGCAGCCATGTCAGGAACGTACAAGACCGGTGGGGATCCGGCGTCGGACGATGGAGGGCATGGAGGACCTGGGGCACGACGAGCTCGACCAGCGCAGGAAGTTCGACACCAAGATCGCGATCCTGCTCCGCGACGACCTCGAGACCTGGCAGCGCCTGAACGTGACGGCGTTCCTGGCCAGCGGCATCGCCGCGTCGGACCACGAGCTGATCGGGGAGGCGTACGCCGACGCCGACGGCACGGCGTACCACGCGTTGTTCCGGCAGCCGGTGGTGGTCCTCGAGGGCTCGAAGGAGAACCTGGCCGACTCCCGCAAGCGTGCCTTCGGGCGCGACCTCACGCTGGCGGTCTACACGGCCGACATGTTCGTCACCGGCCATGACGAGGCGAACCGCGCGACCGTTCGCGCCGTCGGCCGCGACGACCTCGACCTCGTCGGCCTGGCCCTGCACGGGCCGAAGAACGCCGTCGACAAGGTGCTGAAGGGTGCTCACCTGCACCCATGAGCCGCCGGCGTCAGGATCGCTTCGTGTAGTACTCGGTGAACTCCTGGCAGCGGTCCGCGTCGTCGAAGCGCATCACGAAGCAGTTGTCGAAGGTCTGCGTCACGTGGCCGCCGGGCGTCTCGGTGTACGTCGTCCGCCCGGTCGCGACCACCACGTCACCGTCGACCGCGACCGGGGCATAGCCGGCGTCGTAGGTGCCCGGCTCGTCGCGGGTCGAGCCCTGGGCGTCGGTGTCCTCGGCCAGCCAGCTCGCGACGACCGCCTCGCGGCCGACGATCCACGCGGCGTACGGGTAGTAGCGATAGCGGACGTCCTCGCTGAAGAGCGAGGCGATGTCGTCCGGGTCGTAGGACTTCCAGGCCGCGACGTACCGGTCGAGCCATCTCTGGGCGGTCGCATGGTCCATCAGCCCACCGTACGACGCAGGCTCAGTCGACCATCCACTCCGGTCGCTCGAGCAGTGCCACGAGCACGGCGAGCCAACGCGACGCGACGACGTCCTCGACCCGGCCCGGGAGGACCGACAGGGTCAGCACCATCACCTTGCCCGGGACCACGGCGCCGGCGTCGATGACCGGCTCGTCTCGTACGTCGCCCACGGCCAACGCGGCGGCCTGGCCGGGCGGGACCACTGCGGCCGCCTCCTCGACGCCGAACCGTCCGGGGTAGGTCACCGCGATGCCGGGCGTCTCCGCCGAGTCGTGCGCGAGCCGCGCGACACCGAGCTGAGGCACCTGCCGGTGGGCGGCGAGGACGGACCGGGCCACGAGGTCCGAGACGCTCGAGTCGGGGCGGTCGCGCTCGAGGCGGGCCGACAGCGTCACCAGCCGGTCGACCCGCACCCGGGCGCGCAGGTAGTGGTGCTGGGCTTCTGCCTCGGGTGGTTTCGAGACGGGCGCCGGGGCGCCCTCCTCAACCACCGGGGAGGGGGCGCCCTCCTCGAGCACCGAGGGAGCGGCGCCGTCGTCGACCAGCGGGGACGTCGAGGCGTAGACGTCGGGAGGGGTGTTGGCGCGGTGGCCGGTGACCGTGGCGTCGAGCAGTGAGGTCGCGCCGACCCGCTCGCGGCGAGCCAGGCCGAGCTCGACGAGGAGCGACTCGATGTCCTCGACCCGCTCCGACGGCTCGCCCAGGATCCCGATCGGGGTGCCGGGCTCGACCGGGGTCCCCGGCTCGATCAGGGTCTTCAGGAGCACCCCGGGCCGGCCCGCCTCAACACTGAACAGCTCGTCCTGGGTCTCGACGTAGGCGATGGTCTGGGCGGCGTCGAAACGTGCCGACTCCTCGACGAGCCACGCGGCGAGCACGCCCTCGTCCGAGTCGGCCGCGACGTCAGGCATGCGTAGAACCCGAGGCACGGTCTTCCTCACAGATAGACGGCCAGTGCCACGCGCTCCGATGCATGACCCGGCGGTGCCCAGGCTAGGGGAAGGCCCGGTCCTGGTCACCCCTGGGGGCGAGGCAGGTGGGTGAAGAAACGGGTTCAGGCCCTCATCTCCGGGTCGTCCGCCCGAGAGGAGGCCCTACTGGCCTCCCAGGCGGACGACCCGAGGATGAGGGAGGTCGAGGAGGGCGGTTCCGGCGGCGGAGACCGCGCTGACCAGGGCGGACCGCCGGTGGTGGGGCCAGCGAGCGGCGACGGGCAGCATGCTGGCGGCGTGGGTGAGGTCGATGAGGACGTCGACTCTGCGGGTACGGCGTCCCCAGGCCAGGTCGGCGGCCACCTGGAGCAGCAGTCGTCCCCCGAGCACCCGGACGACCACCTGGGTGGTCGGGTCGTCCATGTCCGGCCCGCCGATCAGCTCGAGCAGCGGGCCGGGAGCCGCCACGCACGCCGCCCCGAGCGTGGCTCGCGCCACGGTGGCGCTCCTCATCGCCGGGTCAGACGCACCACGGCAGCCGCACCGGCGGCCAGGCCGACTCCGACCGCGGCCACCACTCCGTGGTGCTGCGATGCCCAGACCTGGGGGGAGCGCGCGTGCGAGCGGTCGTCGAAGAGCCCGTGGGCGCCGAAGTCCCGCCCGTGCTCGCCGTCGGCCGGCTCCCAGAGGTTGGCCGGCTGGTCGTCGGGCTTGGACTGGTCCGTCTGCTGGGCGTTGAACCCGGTGCGGGCCAGATAGCGGTCGAGCAGCCCGGGCGCGACGGCGTTCACGATCAGGGTGGCCGCGGTCGTCTCGCCGACCCAGTACTCCCGTCGGCGCGGGTGCTCCGCGGCGTACACGACGGCGCGGGCGGCGAGCTCCGGCTGGTAGATCGGCGGCACCGGCTGTGCCTGGCGCCGGAGCCGGGAGAGCACCCACTGGAACTGCGGGGTGTTCACCGCCGGCATCTGCACCATGGTCACGTTGACGCCGCTGTGCTCGTGAAGCAGCTCGGTGCGGAGGGACTCGTGGAAGCCCTGGATCGCGTGCTTGGCGCCGCAGTAGGCGCTCTGGAGCGGGATGCCGCGGTAGGCCAGCGTGGAGCCGACCTGGACGATCGTACCCCGGTCGCGCGGCAGCATCCGCTTCAGAGCTGACCGGGTCCCGTTGACGTAGCCGAGGTAGCTCACCTGGGTCACCCGCTCGAACTCCTCCGGCTCGATGTCGACGAACCGCGCGAACACCGAGGTGAAGGCGACGTTGACCCAGACGTCGATCTCGCCGAGCTCCTGCTCGACCTGGTCGGCCACCTTCTCCAGGGCCCGTGAGTCGGCGGTGTCGACCGAGTAGACGGCGGCGGTGCCGCCGAGCGCTTCGACGTCCTCGCGCGCGGCCTGGAGACCGCTGTCACCGCGCGCGAGCAGCGCGAGCGTCGACCCACGCTGCGCGAACAGCCTGGCGGTGGCCCGGCCGATACCCCCGGACGCGCCGGTCACGACCACGACCCCGGGGGCGGCCGTCACCTCACTCGCCATCGTGGAGCCACCGCTCGTGGACGTCCTGCTCGACCTGGGCCTCCGTGCGCTTGGTCCCGGCCCCGGGAAACTCGCGCTTGTTCCCCTGGACCACGTCGTGCATCTGCGCTGAGAGCGACGCGCCACCCTGCACGTCGTAGAAGAAGCCGCCGTACAGCGCGGCTCCACCACCGACGACCAGGAGCACCAGCCCGAGGACCGCCCAGGCCCAGGACGTCGCGATGATCCCGATCCCGATCAGCACCAGACCCGCGATCATGATGACCAGCGCGATCCAGGTCCATCGTGGTCTCACGGTGTGGGTCTGCTCGTCGGTCAACGGGGACATGGCTCCTCCTTCCAGCACCGTCACGCCACGCGGTACGGCCTCACGTCTCGCTCGCGGAGGGCCAGGACGTTGCCGGGCGCCTCCCTGGGTACGACGTTCCCCTCGCGAGGGTCGGGAAACGGCTCGAGGAAGCGGCTCTCGATTCCCACGTGGTCCGCGAACCACTCCAGGTGCCGCAGGTTCGGCATCGCCATCCCCACCGGTACCCCGAACACCGTCGACGTACCCCTGACCACCCGTGGGCGTGGCCGGTCGCGGCGCGGGTGGTTTCGAGACGGGCGTAGAACGCCCTCCTCAACCACCGGATGCGGCGTAGAACACCCTCCTCAACCGTGCCCGCAGGCTCCGACATGACCCGCGAGCAACCCGGGTACGGAGCGGTTGACACGAACGAAGGAGGAGCGATGCCGAGCAAGTCCGCGAACGTGAAGAACGAGAAGCAGTACGAGGCGCTCAAGGACAAGGGGATGTCCAAGGAGCGCGCTGCCAGGATCGCGAACAGCGAGGGCGCCTCGCATCGCGGTGGCAAGAAGAGCGGCTCGGGAGGCGACAGCTCCCAGGGAGGCACGACCGCACAGAAGAAGAAGGCCGGGCGCAAGGGCGGCAAGGCCGCCGCCGAGAAGAGCTGACGACCTGGCGCGACCGGCTCAGCCCCTCGGCAAGCCAGGTCGAGGAACGGGTCCGTCGCAGCACGACGTTCGACTGGCTCGTCCGCGGCGGGCTGGTGGGATACGGGTTGATGCACCTGCTCGTCGCCTGGATCACCGTCAGCATCCTGATCGGCCGGCGACCCGCGAACAGCAGCACCGGTGCCCTCGCCGACCTCGCCCGGTCCGGGCCGGGACTCGTCCTGCTGCTCGTGCTGGCCTCCGGGTTCGTCGTGCTGGGGGTGTGGCAGGCCATCGCCGGACTCGTGGGGTACCGGCACCTGGACGGCGGCCGCCGTCACCTGATGCGTCTCGGTGCGGGGTGCCGGGTCGTCACCTACGGCTACCTGGCGTTCTCCATCGGACGCCTCCTGCTGGACCGCCACGCCGCAGGCTCGTCGCCGCGGTCCACCTCGGCCGGCGTCCTGGCACAGCCGCTCGGTCGGGTCGTGCTCGGTGGCGCCGGCCTCGTGATCATCGGGATCGGGATCGGCCTCGCCGTCTTCGGCGTACGACGGGAGTTCCTCGACCAGCTGGACGACGAGGCGCAGAACGGCGGGCGCCGAGTGCCGATCGTCGTGCTCGGTGAGGCCGGGTACGTCGCGAAGGGGATCGCCTTCGTCGTCGTCGGCATCGTCGTCGCGTGGGCCGGCGCCACGGGCGACCCACGCAAGACCGGCGGCCTGGACCAGTCCCTCGAGCGACTCGTCGGCGCACCGGTGGGCGTCGTCGCGATCGCCGTCATCGGTACCGGGATCGGCTGCTTCGGGCTCTACCTGCTCGCCCGCGCCCGGCACCTGCGTCCGCGCACGCTCACCTCGTGAGGCGGTCGCCTCACCGAACGACGTCGACCGCCGCGACCTGGTCGGCGAGGAGGACCGCCACCCGGCGCTGCTCCCGACTGGGGTAGGCCACGTGCGAGGCGGCGGTCAGGAGGAAGTGGCCGATCACCTGGCTTCCCTGCTGCACCGGGACGGCGACGTACTCGTTGGTCGGAAGCCCGACCCGGTCCACGTCGACGGGTCGGCCGCCGTGGATGAGGACCCCGTCCGCGTTGAGCACGGCGACCCGACTGTCGTGGACCGGTCCCTTCACGAAGTGGGCCGAGTCCGCGTCGAGGACCTCCGCGATCTGGCCGGCCACGAGCACGGTGACCGCTGAGCTCGGGGCCGTGCCGTCCGCCACCGCCCGCGAGGCTCGCAGCACGCCCTCGAGGTAGCCGGAACGTCGCGACGCGCGCGCCTGCTGCCGACGTCCCCAGAGGGCGACCTCGGTCACCGCAGCGCTGATCAGGACGAGCAGCACGGCGGTCTCGATGTCGTTCGCGTCGTTGATCGTGAAGGTCAGGTACGGCGGGGCGAGGAAGAAGTCGAACCACGCGCCGGCCGAGACGGCCGCGAGCAGGCCGGCGGCCCGGTCACCGGTGGCGGCCGCTCCCACGACGATGAGGACGAGGATGAGCACGCTCGTCGCATCGCTGACGTGGTCGCGGAAGGCGTAGAGGATCGCCCCCGCCCCGAACGGCGCGACCACGGCGGCGACCCGTGCGAGAGGCTGCCACCGCACGGAGTTGATCCAGGACCTCTCGAGCATCCCTGCTCCCGACACGACTCTGCTGACACCACCATTGTCGTGCGCCGGTGTCCGAAAGGCCCGGGCGCTGACGGATTCCTAACGGCGTACTCAGGACCGCACGACGACTGCCACAGCGGGCGCGTCCGCCAGGTCACGCGCGGCCAACACCGACGCGGCCGGCGCGATCCGCGCGCGCTCGGGGAAGTTCGTGGTGACCATCCAGACCCGCGGGTCGGCGCAGAGGCGTGCGAGCTCGCGACGGGAGTCGACCGTCCACACCAGGACCGGCAGCCCGCGGCGTGAGGCGAGCCCGATGAGCCGGGCCCGTGCCAGGTGCCGCTGGGGCACCAGCAGGTTGGCCCGGGACGCGTGGATCCGGCGCTCGGGGAAGAGCTCCTCGAGCCGCCACCTGAGCCGGCCCAGCCACCCGAGCCCCGTCAGGTCCAGCTTCCCGATGGAGAGACCGACGAGAAGGCCGGGGGCCACGGCATCCGCCCAGTCGCGGACCGCGCGCACCGTCCGGTCCTCGGTGGAGGTCACGATGAAGCGCTCGGCCGGCATCACCGCCAGCGCCAGGGCCGCCGCCTGCACCTCCCAGACCTGGTCATCCCCGTCGTACGCCGGGGGCGAGGTCAGCTTCAGGTCGACGTGCGCGTTGCATCCCGATGCTGCGACGACGTCGAGCACCTCGGCGTACCTGGTGCGAGGCCCTACGGCGGCGTCGATCTCGGCCGCGGTCAGGTCCGGCACGGCGACCATCCGCCCACCGACGTCGACGTGCCGGTCGTGGTGCAGGAGGAACACGCCGTCCCTCGACCGCTGCACGTCGAACTCGACGAAGTCGACACCGCTCGACACCGCCGCCCGGACGCCGTCGAGCGTGTTCTCCAGGGACCGGCGGCGGCCACACCCGCCCCGATGCGCGGACAGCAGCACCCGACGTATCGGCTGCCGGTTCACAGTCGTCATGGGTCCTCGAGCGCCACTGTGCGGGCTGCGCCGGCCCGACGTCCCGCGAACACGCGCGCCGCCGTACGACGTTCACCCGACGTTCAGGCACGGGTGGTTTCGAGACGGGCCCAGGGGCCCTCCTCAACCACCAGAAGGGGCGCGGGCCCTCCTCAACCACCAGAAGGGGCGCGGGCCCTCCTCAACCACCAGAAGGGGCGCGGGCCCTCCTCAACCACCAGAAGGGGCGCGGGCCCTCCTCGACCACCAGAACCGGTGCGGGCCCTCAACCACCAGAGACGCGGTTGGTCAGTCGCTGAGGAGCTTGCCGAAGGGGCCGAGGTCGAGGTTGAGGTCGTCCTGGGTGAGTCCGTAGCGCTCGCGCAGGTCGCGCATGGCCGCCTCGAGGTGCATCAGTCCCGTCCCGAGGGCCTCGACCTGGTCGTCGGTGAGGTCACCGGCGTCGACGCGGCGGAGGGCCTGCTTCTCCATCAGCTGCCGGACCAGCTCGATGATGGTGAGGACGAGTCGGAGCAGGTCGCGCTGGACCGACTCGGGGTCGGTCTCGATCCGCTGCGGCAGGGCGCGGATCCCGTGCATCGGATCGGCGCTCACGAGTCCTCCTGCACGGTCCGCAACAGGGCGCGGAGGCGGAGCTCGACGAGATCGACGCCCGCGAGCGAGATGACGACGTCGCCGGC
>DATBDF010000239.1:0-5209 GCA_036270075.1 Nocardioides sp.
GGCAGCTGGAACCCGATGGCGTCGTACAACACCTCACCGTTCGTCGACTACGCCGAGACCAACCGGTTCAGCGTCGTCAACCAGGCGGGCCTCTGGGTCTCGCCGGGACGCGGCATCCTGGTCTGGACGCCCGTCGTCCTCCTGCTGCTGCCGGCGCTGGTCCGGTCCTGGCGATCACTGCCGGACTGGTCCCGTGCCCTCGTGTACGGCGGGATCGCGTACACCTTCCTGCAGGGCGCCCTCAACCGCTACAGCGGCGGTGACCTGTTCTACGGGTACCGGCTGGGACTCGAGTTCCTGGCATGTGCGACTCCCGCGCTCGCCCTGTCGGCGCCCCGGCTCGGCCGAGTGGGCCGGGCCCTGCTGGGTCCGGTGCTCGGCGTCCAGTTCTTCGCCATCGCGGTGGGTGCCGTCATGGACGGGGGCTTCGTCCCCACCGGCGACGCCTGGCAGCACAACTCCTTCGTGCTCGTCCTCGACAAGGTCGGACCCGCTGGCTACCTGACCGTCGCACTCGCGGCCGGACTCGGAGCGCTGGCCAGTCGTCTCTGGAGCAAGTCCGGCACGAGGGACGTCACCGCGGGAACGTGAGCTCCCACTCCGTGCCGTAGGAGCCGGTCGCGAGCGCCGCCTCGCCCCCGAGCTCGGCGACCCGTCCTCGGATCGAGGACGAGACGCCCAGGCGGCCCTCGTGCTCGGCCGCCTCGAGCCGGCCGGCCGGGATGCCCGGACCGTCGTCTCGCACGGACACGTGCAGCGCGTCCGGCGTCGCCTCGAGCAGCACCCACGCCGGTGCGGACGGGCCGACGTGGGCGATGACGTTGTCGAGGCACGCTGCCACCGCCGCAACGATCTCGTCAGCCGTCCGCCGCTCCACGAGGACGCCGTCGGAGGGGGTGGCCACCGACACTCCCGGCCGGCGCTCCAGGGCCGACAGCACGCCGACCAGGTCGACCATCCCGGGCGTGGGGGCGACCGCGTCCTGCTGGCGGATCAACGAGCGCAAGGCCTGCTCCTGCTCACCGACGAGCTGCGCGAGCTCGGCCCCCTCCGGCCCCAGGTCGGGTGCGCGCCGCTGCACGAGGGACAGCACCTGCAGCACGCCGTCGTGGACTGCTCGCGCCAGCTTCGTCCGCTCGACGGCGGTCGCCGCCGCGCGTTCGGCCGCGGCCGTCCGCGCTGCGGACCTGAGCAGCGAGTCGACCATCAGCCCGACGATCGGGCCTCCGACCAGGAGCAGGAAGTAGTTCCCGTACACGGTCTCGGTCACGTAGCCACGAGTCAGCAGGTCGGTGACGCTCAGGAGCAACCCCGCCGCCAGCCCGCCGTACAAGCGCCAGTGGATGGCCCAGGCGAACAGCGCGCCCATGATCCAGAAGCCCGGGACCGTCGAGTGGTACCCGGACTCCTTCACGACGCTCGTCAGCGCGATCGCCGCCATGGCGACGACCATGTCGGCCACCAGCCAGAACGTCGTGCGCCGCCGGTAGGCGTGGTACACCCAGCTGATCAGGAACGTCCACAGCACCATGAAGGCCAGGACGCACCCGCCGGCGACCGGGTGCTCGAAGTCGCCGCGGTAGACGTCGAGGCCGACCGCGTTGGCGACCAGCACGAAGCGCAGGACGGCGAGCCAGCGGTACATCCGGTCCTCGACCGCGATCGCCGCGGGCTCGGTCGGCCGGACGGGACGGCGAAGACCAGGCGTGAGCCCGGTCGTGCCCAGGAGGTCGCCGGTCAGGACGCCTGCTTCCGCTCGCGAGCGGCGGCAGCCGCGGCTTCGCGCTCCGCCCGCTTGGCCTCGGTCGTCGGCTTCTGCGCCAGGTCCTTGGCCTTGGCGGCGTACACGTCGACGTACTCCTGGCCGGACAGCAGCATGATCTCGTACATGATCTCGTCGGTGATGGCGCGCAGGATGTAGCGGTCGTTCTCCATGCCCTCGTAGCGCGAGAAGTCCAGCGGCTTGCCGAAACGCACACCTGGTCGGATGAACGTGCCGAACTTCTTGCCCGGCGGCGCGACCACGTCGGTGTCGAGCACCGCCACCGGGATCACCGGCACGCCGGTCTCGAGCGCCAGCCGGGCGACCCCCGTCTTGCCGCGGTAGAGCCGGCCGTCGTGCGAGCGGGTGCCCTCGGGGTAGATGCCGAACAGCTCGCCGTTCTCGAGGATCTTCTGCGCCGACGCCAGGGCGCCCTCGGCGGCGTTCGCACCGGAGCGGTCGATCGGCACCTGTCCCGCGCCGGAGAAGAACTTCTTCTGGAACCACCCTTTGATGCCAGGCGAGGTGAAGTACTCGGCCTTCGCGACGAACGTGACCCGACGAGGCAGTGTCAGCGGCATGAACAGCCAGTCGGCGTACGACAGATGGTTGCTGGCGAGGATGGCCGGACCCGAGGCCGGGACGTTCTCGGCCCCTTCGACACGGGGGCGGAAGACGAGCTTCAACCACGGACCGAGCGCGATCCACTTGAGGAACCAGTAGAGCAACTGTTCACCCCCCGTTCGGGACTCGCGCCCTGCCTCACGTCGATGCGGGCACTCTAGTCGCACCCCCGTCGGACCGAGCCTGACAAGCCGTCGGGCGTGCGGCAGGATGCCCGCCATGGCCGAGGCTTCCTCCCCCCAGTACCCCACTGCGCCGCTCGCACTGCCGGCCCAGCCCGACAAGACCGGGGGCCGCGCGATCGGCGTCCTGCTGGTGCACGGGTTCACGGGGTCGCCGGCCTCGTTGAAGCCGTGGGCCCAGGCCCTCGCCGACCAGGGGTACGCCGTGGAGGTGCCGCTGCTGCCGGGCCACGGCACCCGCTGGCAGGACCTCAACAAGGTCCCGTGGACCGCGTGGTACGACGAGGCGGCTGCCGCCTTCGACCGCCTGCGCCAGTCGAACGACGCGATCGTCGTCGCCGGTCTCTCGATGGGAGGAGCGGTGGTCCTCGGCCTGGCTGAGGAACGCGGCGAACAGGTCTCGGGCATCCTCCTGGTCAACCCGTTCGTCGCCAGCTTCCGCACCGAGCTCCACGCGCTGCCCGCGCTGAAGCTCGTGGTCCCGGCCCTCAAGGGCGTCACCAACGACATCCAGAAGCCCGACCAGGACGAGCACGGCTACGACCGCCTCCCCCTGAAGGGACTCGCGGAGGTGATGAAGATGTGGAAGGTCGTCGTGCCGGCGCTCGGGAAGGTGACTCAGCCCGTGCTCTACTTCCGGTCCGAGGTTGACCACGTGATCGACGTGGCGTCGTCCCCGACCATCCTGAACGGCGTGTCCTCGTCCGACCTCGAAGAACGCGCGCTCCGCGAGAGCTACCACGTCGCCACTCTCGACAACGACGCGGAGCGGATCTTCACCGAGTCCGCCGAGTTCGTCGCGCGCGTGACGGCCTCACCGGCATAGGCCCCCTGCCGCAGGGTGTCTACGCTGGTGCCGTGAGCATGCGCGACGAGGAGCCCGCTGACCGGGCGCGCGCCCAGGCCGAGGAGCTCGCCTGGCGTGACATCGTCGACCACTACGGCGACCGACCCGACGTGATCGAGCTGTCCGACCTGACCACGCCGCTCGATCCGCCCGAGCCGGAGCCCGAGGCCGGCGACGGTGACGGTGACACTGACGGTGACGACCCGTTTCGGTTCGAGCTCGAGGACGAGACCTTCACTCCTCCACCGCTGCCGCCGCCACCGGTGATCTCACCCGAACGACGGGTGGCCTGGGTCGGCCTGGTGGCCGCACCCATCCTGCTGGTGCTGCTGAACCTGTGGGACTACTCGCTGCCGGGCATCCTCAGCGTGGGACTGGTGATCGTCTTCGTCGCGTCGTTCGGCTACCTCGTCGCCACGATGACGCCGCGCGATCCCGACGACGACGGCGCTCGCGTCTGAAGGTCCGCCCTCTCAGTGGCGGGTGAGGTCCGCCGCGCCGATGAGGCCGGCCCGGTTGCCCAGCCGCGCGCGTCGGATCTCGAGGGTGGGGCGGTAGCCGCGCCCCGTGAGGTGGGCGGCGAAGGCGGCCCTGGCCGGACCGAGCAGGAGCTCGTCGGCGGCACTCACGCCGCCGCCGATGACGACCACCGCCGGGTCCAGCACCGCCGCGAGCGACGCGATGCCCTCACCGAGCCATCGACCGACGGAGGCGAGCTGCTCGATCGCGAACATGTCACCGTCCCGGGCGGCCTCGGTCACCAACGGCCCGGTGATCGCGTCCGGGTCGCCGCCGGCGCGATCCACCAGCGATGCGGCGAGCAGGGAAGCCCGCGCTGTCGCGCGGACCTCGCGGACCAGGGCCGACCCGCTCGCGTACATCTCGAAGCAGCCGCGGTTGCCGCAGCCGCAGAGGATGCCGTCGGGGACCACGCGCATGTGCCCGATCTCGGCGCCGACCCCGAACGCGCCGCGGTACAGGGCGCCGTCGAGCACCACCCCGCCGCCGACGCCGGTCCCCACGGTCACGAGGAGGAGATCGTCCACGTCGTGACCGGCACCGAACTGGAACTCGCCCCACGCGGCCGCGTTCGCGTCGTTCTCAACAACGACCGGGAGCGACAGGGTGCGCTCCAGGTCGGCCTTGAGGTCGAGGTCACGCCAGGCGAGGTTCGGCGCGAAGAGGACGACGGCGCGCGCCTTGTCGATGTATCCCGCGGCGCCGACGCCGACCGCCTCGATGGGATGGCGGGTGCGGAGCTCGGAGACGAGCTTCTCGATGGCGTCCTCGATCGCGGACGCGTCGGTCGCGGGCGACTCGACCCGGAGCTCCTCGAGGATCGTGCCGTTCTCGTCGACGACACCGCCGGCGATCTTGGTACCGCCGACGTCGATGCCGCAGGCCAGGCTCATGACTCGTCCTCGGGCCACTCCTCGTCGTCACCGTCGAGGTCGATGTGCTGCACGTGCGTGCCGTCGTTCTGCGGCCGGGCCGCCATCATCCCGGACAACGCCAGCATCAGCGACGACGCGGCGCTGGCCAGGTGGACACGCACCTCGGGACTGGTCTGCCGGACAGCGGCGATCGTGCGGCACACCGGACACCAGGCGCACTCCGGCGCGCCCGTGGCGACGTGCTCGTGGAGCTCGTGCGACACCTGGTCGGCCATCGCCGTGACGCCGTCGCCGTGCTCGCGCGCCCATCCCGAGAGAGCGCCCAGCAGCTTGGCTGCCTCCTCCGCAATGCTGCCCACCGGCTCGGGGCCGTCGGTCTCACTCACCTGCGATCCATCCC
>DATBDF010000240.1:0-35390 GCA_036270075.1 Nocardioides sp.
GTGGCCTCGTCGAGCACGAGGACACGGGGGTTGCGCAGCAGGGTCCGAGCGATCGCCAGTCGCTGCTTCTCGCCGCCGGAGAAGCGGTGGCCGCGCGAGCCGACCATGGTGTCGTAGCCCTCGGGGAGCGAGAGGAGCAGGTCGTGGATGCGGGCCGCCCGGGCGGCCTCCTCGATCTCGGCGTCGGTGGCCTCCGGCCGGGCGTAGCGAAGGTTCTCGCGCACGGTCGCGTGCAGGAGGTAGGTCTCCTGGCTGACGACGCCGACGATCTCGGCGAGGTCGGCGAGGCGGAGGCGGCGTACGTCGATGCCGTCGATGGTGACCCGGCCCGTGGCGGGGTCGAAGAGGCGCGCGACGAGCGAGGCGAGGGTGGTCTTGCCGGAGCCGGTCTCACCCACCAGCGCGGTCGTCGTACCGGCGGGGACGTCGAGGTCCACCGCGTCGAGGGCGGGTCCCGCGGCCCCGAGATAGCTGAACCCGACGCGCTCGAAGCGAACGTGGCCGCGGACCGCCGCTGTGTCGATCTCGACCGGGTCGGCCGGCTCGTCGACCTCGACGGGAAGGTCGAGGTACTCGAAGACGCGCTGGAACAGCGCCAGCGAGCTGACCACCTGGACGCCGGTGTTGAGCAGGCCCATGAGGGGTCGGAACAGCTGGCTCTGCAAGGTGGTGAACGCGATCAGCGTCCCGATCGTCATCGTGCCGGCGGTCATCGGCAGGCCCGCGCTGAGGTAGATCACGGCGGGGATCGCGGCGAAGACGACACTCATCGAGGCCATCCGCCAGCGGCCGGCGAGCTGCGAACGGAGCTCGAGGTCGATCAGCCGGGCGCTCGAGGCCGTGAACCGGCGCACGAGGGCGGGGCCGGTTCCCATGGTCTTGCTGAGCAGGACCCCGTTGATGGAGAGCCCCTCGTCGATCGTGACGTTGAGGTCGGCCAGCTCGCGCTGCTGACGCGTGGTGATCTCGCGGCGCATGCGGGCCACCCGGCGGCTGAGCCAGACGGCGGGTGGGAGGACGACCAGCGAGATCAGCGACAGTCGCCACGACAGCGCGACCATGGCAACGGCGGTGGCCACAGTCGTGGTCAGGTTGGCGGCGATCGAGGTGGCGGTCGAGGTGACGACGCTCTGCATGCCACCGATGTCGTTGGTGATCCGCGACTGCACCTCGCCGGTGCGGGTGCGCGTGAAGAAGCCCACCGACTGGCGCTGGAGGTGTGCGAAGACATCGGTGCGCAACGCGTGCATGACGTGCTGGCCGACCTTCGTGCTGACCCAGGTCTGGATCACGCCGAGCACCGAGGTGATCGCGGCGACGGCCACCATCGCGGCCGCCAACATGACCAGGAGCCGAAGATCCTGCTGCGGAAGGGCGACGTCGATGATGCCGCGCAGCAGGAACGGCGACGCGAGCCCGACGACGGAGGACGCCGCGATGATCGTGACGACGACGATCACCGACCAGCGGTACGGCGCGAACAGTCGCGCGATCCTGCCCAGTGACACCTCGCTCGCCTGCCGCTTCTCCTCGGCCGTGGGCTTGTCGGGCGCGCGGAACCGGCCCCCACCGCGTGTGCTCATCGATGTCGTGGATGCCAAGTCGTGCTCCTCCGTCGTTCTCCGGTCAACCTCATCGGTGCTCTTAGTGAGGTTGCCTCATCATGAGGGTGCAACACCAATCCGCGCTACTCTGTTCCCATGAGCGGCGAGACCTCCTCCGACGACCTCGGTGAACAGCTCGGAGCCGTAGCCCGGAGGCTTCGCGCCGCCTCGATGGCGTCGCTCGCAGCCTGGGACGTGACGCCGTCGCAGATGCGTGCCATGCGCGTGCTGACGCACCACGAGCACGGCCTTCGCTCCTCCGAGCTCGCGCAGCACCTCCACATCGCTCCCCGCTCGGCGACCGAGGTCGTCGACACGCTGGAGGACAAGGGGCTGGTGGATCGCTCCCCGGACCCCACCGACCGTCGCGCGACGAAGGTGTCGGTCACCCCTCACGGAACCCGGCTGATGGACGAGGTTCGCCGCGCTCGGGGCCTCGAGTCGGAGCGGCTCTTCGACCGCCTCAGCAGGACCGACCGCGCACACCTCGCCCGCATCCTGCGCCGTCTTCAAGCCGACTAGGCCCTCGAGGCGACACAGCGGCCGGTCACCAGCGGTTGCCTACCATCACGCACATGGCCGGCGCGACGTCCGAGGGTGGGCTCGATCCTGAGTCCGCACGGTGGGTCGAGCGGCTGAGCGGGTCGGGGCGGTCTCGCGAGTCATGCGTGCGCGAGCTGCACGAGCTGCTGCTGCGCGCTGCCCGGCGTGAGGTACGCCGCCGCAGCGGCACCACGCCCGTGGGTGGGCGGGAGCTCGACGACGTGGCGACGCAGGCCGCCAACGATGCGACGTACGCCGTGCTGGCGAAGGTCGGGCAGTTCCGTGGCGAGAGTCGGTTCACCACGTGGGCCTACCGGTTCGTCGTGCTGGAGGTGTCGCACAAGCTGGGGCGCCACTTCTGGCGACAACCGCGAGCCGACCTCGCGGACGAGGACTGGGCGCGGCTCCCCGACGTGCTGGGCGCGCCTCCGGACCACGTGGTGGAGGTGCGCGAGCTGACGCGCGCCGTACGCCGGGCCGTCGACGACCTCACCGAGGTCCAGCGCCGCGTCTTCGAGGGGGCGGTACTCCAGGGGATCCCGCTCGACGCCCTCGCGGTTCGACATGACACGACCCGCAACGCGCTCTACAAGGCGCTGTTCGATGCCCGCCGTAAGATTCGCGCCCACCTGGTCGCCAACGGGTATCTGGGTCACGAGGAAACCGAGGAGGTGCAGGGCTCATGAGTGACTGGTCAGAGCTCGACACCTTCCTCGACACCGACCCGGCCGACGTCGGCTGCGACGAGGCGATGCGGATCCTCCACGTCTACGTCGATCTGGTGGCCGCCGGCGAGGACGCCGCGGCCCGTTACCCGGGCGTGGCCTCCCACCTGCGGCAGTGCGGTCCGTGCTCGGAGGACTTCGAGGGCCTGCTGGCGTTGGTCAGCGACCCGCCTTCGGCGGGCCTGCGCGACGTGCTGCGCAGAAAACTGCGGGGTGACCGGTAAGAACCTTCCCTCGGCGGGTGCGAACCCTGGTGACAGGAACCCACACCCACCTGGGAGGACCCATGCTCTTCGCGGCACCTCACCACGCCGTCGCGAGCCTCGCGCTCGCCGCAGCGATCGGTACCGCCGGCACCGCCGGACTCGCCACACCCGCCTTCGCCCACGACGGACCGGGGCACCACGGGCACCAGGCACCCGCGGTCTTCGTCCAGACCGACGACCCCGCCGGGAACACCGTGGTCGCCTACGACCGCAACCCGGACGGCACCCTGACTCAGGCCGACAGCTACGGCACGGGTGGCCTCGGCGGGGTGCTCACCGGCTCGGTCGTCGACCACCTGGCGTCCCAAGGGTCGCTGGCGCTCGACGAGTCGCGGCACAGGCTGTACGCCGTCAACGCCGGGAGCGACACGGTGACGGTGTTCGGTGTCGACGGGGACACGCTCACGCGCCGCGAGATCGTGCCGTCGGGTGGCTCGTTCCCGGTCAGCATCGCCGTCCAGGGGGGCCTCGTCTACGTCCTCAACGCACGTGACGGCGGCTCCGTGCAGGGGTTCTACCGCACCCGTGGTGGGTTGGTCCCGATCGCGGGATCGAACCGGTCCCTCGGGCTCGACGCGTCCGCGACGCCGGAGTTCGTCAACACCCCGGGCCAGGTCGCGTTCTCTCCCGACGGATCACAGCTGCTCGTGACGACGAAGGCCAACGGCAACGACGTGGACGTGTTCGCGGTCAGGCACGACGGCTCCCTGAGCGCCACGCCGACCGCCAACAACCTTCCCGGCGCCGTGCCCTTCGCGGTCAGCTGGGACGGTGCGGGTCGACTCGTCCTCGCCGAGGCCGGCACCAACTCGGTGGCGACGTTCCGGCTCGACGGCCACGGTGTGCTCCACGCGCTCGGCACGGCCGCGACCGGTCAGGCGGCGACCTGCTGGATCGTGCGGAGCCAGGACCGCTTCTACGCGTCCAACGCCGGCAGTGCGAACTTGTCCGGCTACCAGGTCGGCCGAGACGGCAGCCTCCGGTCGCTCGGGACGACCGCGACCGACCCCGGCACCGTCGACGCGACGGCGACGCGCGACGGTCGGTACCTCTACGTCCAGGCCGGAGCGGCCGGCCAGGTCGACGCCTACCGGGTCGGCCACGACGGCTCGCTCACCTCACTCGGCTCGGTCACCGTGCCGAACGCCGTCGGCGGTGAGGGCATCGCCGCCGAGTAGGACCGCCGGCAGATGAGTCTCGTCGTCACCGCGTCGCAGCGTGGTGACGGCGAGCTCAGGCCGCGCTCATCGGTACTCGGGGTTCTCGTAGTCGAAGCGGCAGCCGGCGTCCCACTCCGAGCGCTGGTTGCCGTAGGCCGGCACGCCGCCCGCATCGTCGAGGAGCTTGGCCAGGTGCATCAGGTTCCAGGTCATGAAGGCGGTGTTGCGGTTGGTGAAGTCGTTGTCCGGCCCGCCGCTCCCCGGGTCGAGGTACGACGGGCCCGGCCCGGCCTCGCCGAGCCAGCCCGCGTCCGCCTGCGGAGGGATGGTGTAGCCGATGTGCTGCAACGTGTACAGCACGTTGTGGGCACAATGCTTGAGGCCGTCCTCGTTGCCGGTGATCAGGCAGCCACCGACCCGTCCGTAGTAGAGGTACTGCCCCTTGTCGTTGAGCAGGTGCGACCCGCCGTAGAGCCGCTCGTGCACCTGCTTCATCACCGACGAGTTGTCGCCGAGCCAGATCGGCCCGGCCAGCACCAGGATGTGGGCGGCCTTGACGAGCTCGAAGATCTCGGGCCAGTCGTCGGTCTCCCAGCCGTGCTCGCGCATGTCGGGCCAGACCCCGGTCGCGATGTCGTGGTCGATCGCGCGCACGACGTCGACGTGGACGCCGTGCCTCTCCATGATCGTCCGGCTGGCATCGACCAGGCCCTGGGTGTTGCTCGGCTCGGGGGAGCGCTTGAGGGTGCAGTTGATGAACAACGCGCGCAGGCCGGAGAAGTCATAGATCGTGTCTGTCATGGTGGCGCCTTCCCTGTGCTTGACTCGCTCGACTGGGTCTGGTCAGGAGACTGCCCGGTCCCGCGCCGTCACCGACACCTCGCCTCCGAGGGCCAGACTGCCGGGCTCCAGCACGTCGCACCAGACGCCCAACAGTCCGCCGTGGTGACGAGCGAGCGCGCGGAAGATGTCGCGGTCAGCCACGATGCCGGGTTGGTCCCGGGTGACCATCGTGCAGCGCACGCAGCCTTGGGTCGGGGCGAGCACTGCGGAGTCGGCACGGACAGCCTCGCCGATCCAGCCGTCCTCGACCCAGCCGTCGTCCGCGACGTCGACGAGCACGTTCGGACGGAAGCGACGCGGATCCCAGCTCCCATCTCGATGCAGCGCAGCCGCCGTGCGGATGGAGGACGTGGTCAGCAGGAGCAGCGCAGCGGCATCGACGTACCGACGCTCGGGCATCGTCCACTCGATGGCCCTGCTGGAGTCGTCGGTCGCGTCCTCGAAGAACTCGGCCCGCCCGGGTTCGCCCGCGAGGGAGGTCACCAGCGACACCGGCCCGCCCAGCCACTCGGAGAGCCGGCGGTCGGTCGTCGGCCCGGGTCCTTCGACCACGCGGCCGTCAGGCAACGTGATGTGCGGCTCTGCGTCCCGGTACGACGCGGCAGCGTGCAGGAGCTCCGGACGTCGCCTGGCGGTCAGGATCCGACCCGTGTGACCGTCACGGATACCCCATCGGCGGTCGCCCTCGAGCCCGTCGCCTTCGACGCGGGCCATGTCGACGGCTTCGCCCTGGAGCGACTTCACCGGATAGCGCCAGATGCCGACGATCTTCACGCTCACCCCTCCACCCGTCTGCTGGCCACCAGGGTGCAGCCCGTCGAACGCCCCTGTCGACCACCAGGCGTGACCTTCGGCGTCACGTCGTGACGTCCGATGTCACGCCCACGGGGTGTGACAGCACCACACATCCGACACACATCAAGGAGGAGAACATGCCCAGTGCATCGCGTGCGACGACTCCCGTCGCCATGGACCTGCAGATGATCGAGGGCCGCTATGCGGAGCTCGGCGACCAGACGGTCGGGTTCGAGACGTTCAAGGCGGACCTGGATGCGGCGCCGTACTTCCGCGGCCTTCCCGGCGACGTCTGCCCGTGCGAGCACCACGGTTACGTCACGGCCGGCCAGATCACGTTCCGCTGGCCCGACCACGAGGAGACCTACGTCGAGGGGGACTCCTACGTCGCGACCGCAGGCCACACGCCGGTCTTCACGGCCGGGTCCTCGGTCGTCGAGTTCACCCGGACGGCGGACCTGGGTCCGGTCATGGAGGTCGTCGGCCGCAACGTCGCCGAGATCCTCGGAGTCTCGTGATGACCACCACCACGCTCTCCAGGGCACAGGTCGAGGGGGAGGAGGCCCGACTGGCACAGGCCCTCGTCGACTGGCTCGAGACCGGCGACCGACCCGACGACCTCTTCGCAGAGGAGGTGTTCATGGACCTGTCGCTTCCGCAGTGGCGCCTCCAGGCAGTGGGACCGCGGGAGACCTTCGAACTGCGTGCCGCCAGTCATCGGTATCCCGGCGACGTCGCCGTGCGCGGCCTGGACCGGACCTCCCGCGGCTTCCTCATCGAGTTCGAGGAGCGGTGGGTCGCGGAAGGACAGGAGTGGTACTGCCGGGAGCTGGTCCACTGCCACGTCTCCGGTGACCGCGTCACCCAGGTGTCGGTCTACTGCACGGGCGACTGGGACGAAGCGGTCCAGCGCCGGCACGCGGACCAGGTGCGGCTGACGAGGTCGTGACCCTAACCTGGCGCGATGGCGACACCCGCCACCGGCGACCAGGTGGCCACGACCGTGCTCGGGCAGGCCGAGGCTGCTTGGTCGCGGGGGGACGCCGAGGCGGCCGCCGTGCTCTTCGAGCGTGCCGTGGTGGCCGCCGAACAGCAGGGAGACCTCGAGACCCGGGTGGCTGCCGCCCTCGGACTCGCCCGCGGCCAGCGCTACAACCTGACGCCGGGACGGCTGCCGGTGCACCTGCACGCGGCGTACGACGCCGTGTCCTCTCCCGACGACCGGGCCCGGCTGGCCGCGGCGCTGGCCCGCTGCTGGGCCTACGCCAACGAGCCGCGACGCGCCACACCCTTCGCCGGGGAGGCGCTGGCCCTGGCCGAGTCGACCGGTGACCAGACCGTGGTGGCCGACGCCCTCGACGCTGCCCTCGCCTCGCACTGGGGCCCGGACGACCTCGCGGCGCGCCGCGCGTGGGCCATCCGGCTGGGTGACGTCGCAGCTCACCTGCGCGAGCCGGAGTCGCGGCTGCAAGCGGCGTTGTGGGGTCTCACGGTGGCCTGGGAGGGGCTCGACCTTCCGCGCATGCACCGGTCGATGCGAGCGCTGGAGCTGGTCGCCGAGGAGTCGCCCCGTGCGAGCTTCTTCGCCGCCAGCCGCAGGCTCCCGTTGGAGCTGTTGCGAGGCAACAACGCCGTGGCACCCGGTCTCATCGAGCAGGCGGAGGCGGCCGCGACGGCCGCTCCGATCCCGGACGGGTTCGGGGTGCTGATGAGCATGCAGGGCTACACGGCGTACTTCACCGGGGACACCGAGGGGTGTGCCTCGGTCGCCGCGCTCTTCGAGGAGTACGCCGGCGAGCACGGCGTCGCGGCCGTCGGCGCCGAGTCGGCGCTGCTCTGGCTGGGCGCCGGACGGCTGGACAAGGTCTCCGCGACACTCGGCGCGTTCACCCCCGAGCTGCTGCTCGACCTGCCGAAGGACAGCGACTGGATGCTGATCCTCCAGTGCGTCGCCGAGGCGGCGATCGCGGTCGACAGCCGGGAGATCTGCGAGAGCGTCGTCGAGCTCCTCACGCCGTACGCCGGGCGCTCCGTCGTCAACGCGGGCGCGGTGATGTGGCACGGAGTCACCGACGACACCCTCGGCCGAGCCCTCGAGCTCCTGGGTAGGCCCGCGGCAGCCCAGCCACACCTGGCTGCCGCGCGGGCGACCTACGAGCGCATCGGGGCGACCTGGTGGCGAGACCGGCTACGACGACACCCGCTCGACGGCACGACCACCGAGGGTGCCGGTGCTCGAGGACCCCGGGTCGCGCACCTGCATCCTCAGCCCGGCGGACTCTGGCTCGTCGGGAGTCCCGGCTCGACGTTCGTCCTCCCGCGGATGCGGGGCCTCGAGCACCTGCACGTACTGCTCGGCAACCCGGACACCGACGTTCCGGCTCTCGATCTGGTGGGAGGCGGCGTGGTCGTGGAGCAAACCGGGATCGAGGTGCTGGACGACACCGCGCGCCGCGCCTACCGGGCACGCATCGCCGAGATCGACGACAGCCTGCAGTCGGCCCACCTGCCCGAGCTCCGCGAGGAGCGTGATGCGCTTCTGGCGCAGCTTGCCGGGGCCACCGGGCTCGCCGGCCGCGCACGGCGCACCGGTGGCAGCAGCGAGCGTGCGCGCATCGCCGTTCGCAAGGCCATCATCAGCGCGCTCGCGCGCATCGCCGAGCAGGACCCGCAGCTCGGAAGGCATCTCGTCGACCGTGTTCGCACCGGTCACCTGTGTCGCTACACGACGGATCCCGACCACCCGGTCAGCTGGACGCTGGCGTAGCCGGAGAAAGGGGTGGAGAGCGTTGTTCGAGCGCGCGGACGACCTCGATGCCGCGGTCCGGTCCGCCTACCTGAGGCGGCTGGGGATCGAGGCTGTCGGGCCGTCGGTCGAGGCGTTGACGCTGATCGCGCAGCGCCACGCAGAGCGGGTGGCGTACGAGACCCTGTGGATCCCGGCAGGTGAGCGGTGGTCGATCGATCCGGCGCGGGCCGCCGAGCGGATCGCACTCGAGGGCCGCGGGGGGTACTGCTACCACCTCAACGGGGCGCTCGGGCTCCTGCTGTCATCCCTGGGCTACGACGTGCACGGGCACGTCGGTGGCGTCCAGGCCGGCGAGCCGAACCCGGACGCGATGGGCAACCACCTCGTCCTCACCGTGACGGGCCTGGCCTCTGCGACCAACCCGTCCGGGCGGTGGTACGTCGACGTCGGTCTCGGGGACGCGCTGCACGGACCGCTCCCGCTCCTGCCCGGGTCCTACGTCCAAGAACCGTTCCAGCTCACCCTCGAACCCACGGGTGAGGGGGCCTGGACCCTGACCCACGACCCGGAGGGCGGCTTCCGCAGCATGACGTGGACGACCGGCCCAGCGCGCGCGTCTGACTTCGTCGCCCAGCACGAGTGGCTCTCCACCTCGCCCGAGTCCGGCTTCGTCAGGGTCCCCATGGCGGAGCGGCGCGATGCCACGGGCGCGGACGTCATCCGAGGAGTGGTGCTCGCCCGCGTGGGTGCCAACGCGTTCACCGGCGAGCCGATCACCCGGCGTACGGAATGGTTCGAGGTGCTGGCGGATGTTTTTGACCTCCGCTTCGACGCGACCTCGCCCGCGTGGCGCACACGGCTCTGGGAGGCAGTCCTCGAGGCCCACCGGGCCTGGGAGGCGACCCAGGCGTGAGGTCGTCACGCGACGCGACCGCACGACGGGCGTCGCGGTCGCGCCGTGCGGGGATGGCTGACAGAGTCGGCGCATGCTGAAACAGGTGGCCGACGGCGTCTGGGTCCGACAGAGCGAGTGGGTCTGGAGCAACGCCATCGCCGTCCGCGGGGGTGCTGGCCTGGTCCTGGTCGATCCGGGCATCGACGGCTCCGACCTGAACCAGCTCGCCGATGACGTGGACCCGCTCGGCCCGGTGGTCGCCGGGTTCTCCACCCATCCCCACTGGGACCACCTGCTCTGGCATCCCCGGTTCGGCGACGTGCCCCGCTACGCCACGCCCGCCGCCGCCCGGGCTGCCGGCGACGCCCGGGAGCGGGCGCAGCAGATGGCCGAGGAGAGCGCGGCGGGCATCCCGCTCGAGCTGGTCGCACGGGTCAGCCCGCTGCCCGCAGACGGCGGACCCGTGCCGGGCGAGATCCTCGAGCACGACGCGCACGCGATCGGCCACGCAGCGGTACTCCTCGCGGACCGTGGGGTCCTGCTCGCCGGCGACATGCTCTCCGACGTCCTGATCCCGCTCCTCGACCCTCGCCGCCCCGGCCAGGTGGACGACTACCAGGCGGCACTCGACCGTCTCGCCGGTGCCGCCGGAGGCGTTGATGTCGTGGTCCCCGGCCACGGAGCCGTTGCCCAGGGTGCCGAGGTGGCCGCTCGTTTCGAAGCCGACCATGCCTACCTCGACGCGCTGCGGCGAGGAGAGGAACCGGCCGACCCCCGTCTGGATCAGGACTGGCTCTCCGGACCCCACCAGGCGAACGTGGACCAGGCGCGACGCTCCTCCGAATGAGCCTCGGCGTCGTCAGACGTCGTTCACCAGGGCCGGCAGAACCCACGGTGGCAGGAGACCACGGCTCGAGAGTGCGTTCCGGGGCCACGGCCGCCCCATGCTTCTCCGGCTTGTGGGTACGGGATGGACCCGGGGGACTCCGACCTCCGCGCAACGATGAGGAGGGTTCGACCATGGGTGCTGGAGACAAGGCTCGCCACACGGCCGAGAAGGGGAAGGGCAAGGCCGAGGAGGCCGTGGGCAAGGCGACCGACAACCCGACCAGGACCGGCAAGGGTCAGCGGAAGCAGACGAAGGCGGACCTGAAGCAGGCCGGTGAGAAGACGAAGGACGCCTTCAAGAAGTAGTGAGCCCCGACCCCGTCGGGGCCTTCCCGCCTCGGCACTGTTGACGCCGAAGGCGGGACGAGCAAGCTAGTCGCCGGTGACGCCGTCGATGCACTCCCGGATCAGATCGGCATGACCATTGTGTCGCGCGTACTCCTCGATCAGGTGGACGTAGATCCACCGGAGGTCGCGATCGGGGCCACCCCACGGAAACGGCACGACGTCGTCGAGATCCATGCCGGCCACCGCCCTGCGGGCTGCGACGACCTCGCGCCGATAGGTGTCGAGGTCGGCCTCGGCGTCCGCACCCTCGACGTCGTTGAAGTCCCGGTTCTTGTCAGCCTCGGTGAAGTACAGATCGGGAACGTCTTCGCGAGCAGCACACTGACGCAACCAGCCGCGCTCGACGTCGGCCAGGTGCCGAACCAGCCCCAGGAGGGAGGGGTTCGAAGGCGGGACCGCACGCCGCTTCAGCTGTTCGGCCGTCAGCCCGGCACACGTGCCCGCCAACGTGTCGCGATGGAAGTCCAGCCACTGCTCGAGCGCCACGCGCTCGGCGGCGATGAAGTCCGGATCAGCACGCTCCACCGCGGGTGCCACCCATGCGCGAGTCATGCCGATCGACGCTATCGGGTGGCGCACTAGGGTTCGGGGATGCCTCTTGCTCTGGTCACCGGAGCCGCTCGCGACAACAGCATCGCCGCAGGCATCGTGCCGAGGCTGGTGGCCGACGGATGGGACGTCGCCACCAGTGACCTGGCCGACGCCGACTATCCCTGCGACCTGTCGACCGCAGATGGCCCCGCCGTGCTCGTCGAGACGGTGAACCGGGAACGCGGCGTCATCGAGGCGCTCGTCCTGAGCCATGCACACGACGTCCAGACCGGGATCCTCGACACCTCGGCCGCGGCCTTCGACGAGCACGTCGCGGTCAATGCTCGGGCCAGTCTGCTGCTGATCGCGGCCTTCGCGCGCCAGGTCCCTGTCGATGGCGGGGCGATCGTGGCTCTGACCAGCGACGCCACGACCGGCAACCTCCCTTACGGCGCTTCCAAGGGGGCGCTGGACCGGATCGTGATCTCCGCGGCTCGGGAGCTGGGTCCGATGCAGATCTCCGCCAACGTGCTGAACCCCGGACCGATCGACACCGGGTGGATGGACGAGGGGCTACGACCAGCCCTGATCGCGAAGCATCCGATGGGGCGCCTGGGAGAGCCGGCCGACATCGCGGAGCTCGTGGCCTTTCTCGTCTCCCCTTCCGGCCGGTGGATCTCCGGACAGCTGCTGGCGGCAGATGGAGGCTTCTCCGCCCGCATCTAGCGGCTGCCGACCTGGGGGTTGGTGGGGAGCAGCCGGCGTCAGAAGCCGATCGGAAGTCCGGCGTAGTTCTCCGCCAGGCCGGTGGCGCCGGCCGTGCTGGAGGTGACCCACTGGAGCTGCGACAGCTGCAGCTGTGCGTCGAACGGGTCGCCGCTGCTGTGGAGCATGGTGGTCATCCACCACGAGAAGTGGTTGCACCGCCACACGCGCCGCAGGGCGGCGTCGGAGTAGGCGTCAGCCAGGCGACTGTCGCGGCGGCGCAACAGCCCGGCCAGCGCGGGTGCCAGGAGCGCGACGTCGGCCACCGCGAGGTTGAGGCCCTTGGCGCCGGTCGGGGGGACGATGTGCGCCGCGTCCCCGGCCAGGTAGAGGCGTCCGTGCCGCATCGGGGTCTGCACGAACGACCGCATCGGCAGCACCGACTTCTCCGTGATCGGCCCCGGGACCAGTGCCCACCCGTCCTCTCCGTGACCGAGCCTGGTCGACAGGGAGTCCCAGATCCGCTCGTCGGACCACTCGTCGATGTTCGTCTGGTTGGGAACCTGTAGGTAGAGCCTGGACACCGACGCCGACCGCATGGAGTGCAGGGCGAACCCCTCGGGATGCCAGGCGTAGATGAGCTCGTCGGTGGACGGCGCCACCGACGCCAGGATGCCCAGCCATGAGTACGGGTAGGTGCGCTCCCACGTGTTCCGCACCTCCACCGGGATGCGGCCTCGCGACGGGCCGAACGACCCGTCGCAGCCGACGACGACGGCCGCGTCCACGCGATGGTGGCTCCCCTCCCGGTCGGACCAGGTGACCGACGGGGCGTCGGTCTCCAGGTCGTGGAGGTCGGTCTCCGAGATCTCGTAGACGACCGTCTGGTGGCGCTTCCGCGCGGCAGCGACCAGGTCGCTCTGCACCTCGGTCTGCCCGTACACGGTGACCGACCGCCCGGTCAGGTCGACGAAGTCGAGATGGTGTCGATGATGCGGCCACTGGAGGTAGATGCCGCGGTGCTCGTCGCCCTCGGCCGCGAGACGGTCGCCGAGGCCGACCTCGGTGAGCAGGTCGACGGTCGACTGCTCCAGGATGCCGGCGCGAATGCGCGAGGAGACGTACTCCTCCGACCTCGTCTCCAGCACCACCGACTCGATGCCGTCGGCGGCCAAGAGGTGCGACAGGAGCATGCCGGCCGGACCCGCGCCGATGATCGCGACCTCGGTGGTCAGTCGGGTCGGGACCATGGGCCCAGTGAACGCAGGCGTCGAGGTCGGTGCCTACCCCGGGCTTCCACTGGTCGGAAGCTGCGAGAGCGCCCGGCCGATCCCGTGGGCGGCCACCTGCAGCGCGGCGACCAGTCGGGCGCGGTCGCGGGTCAGACCGGGTACGACGATCCCGAGCGCGGCCACCACCTCGTCGTCACGACGTACCGGTACGGCGACCGAACAGGCACCCAGGCTCATCTCCTCCACGGTGGTCGCGTAGTCGTCCTGGCGTACGCGGTCGAGCTGGCGGCGCAGCGTCCCCGGTTGGGTGATCGTGTAGGCCGTGACGCGACGGGGGTCCTCGAGGGCCTGCTGCTGGACCTCGGCCGGCGCGAAGGCCAGGAGCACCTTGCCCACCCCGGTGGCGTGCAGCGGCAACCGGGAGCCGACCGTGCTCACGATCGGCACCGAAGCATGTCCGCGGAGCCGATCGAGGTACAGGGCGTCGAGGCCGTCGCGCACGGCGAGATGGACCGTCGCCAGCGTCGCGCCGTACAGGTCGTGGAGGAAGGGCGAGGCCACCTCGACCAGGTCGGCCTGGACGGGGGCCAGGAGGCCGATGTCCCACAGTCGGCGTCCGATCACGTAGTGCCCGGAGGGAGTCCGCGCCAGCGCGCCCCAGCCGACGAGGTCGGCCACCAACCGGTGCGTGGTCGCCAGCGGCAGCGCCGAGCGCCTGGCGAGCGCCGTCAGCGTCAGCTCCCGGTGGTCCTCGTCGAAGGCGGCGAGCACGGCGAGCGCGCGGCGGGTGACGCTGGTTCCGGGAGCGGAGACATGGCCGGCCACGGGAGGCCATCTTTCCGGGGTTCTTCCACTCAATGGAAGGCGTGAGGATCGTTCGGCGACGCCTCCGCCTACCTTCGAGGACGTGACCGCCGCAGCGTCTCCGGAGCCGGGACCGGGCCTGGACAGCCAGGACCGGATCACCGAGGAGATCGAGTCGATCGCTCGCGACTACGTCGCCGGCACCGAGAGCCAGCCCCGGTTGGACTACCCGCCGTACCGGTCCAGCCTGCTGCGCCATCCGACCAAGGCTCCCGAACCTGTCGACCCCGAGGGGGTCGAGCTCGTCGCCCCGGTCTTCGGTGAGCTCGACCTCGACGCCAGCGAAGCCGACCTGACGCTCCAGCACGACCGCGAGCCGATCGGGGAGCGGATGATCCTCACGGGGCGCGTCGTGGACGGCGACGGCCGACCGGTGCGCCGTCAGCTGGTGGAGATCTGGCAGGCGAACGCCGCCGGTCGCTACATCCACGAGCGTGACCAGCACCCTGCACCACTCGACCCCGGCTTCACCGGCATGGGTCGCTGCCTGACCGACGAGGAAGGTCGGTACCGGTTCACCACCATCCGGCCGGGGCCGTACCCGTGGCGCAACCATCGCAACGCCTGGCGCCCGGCCCACATCCACTTCTCGCTGTTCGGGACCGAGTTCACCCAGCGGATGGTGACCCAGATGTACTTCCCGGGAGATCCACTGTTCCCCCTCGACCCGATCTTCCGGTCGGTGGTCGACCCGGCCGCGCGGGCCCGGCTGATCGCGGCGTACGACCACGACCTCACGACGCCGGAGTGGGCGACCGGCTACCGCTGGGACATCGTGCTCACGGGCCCCCACCGGACCCTGATCGAAGCGGGCGACCGATGAGTCCGGTCCCGACCGCGGGACAGACCGTCGGCCCGTTCTTCGGGTATGCGCTGCCCTTCCCGCACGACAGCGAGCTCGTCGTCCCCGGCTCTGCTGGGGCGATCACCCTGAGCGGCGTCGTCCGCGACGGACGGGGTGAGCCCGTCCCGGACGCGATCCTCGAGCTCTGGCAGCCCGACGCCGACGGGAACGTCGTGCGTCGGGAGGGCTCGCTCCGCCGGGCGAACGCGCCGGCGGTCTTCACGGGCTTCGGCCGAGCCTCCACCGATGCCGACGGCCACTACTGCTTCACCACCGTTGTCCCGGGTGCGTCGTTCTTCTCGGTCACCGTGTTCGCTCGCGGTCTGCTCAACCGGCTCTTCACCCGCGCGTACCTGCCCGAGGCCGCGGATGCGTTCCTGGAGCAGCTCGAGCCGGCTCGGCGCTCGACCCTGGTGACCGCACGCGACGAGACTGGCCTGGTGTTCGACATCCACCTCCAGGGCGAGCGGGAGACCGTCTTCCTGACCTACCCGCGGCTCGAGCCCTGATGGGCGAGCTGTTCTGGCCCGGTGACGCGCGGGCCGGCGAGCTCTTCAGCGACCGGGCGCTCCTGACGGCCCTGGTCGCCGTCGAGTCCGCCTGGGCCGGCGCCGAGCTGGATGTCCCGTCGGTCCGGATCGACCCGGAGCCCGGCGGGAACGCCGTGATCGGACTGGTGGAGGCGCTGCGCAGCGCCCACCCCGACGTCGCGGGCCTTCACGCGGGCCTGACGAGCCAGGACGTGCTCGACACGGCGCTGATGCTCCTGCTGCGGGACGCCGTCGGCATCGTGCGCGAGCACCTCGGCCGGGCCTGCCACGCGATCGACCAGCTGGTCGCGTCGTACGGCGGCACCGCGATGATCGGCCGCACGCTCACGCAGCCGGCGCTCCCCATCAGGGTCGGGGACAAGCTCGGCACCTGGAAGGCCGGGCTGGCGGCGGCCGAGCAGGACCTCGGCTCGCTCGCCTATCCCGCGCAGGCCGGGGGACCGGTCGGCACCGGCCGCAGCCCCGTGCTCGCCGAGCGGCTGGGGCTGGCCGACTCACCGCCGTGGCACACCATGCGGCGTCCGGTCACCCGTGCCGGTGACGCTCTCGTCGCCGTCACCGACGGCTGCGGCCGGATCGCGCGTGACGTGCTCGAGCTCTCCCGGCCCGAGATCGGAGAGCTGTCCGAGGCCGAGGGCGGGGGCTCGTCGTCCATGCCGCACAAGGCCAACCCGGTGCTGTCGGTCCTGATCAGGCGAGCAGCGCTCACCACACCGCAGCTCGCGGCCACCCTGCACCTGGCGGCCGCCGAGCAGGTCGACGAACGCGCGGACGGCGCCTGGCACGCGGAGTGGGACACCCTGCGGCTCCTCGCGCGACGTACGGCGATCGCCGCCGGCCAGACGGCCGACCTGCTCACCGGGCTGCGGATGCACCCCGACCGGATGGCCGCGAACCTGGCGGCCGCCACGGGGGAGCCGTGACCACCCGCCTCGTCCTCGGCCCGTCCCTCGGTACCTCGGCCGACGCCTGCTGGGGACCGGCGTCGCGGCTGCTCCGCGACGACTTCGATCTCGTGGCCTGGGAGCTCCCCGGACACGGCTCCGCCAGGGGCCCGGTCCCGGGCGGTCTCACGGTGGCCGACCTCGCCGGGCGGGTGCTCGACGAGGTGAGCGGCCCCTTCCTCTACGCCGGCGACTCGGTGGGCGGCGAGGTCGGGCTCCAGCTCCTTCTCGACGCACCCGATCGCGTGCTCGGCGCCGTGCTCTGCTGCACCGGGGCCCGGATCGGCGACGCCGAGATGTGGCGGCGACGGATCGCCGACGTGCGTACGTCCGGCACCGCCGGTCTCGTCGCGGCCTCCGCGACCAGGTGGTTCGCTCCGGGGTTCCTCGAACGCCATCCGGATCGCGCGTCGGCTCTCCTGCACTCGTTGCGCGACGCGTCGGACGACGGGTACGTCGCGGCGTGCGGTGCCCTGGAGACGTTCGACGTCCGGGACAGGCTGCCCGAGATCGACGCTCCGGTCGTCGCCGTGGCCGGGCGGCACGACCCCGTCTGTCCGCCCGACGTGCTGCGGGAGGTCGCGGAGGGCGTACGCCGCGGCCGGCTCGTGGTCCTCGACGACGTCGGCCACCAAGCACCTGCCGAACGACCCGACCGGGTCGCCGACATCATCCGCGAGCTCGCCGAGGAGATCCGATGACGACGTACGACGACGGCATGCGAGTCCGCCGCGAGGTGCTGGGCGACGAGCACGTCGACCGGGCGACCTCGGAAGCGGACGAGCTGACCGCCGACTTCCAGCGTCTGATCACCGAGTACGCGTGGGGGTCGGTCTGGACGCGCCCCGGGCTCGACCGGCGTACGCGGTCGCTGATCACCATCACCGCCCTGGTCGCACGCGGCCACCACGAGGAGCTCGCGCTCCACCTGCGCGCCGCCCGCCGCAACGGGGTGACGGTCGAGGAGATCGAGGAGACGCTGCTGCACAGCGCCATCTACTGCGGCGTACCGGCCGCGAACACCGCCTTCCGGATCGCCGGCACGGTGCTGGAGGAGGACGCATGACCCGGACGGTGCTCTGATCCGGGGAGATCGACCAGCACGACCACGGAGTAGACATCAGCTCAGCTCAGAGACGACACGAGGACGAGGCCATGGGCATCATCGGGAACGACTGGCAGGACGCACAGTTCGTGGACGGACGGTGGCGTGCGGGGGGTGGCGGGACGATCGAGGTGGTCGCGCCCGCCACGGGTGAGGTGCTGGGAGCCGTGTCCGCCGCATCGACGACGGACGTGGCCGATGCCGCGGCTGGAGCGGCGGCGGCGCAGCGGGACTGGGCCGGACGAAGCCCCGCGGAGCGCGCAGCGGTGCTTCGTCGCGCCGGCCAGCTGTGGGAGCAGCATGCCGACGAGATCAGTGCCTGGATCGTCAAGGAGAGCGGGTCGATCCCACCGAAGGCCGGCTTGGAGGTGCACACCGCCGCGGACGAGTGCTTCGAGGCCTCGGCCCTGCCCACTCACCCACTGGGTGAGGTGCTCGCCACCAATGAGCCCCACTGGAGCTTCGCGCGCCGCCGACCGTCGGGAGTGGTCACGGTGATCTCACCGTTCAACTTCCCGTTGATCCTCTCCATCCGATCGGTCGCCCCGGCGCTGGCCCTGGGCAACGCCGTGCTGCTCAAGCCCGACCCGCGCACGACGTTGTCGGGCGGTGTCTCCCTGGTCCAGATCTTCCGCGAGGCGGGCCTGCCGGACGGTGTCCTGCAGCTGGTCCCGGGAGGCAGCGACACGGGTGAGGCGGCCGTCATCGCCTCCGAGGTCCGCGTGGTCTCGTTCACGGGCTCCACGGCAGCCGGCCGGGAGGTGGGCGCCGCCGGTGCCCGGCACCTGAAGCGAACGCATCTGGAGCTCGGGGGGAACAGCGCTCTCGTCGTGCTTCCCGGCGCCGACCTCGAGAAGGCGGTCTCCGCGGGCGCCTTCGGCTCGTTCATGCACCAAGGTCAGATCTGCATGACCACCGGTCGCCACCTGGTGCACGAGTCTCTCGCGGACGACTACGTCGAACGGCTCGGCGTGACGGCCGGCCATCTCCCGGTGGGTGACCCGGCGACCTCGGAGGTCGCACTCGGTCCCGTCATCGACGCCGCCCAGCTGGCGAAGATCGACGGGCTGGTCCAGAGCTCGGTGGCGGGCGGGGCCCGGCTGGTGGCAGGCGGCACCTACGAGGACCTGTTCTACCGCCCGACCGTCCTGGCAGAAGTCGACGCCGGGACCCCCGCCTGGCGCGAGGAGGTCTTCGGACCCGTCGCGCCGGTTCGCTCGTTCTCGACCACCGAGGAGGCGATCGCCCTGGCCGGTGAGAACGACTACGGCCTCTCGTTGGGCATCCTCGGCGACGTCGGGGAGGCGATGAAGGTGGCCGACGCGGTCCCCTCCGGGATCGTCCACATCAACGAGCAGACCGTCGCCGACGAGGCGAACGCGCCCTTCGGCGGCGTGGCGGTGTCCGGGACCGGATCTCGACTGGGTGGTGCGCAGGCGAACATCGAGGCGTTCACCGAGACCCAGTGGGTGACCGTGCGGCCCGGTATCGCGCCGTACCCGTTCTGACGGCTGGGCGCCCTCGCCCGTCCTCTCCGACGTCGTCGGCCCGGCGGTCACGGCCCGGCGGTCACGGGCCGACGGGATCGGTTGACGAGGCGCACTCCCGGAGGCGCCGGCAGCCGATCGAAGAGACACCGGCTGGTTCACCGAGCCTGACCCCGCTGTTGCCGTTCCCGATGCCGAACCAGAAGTGGCTCGAGCCGTGGTAGTCGCGGTTCTCGAAGATCTGGATGAGCGAGAACTCCAGTCGTCCGAGGTCGGTTCGCACCGGTTCGGCCGCGTGCGGTGCGGGATCGACCCGTTTCCCTGATGCGGGTGCTGCGTAACCCCTGGCCGATGCAGACCAGCGAGGATGGCCGCTCGGTCAGGCTGGCGTGTCCGCAGACATTTTGCGTCGAGAACGGCTTCGGTCGAGGGCCGGTTGACTTACAGTGCAGACGCGCTCGCCCAGGGGACACGGCGGGCCGGGGGATCTGGGGGACTCGATGCGTCATCACGTCTTTGTCATGCGTCCGTGGACCAAGGTGGCGTCAGGTCTCGTCGCCGTTCCACTGGTTCTCGCGGGCCTGCTCTTCGTGCCGGCCGCTGCGGCCGGCCCAAACGTGAGTGCGGGGTTCTCCGGGGGCACAGGGACCGCGACGGTGGCCGGTTCGCTCTACGCACGGTCGGGGCAAGCGCTCACTCTGACGGTCACCACGTCCAACGACGCACAGTGCGTCGACGTCGCCGGTGCCTTCACGGCTCACCAGAGCAGCGCGACCGGGAAGACCTCGTGGACCTTCGGGCTCACCGCGGGTACGGGTGACGGCACTCGAACCGTCACGATCAGCGCCGCCCCCAACGTCAACCCTCAGGACAAGTGCACGGGCAACTCCAACACGACGACTGCGTCGTACGTGGCCGACAACACGGGGCCCGTCGTCACCGGAAGCCTGTCGCCGGCGGCCAACGGCGCCGGCTGGAACAGCTCGGACGTGACGGTGACCTGGACGGCTACGGACACCGGCTCCGGTGTCGCGGGCCAGCCGAGTCCGACGGTTGTCTCGAGCAACGGCACCTCGAACCCATCCACCAGCGCGACCGATCGCGTGGGCAACACGGGCACCGGTTCGGTGACGGTGCGACTCGACAGGGCCGCCCCGACCATCACCGGCAGCGCGTCCGGTACGGCCGGCAAGAACGGCTGGTTCATCTCAAGCCCGGTGACCGTGACGTTCACGTGCGCGGACAACCCGGCCACCGGTGCGTCCGGTATCTCGTCCTGCCTGGCGGACGGCACGTCGAGCAGCAGCCGCAGCATCGCCGCGTCCGGGTCCGTGGGTGGCACAGCCAGGGACGTCGCGGGCAACACGTCGACGACCTCCGTGCCGGTCCAGATCGACACCTCCGGCCCGGTCCTGGCCGGTGCCTCGACGACCAGTCCGAACGCCAACGGGTGGTACCGCGACGACGTCACGGTGCACTGGACCGCCACCGACCCGCAGTCGGGGATCCCGGTCGCCCCGTCGGACACCACGATCACGGGCGAGGGGACGTCTCTCAGCAGCTCCCAGTCCGCCGAGAACGGCGCCGGCCTGACCACCAGCTCGACCAGCGCCCCCACGGTGAGGATCGACCGGACCGCACCGACGACGAGCGTCACAGGGACCCCGTCGAACGCGTGGACCGACGGGTCCGTCAACCTGGCCCTGAACGCATCGGACAACCTGTCCGGGGTCGACCAGAGCTTCTACAACGTCGACGGGGGCGCGGATACCCCCGGTACCTCGATCCTGCTGAGCAGCGAGGGTGACCACACCATCACCTACTGGTCCGTCGACAAGGCTGGCAACCACGAGTCACCGAACACGGTGCACGTCCGCATCGACACGTCCGCGCCGACGATCGGCCACCACTTCATCCCGGGTGGCTACCACGACAACGACTGGACCAACAGCCCGGTCACCGTCACTTTCACCTGCGACGACCAGGGCGGTTCGGGCGTGGCATCGTGCACGGACCCGATCACGAAGTCGGCCGAGGGCACGCACACCGTCACCGGCACCGCGACCGACGGCGCGGGCAACGCCAGCACCGACACTGCATACCTCCGGATCGACCTGACGAAGCCGACGATCACCGCGACTGCGACCGGGGCGCAGAGCGAGTTCGGCTGGTACTCCGACGACGTCGTCGTGACGTACACATGCTCCGACGCACTCTCCGGCATCGCCGGCTGCTCCGCCAACGACACGCTCGGCGAGGGCGCGAATCAGGCCGCCTCGGGCATCGCGACGGACCTGGCAGGCAACACCGCGTCGGACGGCGTCTCGGGCATCGACATCGACGAGACCGACCCTGTCCTGACCGCCCAGTACAGCAAGGACTGGCACACCGGTGACGTCACCGTCACCTGGTCCTGCCAGGACGCCTTGTCGGGCATCGTCGGCCCGGACCACTCCATCATCGGACCTGACCGCACGTGGACAACCACGGTCGGCGGCGAAGGCGACGCATTGTCGGCCACGGAGACCTGCACCGACGCCGCCGGCAACACCGCCACGACCACGGCGCACGGCATCCGCATCGACCGGCACCCGCCAGTCACCACCGCCTCGGCCCCGACCGCCCCGCCGAGCGGGTGGTTCACCGGCGCGGTCGAGGTGAGCCTCGACGCGACCGACGCGCTCTCCGGAGTCGGCGAGACGACGTACTCGATCGACGGCGCGGCGCCGAAGATGTACAGCGGGTCCTTCGACGTGACGGGAGAGGGCAAGCACCAGGTCACCTTCCACAGCACCGACGTGGCCGGGAACGTCGAGGCGGCACCGACACCCCTGGACGTCTGGATCGACACGACGGCCCCGGCGACGAAGGTGACCAACCCGATCTCGCCCGCGACCGGCTGGTTCGTGACCAGCGGCATCCCGTTCGCCTTCGACGCCACCGACGCCGACTCCGGGGTCGGTGCCACGTACTTCACGATCGACGGCGGCGCCGTGGAGACGTACGCCGCCGACTTCACCCGTGACCTCTCCGACGGCACCCACACCGTGACCTACTGGTCCGTGGACAACGCCGGCAACGAGGAGGACCACGGCAGCTTCGCGATCAACGTCGACACCCTTCCGCCGTCGATCGAGGGCCACCAGTCGCCACCCGCGAACTCGTCCGGCTGGAACAACTCGCCGGTCGCGGTCACGTTCTCCTGCTCGGACGCCACGTCGGGAGTCGCGAGCGGCGTCGCAGGCTGCGCGGGCGACACCCTCCTGTCGAACGAGGGCGCCGGCCAGAGTGTGCCCGGCGACGCGACCGACGTGGCTGGCAACACCACCCACACGACGTACGAGCCAGTGAACATCGACCTCACCGCCCCGTCGTTGAACGGTGTACCGAACGATCCGAACGCCGCCGGCTGGTACCACGGCGACGTCACCGTGAAGTGGCACAGCAGTGATGCCCTGTCGGGGATCGATCGCACCACCCGGCCCGCGGACAGCATCGTCACGGGGGAGGGACGTCACCTGGAGGCCACTGCATCGGTCGAGGACGAGGCGGGCAACCAGACGGCCGCCTCGGTCACCGACCTGAAGATCGACCGCGCCGGACCCACGGTGTCGGGGCACCCGACGTCCGAGCCCAACGCCGAGGGTTGGTTCAACACCAGCGTCGTGGTCGACTGGACCTGCACCGATCCCGATCTCGCCGACGGCACGTCGGGCTCGGGGGTCGCATCCTGTCCCGAGAGCTCGCTGATCTCGGGCAACGGCATCGGGCAGTCGGTCACTAGCGGCGCCCCGACCGACATCGCCGGCAACACCGGCTCGACGTCCGCGTTCGAGGGTGTCGACATCGACGGCACCGCCCCGGTGACGAGCGCCGACAACACCTGCACGAAGGTCAACGGCTGGTGCACCGGCACCACGGCGGGCGTGGAGCTGACCGCCACGGACAACCTCTCCGGGGTCAAGGAGATCCACTACCGCATCGACGGCGGCGCCGAGCAGGTCGCGGCGGGGTCGAGCACGACGGTCTCCGTACCACTCTCAGGCTCGGGCTCCGGCACGGTGAGCTACTGGGCCGTGGACGTCGCGGGCAATGTCGAGTCCCCCAGCCAGGTCGCCCTCAAGTGGGACAACATCGCGCCCACTGTGACGCACACGCTGAATCCGGCGGCGAACGCGCAGGGGTGGAACAACGGCGACGTCACGGTCACCTTCTCGGCCAAGGACGACGACCAGGGCTCCGGAGTCGCCAGCGTCTCCGACCCGGTCACGGTCTCCACAGAGACGTCCGGCACGAACGTGACCGGCACCGCGCACGACACGGCCGGCAACGTCGGCACCGACACCGTGAAGATCAAGCTCGACAAGACCAAGCCCACGATCTCGGGAGCGATCACGAGCGGCACACTCGGCGACAACGGGTGGTACGTCGGTCCGGTCACCGTCTCCTTCACGTGCACCGACGACCGCTCCGGCGTGGCCACCTGCCCCGACCCCGTCGTCCTCACCTCGAACGGAACCAACCAGTCGGCTTCCGGCACGGCCCACGACGTGGCGGGCAACCAGGCGAGTGCCACCGTCAATGACATCAAGATCGACCAGGAGAAGCCCACGATCACCACGGTGAACGTGCAAGGCGGCTCGACCTACACGCTCGGCAGCGTTCCCAAGCCGGTCTGCACCGCCACCGACAGCTTCTCCGGACCGCGGACTTGCAGCGTCCAAGTGACGGGTGGCAACGCCAACGGCGTCGGCACGTTCGCGTGGACGGCGACCGCCAGGGACGGCGCCGGGAACACGACGACCCAAAGTGGTACCTACAAGGTGGCGTACCAGTTCGATGGATTCCTGCAACCGATCAACGACACCGCGCACCAGGTGGGCACGACGACCAGCATCTTCAAGGCCGGAAGTACCGTCCCGGTGAAGCTGGTGCTCAAGAACGCCGCTGGCACGGTGGTGCAGCCGGCGAGCACGCCCGAGTGGATGAGCCCGGTGAAGGGAAGCTCCACCAGCGCCCCCGTCGACGAGTCGATGTACTCCGCACCGGCCGACAGCGGTGCGGCGTTCCGGTCCGACGGCGGCCAGTGGATCTACAACTGGAAGACACCGAGCAGCGGAGGCAACTACTGGCGCATCGGCGTCAAGCTGGACGACGGCCAGACGTACTACGTCAACATCGGTTTGCGCTGAGCGAGGCACCGCGTTCGACGTGCTCGCCAGCCCTGTGCCGATCCAGGACTACGTCGCGCGGCCGCGCTGGACGGCCACCCGGAACGCGGCCTTCGACCGACTCACGCCGCGTGAGAACGAGGTGATGCTGCTGATCGCCCGTGGGCTCTCCCACGCAGAGATCGCCGCTCGGCTCGACCTCTCGCGGCCCACGGTGAAGACCCACGTCATCGCGTGCTCGCCAAGCTCGGCGTACGCGACCGCGTGCACGCCGTCGTACTGGGTGCCCTGGCCATGATGGGCGGTCCGGGTGCCGAGGTCGAGGTCAGGCGGTCGCCTTGGCGGCGTCCTCGATGAGGTCGGCGACGACGTGCGGGTGGCTGAGCATGGCGACGTGGGACGAGGTCGGCACCTCGACGATCCTGCGGGCGTTGGCACGCTCGTACATGAAGCGCTCGCAGGCCGGGGGGATGGCCTTGTCCCGGCCCGCGACCAGCCCCCAGGAGGGGATCGTCTTCCACGCGGCCGCCGTGGTCGGGTAGATGAACGAGTCCGCGTCGAACGGCCGCTGGGTGGCCTGCAGGAGCCGGAACTGGTCCTGGGTGATGTCGGCGGCGAAGGCCGCTCGACCGTCCTGGCTGAGGTACAGGTCGGTTCCGGTGGTGCCGTCGGCTTTGGTGTAGGGCACCGGGACGCTCACGGGCAGCACCTCACTGCCCGGGAACTTGTTGATCAGGTCTCCCTGGGTCTCGCCCACGTCGGGCACGAAGGCTGCGATGTAGACCAACGCCTTGACGTGGGGCTTTCCGGCGGCGGCGTTGGTGGTGACCGTCCCGCCCATGGAATGTGCGACCAGTACGACCGGCTCGATGATGGAGTCCAGCAGACTCCCGATGTAGGGGGCGTCGGTGGGGATGCCCCTCAGCGGGTTCGACCCCGCGATCGTGGTGTAGCCCCTGCGCTGCAGCCTCCCGATGACGTCGTTCCAGCACGACGAGTCGGCGTAGCCGCCGTGCACCAGCACGATGGTCGGCTTGACCCTCGGCCCTCGCCGCGCACTGTCGGCCGTCGCAGTGGCCGTCGCAGTGGCCGTCGCAGCGGTCGCCGCCCCGGCGCCGAAGGGCGCGGCCATCAGGGCTGCCGACCCGGCCACCGCCGCTCCTGTCGCCAACACCTGACGGCGCGAGATTTCCCTGCTCATGGTGATCTCCTCACTTCCCCGACTCGCTCTGGCTCGGGGGATGCTCGTGGTCAGCCGAGCGACTCGACGGCGGCGTGGATGAGGTCGGCGGTGGCCTGGGGCTGCGAGACGTAGACGGAGTGGCTGCCGGAGACCTCGCGGGTGTGGGCGCCGGCCCGCTCGGCCATGCCCCGCTGGGCGGGGGGTGGAATCATCCGGTCGTCGGAGGCGACCAGGTACCAGCTGGGCTTCACGCGCCAGCCGGGGTCGGTGATGGTTCCGCCGAGCGCGTCGACTCCCCAAGGAACCTGGGAGTCGGCCATGAAGGCCGCCGCGTCGTCGGGGAGGTCCCCGGCGAACGAGTCGTGGAACTTGTCACGGTCCAGGTACAGGTAGCCGTCACGGGGCGGCAGGATCGGCGGCACGGGGGCACCGGGCGGCGGGTCGGCGATCAGGGTGTTGACCGACTCTCCCTTGTCCGGGGCGAACGCCGCGATGTAGACCAGCCCGGCGACCCGGTCGTCGGTGCCGGACTCGGTGATGACGACACCGCCGTAGGAGTGGCCGACGAGCACGGCCGGGCCGTCGATGGTGTCGAGGGTCTGCTTGACGGCCGTGACGTCGCCCTCGAGGGAGACGGTCGGGTTCTGCACGACGGCCACCCGGTGACCCTGGGCGCGGAGCCGGTCGTAGACGCCACGCCAGCCGGACCCGTCGACGAAACCGCCGTGGATCAAGAGGACGGCGGGTCGAGTGGATGCGTTCATCGTTCTCTCCTTGTGTCGGGGTGGACGGGCTTCGACGCTAGGGCCGGCACCTGGGCGCGCGCCTACGTCGAATGACTGAGTCGTTGCCGGGATGCCGGCCGCACCGGCCCGTCCGTGCTGCGGGGACGGGCCGGGGTTCAGGTTGCCCGGTGGCAGAATCCGGTAGGAGCGGTATCGCCCGCGGCCAGGCGGGCTGAGAGGTGGGATCGGGTGGTGGGCGTCGGGGCTTCGGGCTTCACGACTTCACCGGGCGGTGGGGCACCGCTGCTCGGACGGGAGCGCGAGCTCGAGGTCCTCAGGGATCTGATCGACGGGATCGGAACCGGTGGCGGCACCCTGGTGCTCCGTGGCGACGCGGGCGTGGGCAAGTCGACCCTGCTCGAGGCGACGCGGACGTACGCCACCCAGCAACGGGTAGCGGTCCTCACGGCCACCGGCAGCCAGCTGGAGTGCCGGCTGGCGTTCGGCGGACTCCACCAGCTGCTGCACCCGTTCCTCCAGGATCGAGATCGCCTCCCCGACCTCCAGCGGAGCGCTCTGGATGTCGCGTTCGGCATGGGAGACGGTGAGACGCCCGACGTCTTCCTCGTGGGCATGGCGACTCTGGGTCTGCTCACGACAGGGAACCGGAAGACGCCACTGCTGCTGGTGGTCGACGACGCGCACTGGCTCGACCGCTCCTCACTGGAGGTGCTGGCGTTCGTGGGGCGACGCCTCGAGATGGAATCTGTGGTGCTGCTGTTCGCCGTCCGGACGGGCGAGGCGAGCGTCCTGGACCAGGCGAGACTGCCCGAGGTCGAGGTTCCCGGGTTGAACGACGGCGCATCGCGCGCCCTGCTGGAGGTCATCGGAGCGGGGCTGCTCGACGACCTCAAGGCGCAGGTTCTCACCCAAGCGGCAGGCAACCCGCTGGCCCTGATCGAGCTGCCGGCAACGGTCGCGAGCCTGACCCCAATGGGGGGCTGGCAGCCGCTGCCACTGTCGGCGAGACTCGAGGCGGCGTTCGCTGCCAGGCTGGACGACCTCGACCACGACGTACGAACGCTCCTGTTGCTGGCGGCCATCTGTGAGGGTGACCTCGGCGACCTCACTCGCGCTGCCGAAGACCTGCTGGACAAGAGCATCTACCTCAGCGACTGGATGAGAGCGGCAGCGACCGGTCTGGGGACCCTCGATGCGACCAGGTTCCGGTTCCGTCATCCCCTGATGAGGTCCGCGGTGAACCAGGCCACGGCCGAGGCCGAGCGTCGTCGGGCGCATGCTGCCCTCGCACGAGCCTTCGAGGGAGACCTGAACAAGTCGGTGTGGCATCGAGCCGCTGCCGTTGACGGCGCGGACGACGACGTGGCAGACGAGCTGGTGGAATCGGCCGAGGTGGCCCTGGCACGAGGCGCCCCCGACATCGCGTTCGCCGCGCTCGAGCGCGGGGCTGCGCTGACCACCGACCGCGACCGACGAGCCCTGCGCACGGTCCGAGCCGGCCAGCTGGCTGTCCAGCTGGGTCGACCCGACCTCAGCGTCCCCTTGCTGAGGGCGGCCCTCAAGCTCGGGTTGCCGCCCTCCCAGGCCGTCAACACCGCCTTCGACCTGGAGACCCTGACCGGCGGGTGGTCTGGTGCGGCAGCGATTCCTCGGTTCGCCGACATAGCCGAGGATCTTGCCGCCAGCGGCGACAACGACGGCGCGCTCCAGACGATCTACGACGTCGCGGCACGCGCGTTCTGGGGTCCCCTCGACGACAGCACCAGACAGCGGGTATCAGCGATCGTCGCCGACCTGGACGTGGCCGCCGACGACCCCGTCCGACTGGGATCCATGGGGTTGATCGACCCGGTGCAACGCGGTCAGGAGCTCATCGAGCTGGCTGCGCGGATCACACCCGTGGACGTGGTGGATGCCAATGACCTGCTGGCCCTCGGCATGGGCGCCAACGCAGTCTGGGCCGACAACCTGTCATTGCCGTTCCTGCGCTCGAGTGTGTCGGCATACAGAGCCGAGGGGCGGCTTGGCAGGCTCGGACAGGCCCTGGTGTACGAGGCGTGGGCCGATCTCCACACGGGCGCGGTCAAGATGGCCATCACAGGTGCCGCCGAAGCCTCCAGCCTGTCCCGCGAGGCCCACAACGTGCGCTACGTGCTGGCAGCCGATCTCGCCCACGCCATCGCCGCCGGCCAGCTCGGCGACGAGAAGACCGCCGAGCGCCTGATCTCAGAGGCCGAGGCAGTCCTGCTCCCGATGGGGGCCACCCCGCTGCTCTGCCTGGTCGCTCTCGCCCGAGGCCGCACCGCACTTGCCGCCGACCGGCCCGGGGAGGCCTACGCCGACCTGCTCCGCATCTTCAACCCGACCGACGCCGCTTACCAACCGTTCGTGCGCGGCTGGGCCCTCGCCGACCTCGCCGACGCCGCGACACGGAGTGAGGGGGACACCGACCTCGTCCAACGCCACCTCGACACGTGGAGGGAGATCGCCACCAGGACCGAGGCGCCACACCTGCAGGTCCAGCTCGCCTACGCCGACGCGCTTCTCGCCGACGACCACGACGCAGAGGAAGGGTTTCGGCGCGCCATGACGGCCGGAGCGGTCGGCTGGCCGTACTACACCGCCCGCGCACAGCTTGCCTACGGCGAGTGGTTGCGTCGCCAACACCGTGACGTGGACGCCCGCGGACCCCTCCGCGAGGCCGCCCAGGTGTTCGACGCTCTCGGGCAACGGGCTCACGCAGACCGCGCCCTGCGAGAGCTCCGGGCCTCAGGGGTGCGGTCGCGGCAGCACGACACCGATGCCTGGACCGAGCTCAGCCCGCAGGAGCTCCAGATCGCCCAGCTCGCGGCCGAGGGACTGTCCAACCGCGAGATCGGTGAACGGCTCTACCTCTCCCACCGCACCGTCGGCACCCATCTGTACAACCTGTTCCCGAAGCTCGGCGTCACCTCTCGCGCACAACTTCGGGGTGCGCTGGGAGCCTCTCTCGATCCGTAGGCCGGCGGTGCGGATTGCATGTTCCGCTCGTGAGCGTGGTGGGAGCGTCGACTGCCACGGGAGCAACGCACCAGCCATAGCCGAGCACGACGAGCGCGCGACAGCTGCGGCGACCTCCCTGGAATCCGTCCGGCCGCAGTCGCTCGAACAGGGAGCCCGAGCAGAAACGTCGGTTCGAAGGGCTCTAGTGCGCGGGAGGCTCGAGTGCCTCACGGAGCTGAATCCGCGAGGTGATGCCCAGCTTGGGAAACAGACGGTAGAGATGTGACCCGACGGTGCGATGCGAGAGGTAGAGACGCTCGCCTATTTCTCGGTTCGAAAGTCCCTCCGTCGCGAGGCGTGCGATCTGCATCTCTTGCGGCGTCAGCTGCGTCCATGCCTCGGGCTTCTGGTGACGGAGTGACTCGCCGGAGGCCCGCAGCTCGCGCCGCGCTCGCTCTGCCAACCGGATGAGTCCCAAGGCGTCGAAAGACCGAGCAGCCTCACGCAGCGGCTTCCGTGACTGCGTCACACGCTGCTGTCGCCGCAGCCAGCTTCCGAACTCGAGACGTGCACGCGCCACGTAGAACGGCCATCGGTTGGCTCCGGGGCTCATCGCCGCCACGAACAGGGCCTCGGCGTTGTGCTCCTCGGCGAGGATCGCACGCGCGTACCTGAGCTGGACGTCGAGAAGGGATGCTCCCGTCGCTTCCGCGATGTCTTCCCAGTCGTGCAGGAGCCTGCGCACGAGCGCACGGTCACCACCGCCGTGAACCGCCGCCTCGGTGAGATCGGCGAGCACCCATCCGCCCACGAGCTGCCCGTGGGCCATGTCGGTCGGATCGAAGATCCGAAGCAGCTGTTCGTAGGCCACCGAGAAGCGCTCGTGGGCGAGTGCCTGCCGACCTCGTGCCATGGCCGCGACGCCGAGGAGGGGGTTCGCCCCCAGCGGTAGGAGGGCTGCCTCCGCGGCGCTGATCAGCTTCTCGGCGGTCTCGTCCGAGCCCATCTCGACTGCTGCGATCGCCTGAGTGAGCTGTCCGACGGCAGCGCTGCGATCCAGTCCGATCTCCGCGGACAGCTCCACCGCCTCGGCCGCGGAGGTGATCGCCACGCGCACGGCGCCTTCGTGGAGCTCGGCCCAAGCCTGCGAAATGAGGGTCTGTGCGAGCAGTCCTAGTCGCCCCTCCGCGCGATAGCCGGCAGCGGCCGCGCGAAGGAAGGGGAGAGCCAGGTCCACCGCCCACACAGCGGACGCCGCCGTTCCGATCGAGACCTGCTCGTCGGGGTCTGGCACGTCGAAGGGCGCCGTGTGCCTCACGCGCCTCAGGGTCGCCGACCCCTGGCCCACCGGGTCGAACAGAGCGAGTGTGCTCAGGCGCTTGGGATCGTCCGCCGCGACTGCGAGCTGTTCGATGACCCGTGCGACGTGTCGGCGTGTGTCCTGATCCAGGTTCTCCCAGTACGCCCGAAGCGCGATCATGGCGAGGGCCTGCAACGCCTGAAGGTCGTGGCCGGAGGTCGCAAGCTCCTGCGCGATCCTGGCGAAGCCGAGGATCGTGGGTGCGCCGGACCAGGTCGACTCGATCATCTCCACCTGGAAGGAAGCCAGTGCTCGCTGGTGCGGAGGGAGTCCGAGTCGTTGCGCTTCCCTGAAGAGGCCCGCTCCCCGGTCCGAGCGGCCGAGGTCGAACGCCAGGTCTCCGGCGCGGAACAAGCGCTCCGCGCGTGAAGCTGGATCGGTGGAGAGCTCCGCGCCCCGTTCGAGCGCGGCCAACGCCGCATCGCCGCTGCCGCGAGCCAGCGAGCGCTCGGCCGCCGCATCCATGGCGGCCGCCATCCGCTCGTCCGGGGCGGCTGTGGCCGCGGCCCGGTGCCACACCGCGCGGTCGGGCTGTCCCGCGAGCGCTTCGGCGAGCGCCGTATGGGCTCGGCGGCGCTCCTCGGTCGTCGCCGCGTGCGCTACGGCGGAGCGGATGAGCGGATGCCGGTACCGAAACCTGTCGTGCTCGATGGTCCCGAGCCCGGCGGCCACCGCGGGATGAAAGAATGTGTTGTCGCACAGCTCCGGGATCTCGCCGTCCTCCAGCGAGCTGAGCAGAAGGAACTCGCGGGTCTCGGAGGGGAGACCGGCGAATCTCGCCGCGAACGCCTGCTCGAGGCGCTCCGACAACGGCAGGAGCTCAGCGGTTGTCCCGGCGCGGATCTCTTCCGAGGCGGCCGGGAGCTCGATCAGCGCAAGTGGGTTGCCGGCCGCCTCGTCCATGATCCGCGCGCTCAGGTCGGACGAGAGTCCCGGCGATGTCTGCGCCAGCAGCGCCCTCGAAGTCGCCTCGTCGAGCCCGTCGATGCGGAGCTCCGGTATGTCGAACTCGTCGATGACGCTGGCCACCCCATCGCGCACCGCCAGCAGGACGATCACCGGCTCGTGCTCGAGCCGGCGAGCGACGAAGCCGAGCACCTCGGAAGAGCGACGATCCAGCCACTGGGCGTCCTCCACGAGCAGGAGCAAGGCATTCTTCGAATCGGCACCGGTCAACAACCCGAGGGCGGCCAGCCCGACGAGGAACGGGTCAGGGGAGTCGCCGTCGGCGAGACCGAACGCGGTCTCGAGCGCCCGGCGTTGGGGGTCGGCCAGGCGATCACGCGCATCGAGGAACGGGAGCAAGAGCTGATGCAGCCCGGCAAACGCAAAACTCACCTCGGACTGGATCCCCGCCGCGGTCACTACTGCCACATCCCGCTCGCGCGCACGGTCGGCCGCGGCCTCCAGCAACGCGGACTTGCCGATCCCGGCGTCGCCTCGCACCACGAGCGCACCACCGTGAACGCCGATCGCGTCGATCAGGCCGTACAGCTGCGCCAGCTCCAGATCGCGGCCGAGCAGCCTCGGCCGCGGATCGTCCACGGCTCTGGCATCGGTACCTGCGGCATCCACGCTCATGCTCCCGCCTACTCGGCGAACGGCGCCTCGGGTCCGACGGCCGACAGGGGCTGTGCCGCGCAGATGCTGCGTCCGTGCCGGCCCGACCACTCGGCGTATCACCGACCCGTCGCAACGGGCAGCTCGACGATACGCTCGAAGGAGTTCGGGCGGCACTGCGACGAGGCGCCTGGCGGCTTGGACACACCACGCCCGATTGCCATGGTGTGGTGCCCGCGCGTGCGGACCATTCCCGCTGGCGGGAATCCCTCACCCGCGCCAGCCATACCGCGGATGTCCCGCTGGCCGCCATGAATGGTGGGCGCGTTGCGGCCATGCTCGAAGCGTGCCTTGCCACAGCTGGCCGGGACGACCATCGAGGATCGGAGAATGTGATGAAGCTTCGGATGCTGGCTGCGGTGGCGGTTCTGGTCTCGGCCGCGGTCCATCTCTACCTGTGGTTCGACGTGTTCCGCCACACCGACGTCGTGGGCCCTGCCTTCATGGTGAACGCCATCGGGGGAACCGTCATCGCGGTGCTCCTGGTGGTGTGGCGGCACTGGATCCCGTTGTTGCTTGCCGTCGGTTTCGGGGTGGCCACCCTGGGTGCGTTCATCATCGCCGCCACAGTAGGGCTGTACGGCGTCCACGAACACTGGACCGGATGGGAAGTGTGGACTGCTGCGGTGGCGGAGGTCGTCGCGATCGCGGCGGCCGGGACCCTCCTGCTCCAGGAGAACCCGCTGCGTTCCGGGCATCGACTGGAGCAACCGGTCCCGGGCCATTGACCTTGATGTCGCAAGACGCGCCTTCGAGCACCACGCACACGCCCGATGAACGCCGTGTCCGACGCGTGCGGAACAAGACCTGGCCGCCTTGATGAAGCCGGCGATGAGCCCTCAGGCAGAGTGCACCTCAGGGACCGGTCGGGCTCGGTCCACGATCGGAAGCCTGACCGTGATGCTTGTTCCGCTCCCCGGTGGGCTGTCGATCTCGATCGCGCCCCCGAGGGCATCGACTCGGTCGTGCAGACCGATGAGGCCCGAGCCTCCACGGCGATCGGCCCCGCCGATACCGTCGTCTCGCACGACAAGACTCAGAGTCCCGTCGGACGCCGTCACCTCCATCTCCAGGACCGAGGCGTGTGCGTGTTTCGCGGTGTTCGTGATCGCCTCCGCGGCGACGTAGTAGGCGGCTACCTCGACCTCGTCGGGGAGCGGGCCCTCGATCCGCGCATGGAGCTCGACCGGCACGGCCGAGCGGCGGGCCAGAGTCCTCAGAGCCGCTGCGAGTCCGCCCTGCGAGAGGATCGCCGGATGGATTCCCCGCGAGGTCTTCACGAGAGCCTCGAGCACCGAGCGAACCTCCTCGGTCATCCTGGCCAGTTGGTTGTTGAGCGTGTCTCCCGTTGGCGGATCGACGTTCATGCCGCCCAGCTCCATCGCCAGTGACACGAGTTGTTGTTGCACGCCGTCGTGCAAGTCGCGCTCGATCCGGCGGCGAGCGTCGTCGGATGCCGCGACGATCCTCCTGCGCGACGCGACGAGCTCTGCCGAGCTGTCGGCGTTCGCGATGGCCGTGGCGACGAGCTCGGTGAACTTCTCGAGCCGCTCCTCTGTGTCTGGGGGTAGTGCACTCCTCGCGTTGACCGACACGGCTCCCCAGAGACGTCCGTCGACGACGATGGGACTGGCAACTTGCGACGCGTAGCCGTGACGGCCCAGGAAGTCGGCGACGTCCGTGGTGGCCGCCTCGAGGTCGTCCGCGCTGATCCGGGCGGAGCGTCCCGTGCGTAGGACGTGAGTCGGTGCGAAGAGCTCGTCGGCCGGGAAGCATGATCCGAGCTGGACCGCTTCGACGTCCCGCGAGACACCGACGACCGCGAGCGTCTGGCCCGGCTCGAACCGAACGACGCCCGCGACGTCCGACGTCCCTGGTTCCAGCCGAAGGACGCGATCGACTTCGGCGCTGACCGAGGCGAAGATCTCCGGGGACGCGGCGCCCCGTGCGACGAGCGTCGCGACGCGCCTCAAGGCCGCCTGCTCGTCGGCCAGACGCTCCACCTCTGCGCGTGCCTCGATGTTGGCGATCGCCGTGGCGACCAGCTCGGTGAAGTCTGCGAGCCGGGCCTCGGTGTCCTCGGAGAGGGGTTCGTGCCGCGACGTGAGAGTCACCAACACCCCCCACAGGCGTCGCTCGACCACGATGGGTCTCGCCACGGCTGAGCGCCAGGCCCCGTGGCAGGCGAGCGTTTCCGTCCCGGCGGTCGCACTCTCGTCGTCGACCCGCGCGGGGCAGCCGGTCTGCCGAACAAAGTCCATGACACTGCGGCCGTTCGTGGGCCAGCGCCACCCCAGGGGGAACGGCCCGTGCTCGTCTTCGGTGAAGCTCGCGACCACCACCCAGCTGTCCGGCTCGTAGCGGATGAGACCGACGTGTGGGATGTCGAAAGCCTCCGCGACCTGCTCGACGACCACGGCGAAGAGCTCATCCGGAGACGACTCGCGTGCGCCGAGAATCGCCACCTTTCGCAGGGCTGCGCGTTCGGCGGCGAGATCCGGTCCTGCGCCGCCGGCGGCCCATGACGCGGTCATGACTCCACGCGCGTTTCGGTTCCGACCCGCCATGGGGCGACACGGGGTGATCGAGACGAGGTGCTGTCGGTCGTGACGCGATCGCGATCACGACGAGCACGAGCGTCACAGGCATCGGCGAACTTCCGTCGGCTGCCCCTCGTCGCGGCTGCGGTGGGAGGCACCTTCGTGCGTGCGCTGGTCAGGTCGGTGCGCCAGCTCAGGACATGGTCGTGCCACTCCGCAGCCGCGATCGGCGACAGCGACTCACCCACCGACGAACAACCGGTGCTGGTGTCACCCGGCTCGAATCGGTAGCCCATCCCCGTCTCGGTCAGCAGGTGTACCGGGTGCGCGGGATCGGGTTCGAGCTTGCGGCGCAGCTGGGCCAGGTAGAGCCGTAGACAACCCGTCTCGCTGTCGTAGCCCGGACCCCAGACCTCGTGCAGCAGGTGCCGCTTGGTGACCAGGCGACCCGGGTTGCGTACGAGGATCTCCAGGACCCGCCACTCGGTGGGCGTCAGCTTCTGGTCGTCTCCGGCACCCGCCGCCGGGCGCACCCGGTGGGCGTTGAGGTCGACGAGCCAGGCCCCCAAGGTCGCAGTCGGCGTGTGCACGGCAGTGACCCGACGAGACACCGCCCGCATCCTGGCCAGGAGCTCCCCGATCCCGAAGGGCTTGGTGACGTAGTCGTCAGCCCCGCAGTCAAGCGCGGCGACCTTCTGGATCTGATCCG
>DATBDF010000241.1:0-12356 GCA_036270075.1 Nocardioides sp.
CCGTCAGGGAGCGGCACCGGGTCGATGTCCGGGAGACCCCGGAAATGAGGGATAATAGGACCTCCTTCGAGACGCATCCAGGAAGAGGTGTTCGCATGGCGGCCATGAAGCCGCGGACGGGCGACGGTCCGCTCGAGGTCACCAAGGAAGGCCGTGGCATCGTGATGCGCGTGCCGCTCGAGGGCGGTGGGCGTCTGGTCGTCGAGCTCAACGCCGAGGAGGCCGGGGCCCTGGGAGAGGCGCTCAAGGAGGTCGTGGGCTGACGTGCCCACATCGACCACGACGACCGCCGTCCTCCCCCCTCAGGTCTCACCACCCGCCTTCGCGCTGAGCGCTCTGGCGCCGCACGAGCTCTCCGGCGCCGAGGTGCTGGCCCTGCCGTTCACGGCGGACGGCGACGCGCACACGCTGGGTGTCGGCGCAGCCGAGGCAGAAGAGGCCCTCGGCCTCGAGTTGGGCGGCATCCTCGCCTCGCGTCGTGCCAAGGGGACCGGTGGCGAGATCGTCGCCGTCCCCGTCGCGAGCGGCGCCGACAGCGAGCTGCGCCTGGTGCTCCTGGTCGGCCTCGGCGCCGAGACCACGACCGACTACCGCCGGGCCGGGGCCGCGGTGGCCCGCGCGGCGTACGACCACGAGTCGCTGGCGTCCACGGTGCCCGCCGGCGGCGACGCCGACGCGCTCACGGCGTACGTCGTGGGGACGATGCTCGGCTCCTTCGTGTTCCACTGGCGGTCCCAAGGACCCCAGCAGGAGCCCGTGCGCCGCGTCGTGCTGGCCGGGCTCTCCGGCAACGACCACGCGTCGGCCCTCGAGCGCGGTCTGGCGCTCGGAGGTGCCGGCTGGCGCTCCCGGATGCTCGCCACGGTGCCGTCCAACCTGAAGTCGCCGCAGTGGCTGGCCGAGCAGGCCGAGGAGCTGGCTGAGGCGGCGGCCCTGACCTGCGAGATCTGGGACGAGACCAAGCTGGTCAAGCAGGGCTTCGGCGGCATCGTGGGCGTGGGCCAGGCCTCGGCCACACCCCCACGGCTCATCCGGCTCGACTACACCCCGCCCCGCGGCCGCCGGGCGCCGCGAGTGGTCCTGGTCGGCAAGGGCATCACCTTCGACTCGGGCGGGCTGTCGATCAAGCCGGCCGAGGGCATGACCACGATGAAGCGCGACATGACCGGCGGGGCGGTCGTGATGGCCGTGATGGGCGCCCTCGGTGCGCTGGGCTGCCCACTCCGCGTGACGGGGCTGGTCCCGACGGCCGAGAACGCCGTCGGCGGCTCGTCCATGCGTCCCGGTGACGTCATCACGCACTACGGCGGCCGCACCAGCGAGGTCATGAACACCGACGCCGAGGGACGCCTCGTGCTCGCCGACGCGATGGCCTTCGCCCTCGACAAGCTCGATCCGGCCGTGCTGGTCGACGTCGCCACCCTGACCGGGACGGTCAAGGTGGCCCTCGGGCAGTGGACCGGTGGCTACTTCGCCAACCACGACGCGCTGGCCGAGGCGCTGGCGGCAGCCGGGGCTGCGGCCGGGGAGCCGCTGTGGCGGCTGCCGCTGGAGCCCGACTACGAGGACACCCTCACCTCGAACATCGCCGACGCCACGAACTCGCCCGGCGGACCCGGCGCGATCACCGCCGCGCTGTTCCTCCAGCACTTCGCCGGTGACGTGCCGTGGGCGCACCTGGACATCGCCTCGACCGGCGACGCTCCGACCGACAGCTTCGAGTGGACCAAGGGGCCCACGGGATTCGGGCCGCGGGCGCTGCTGACATGGCTGACGGGCCCGGATCCGCTGGCGGGCATTGCGGGCTGACTGTCAAGCCGCTCGCGAGCAAGCTCGCTGCGGCCTCACTGCGGTCGTCCGCCCTTCCTTCGTCAGGTCGGGACGTCCTCGCTCGCCCACTCCTTCTTGGCCATGAGCAGGCCGTCACCGACCGGCAGCAGCACGGGGACGAGGGAGTCGTTCGCCGCGATCTCCTTGCCGAGGTCGCGGATCACCGTGGTCTCCTCGTCGCGCTGTGCGGGGTCCGCGACGCGGTCGTGCCACAGGGCGTTGTCGAACGCGACGATCCCACCGGGACGCAGCAGGCGCAGCGCCTCCTTCAGGTAGGCGGCGTACTCGGCCTTGTCGCCGTCGCAGAACACCAGGTCGTAGTGCCCGTCGGTGAGCCGCGGCAGGACCTCGAGCGCAGCGCCGGCGATGGTCCGCGCCCGGTGCTGCGTGATGCCCGCGTCGTTGAAGGTCTCGCGGGCGAGGCGCTGGTGCTCGGCCTCGATGTCGATGGTGGTGAGGACGCCGTCGGAGCGCATGCCGCGGAGCAGCCACAGGCCGGAGACCCCGGCTCCGGTGCCGACCTCGACGACGGCCCGGGCCTCGATGACGGAGGCGAGGAAACGCAACGCGGCGCCGCCTCCGGACCCGATCGCGACCGCGCCGACCTCCTCGGCACGCGCCCGAGCGGCCGCCAGGACGTCGTCCTCCTCCACGAAGCCCTCCGCGTAGGACCAGCTGGCGGGCTTGGGCGGGGAGACGGGCATCGTGCGGCCTTCCGGTCGGGAACGGCGGTCAGCGCGACCCTATCGCGCAGCTGCCGGGCCGATCCGGGAACACCGGGCACCTCCCCGATCGTTGGGGCATCAGACGGTGCGGCAGATTCACACGCTGCGGAGTGGGCTTCTCACAGGTTCCTCTCAGGCGCGACGAGAAGAGTTCGGACGGAGGTAAGGCGCTGTTCGGGTCACCCCAGGCGCGTAGGCGCCGGCAGGAGGAGCTCGTGAGTACGGACGGGGCGTACGACGAGTCCGCTGGCGTGCAGCCAGGCGCCGACGCCTCACTCGAGGCAGCCGTCGACGGCGTGCCCACCTGGGAGGAGATCGTCGACCGCCACTCCGACCGGGTGTACCGACTGGCCCTCCGCCTCACCGGCAACCGACACGACGCCGAGGACCTCACGCAGGAGGTCTTCGTCCGGGTCTTCCGCAGCCTCGACACCTACCAGCCCGGCACCTTCGAGGGCTGGATCCACCGGATCACCACCAACCTCTTCCTCGACCACGCCCGTCGCAAGCAGCGCATCCGGTTCGACGCGCTGTCCGACGACCGGGCGGAGCGGCTCCACAGCGAGCTGCCCCCGCCCGACACGGCGTACGCCGACCAGACGTTCGACGACGACGTCGAGGAGGCCCTCGGGACCTTGCCGCCGGAGTTCCGGGCCGCCGTGGTGCTCTGCGACGTCGAGGGTCTGTCCTACGACGAGATCGCCCAGATCCTCGACGCCAAGCTCGGCACCGTCCGCTCCCGCATCCACCGCGGCCGCGCCATGCTCCGCGCCGCGCTGGCCCACCGCGCTCCTGCCGACGGCCGCACCCGCTACCAGGGGCCGGCCACCACGGCGCCCGGCCTCGCTCCGGGGAGTGCCTCGTGATCGGTCACCTGGGCTCCCGGGTCAGCGCGCTCCTCGACGGTCAGATGTCCCCCGCCGACGAGGAGCGTGCGTGGGACCACGTGCACTCCTGCCACCAGTGCCGCGACGCCGTCGAGCACGAGGGCTGGGTGAAGACACGTCTCGCGACGATGCAGCTGGCCGGAGTGCCGGCCCCGTCCCACCTGAAGGGCTCGTTGCTCGTCCGGGCGGTCGTCGACTGGCCCGAGCTGCCCGACCACCCGGCGCTGGCCGGTGAGCGGCGCCGGCACCTCGGTCTCGGTGGGATCGGCAGCGGCGCCGTCGGTGCCGCCGTGATGGGCGTGCTCGCCCTCGGCGCCTCGCCGGCCAACGCACCGGGAGCCGTGGTCCGCCCCGGGATGGACTCCTTCGGTTCCGCGCTCACCCATGCGATCACCACGGTCGTCGACCGTGATCGAACCTCCTCCGACGGGCGCCGGGGCGATCCGGACGTGCCCCCGATGGTTCACGGGTCGCGTCGTACACTCACGCCGTAGGGCCCGCTCGGTTCTCCGCGCCGTCCCGAGCATCGGCCGGCACCCCCGTGGAGAGTCAGGATTCGTGACCGACGAGCAACCCAGCGAGAGTCCCGGCAACGAGGACACCGCACCGCTGTCCGCCTCGGGCGACAGCTGGTTGCCACCACGCGAGCAGACCCCGCCCCACCAGTGGACGCCGCCGGGGCCACCTCGTCCGTCGACGAGCACCTCGTACGAGTCGCTGTCGTACGGCGCCGAGGCTGCGGAGCCGGCCCGCCCGTCGTACCCACCGCCCGGCACCCAGCCCTACCCGGTCCAGCACCGTGCAGCAGCGCAGCCGGAGCGGGTGCCCGGCTGGGTGTGGCCGGTCGTGTCGGTGTTGGCAATGGTCGTCGGTGTGATCGGTGGCGTGGCCGGAGGAGCCGCCTACGAGAACTGGCACTCGAGCTCGACCGAGGGTCAGGTCAGCGGCGGGCTCGCGGGCGCCGGCACGGAGTCCCGGCCGCCCCTTCCGGCGGGGAACCACTCGGTCGCCTCCGTCGCCCAACGGCTGCTGCCCAGCACGATCCAGGTCCTGGCGGAGTACCAGGGGAAGAAGGACGGCGCCACGGGCTCCGGCTTCGTGCTCGACCGCTCGGGTCACTACATCACCAACAACCACGTCGTGGCCGACGCGGCGGACCACCACGGGCCGATCGAGATCGTGGACCAGAACGGTGACACGTACGACGCGAAAGTCGTGGGCCGCAGCCCGACGTACGACCTCGCGGTGCTCTACGTCAAGGGCGCTCCCACGTTGCCGCCGGCGAGCCTGGGGACCGCCCGGGTGCTGCGCGTCGGTGACCAGGTCGTGGCCTTCGGGTCGCCGCTCGGCCTGAGCTCGACCGTGACCTCGGGCATCGTCAGCGCCTTGAACCGGCCGGTGACGACCAGTGACACCGGGACCGACTCGTCGTACATCAACGCCGTGCAGACCGATGCGGCCATCAACCCCGGCAACTCCGGCGGGCCGCTGGTCGACCTCACCGGCCGGGTCGTCGGCGTGAACTCCGCGATCGCCACCACCGGGGGCGCCACCGGCCAGTCGGGCAACATCGGGGTCGGCTTCGCGATCCCGATCGACCAGGTCAAGATCACCGCCGACCAGATCCTGCGGACGGGCGAGGCGCGCTACCCGGTGATCGGGGCGACCGTGGACACCGGCGACACGGCGGACGCCGGGGCGGAGATCCTCAAGGTCAGCGCGGACAGTCCCGCCTCGAAGGCGGGGCTGGAGAAGGGCGACGTGGTCACCGACGTCGCGGGCGAGAAGGTGGCGGACGGGATCGCCCTGATCGTGGCCATCCGGGCACACCAGCCCGGTGACACCGTCCCGTTCACGGTCCAGCGAGATGGCTCGCAGATGCAGCTGAGGATCACGCTCGGCTCGCAGGTCGGCTAGGAGCGTGGCCACGCGGGCGGCCCGTCGGAGGCCCGATCGGGCCGCTACGCGTCGTCCTCGCCCTGCTCACCCTTGCCGTCACCCTCGGTGAACGGGTGGGTGTCGACGAACACGCGGGCCTCGTCGTACATCCGCTCGATGTAGCCCTCGAGCTGGGAGGCCTCGACACGCCACTGACCCCGGCCGCCGATCTTGATCGCCGGCAGCTCTCCCCTCCGGACGAGCGCGTAGACCTGAGCGCTGGACGTGTTGAGGACCTCGGCGACGTCCGCGAGCGTGAGGAACCGAGGGCTGGGGGGCATGGGGCCATCGTTGCACGAGTGACGAAGTGGGGGCCGTGGCCTCGGGGCCGCCTGTGGACGAGGGTCTGCCGTGCGGCTGCGATCGGAGCCATGATGTGCGGGTGAATCTCGGGATCACGGACCTTCCTGCTGCGCGCCGGAGCTCACCGCCGGGCTGGCGCGACCCGCGACTGTGGATCGGGCTCGCGATCGTGGCCGCGTCGATGGTGGTCGGGTCGCTCGTGCTCGGCACCTCCGACGAGACGGTGCCGGTCTGGGCCGCCGCGGACACGCTCGGCGCGGGCCACGTGCTGGCCGCCGACGACCTGGCCGTACGCCGCGTGCGCTTCGACGACGACTCCGCGATGTCGCTGTACTTCCGAGCCGACGAGCAGCTTCCGGCCGACCTCCGACTCAGTCGCGAGGTCGCCGCGGGCGAGCTCCTCCCGCGCGCCGCCGTGAGCGGCTCGCACGGAGGCGACCTGCGACAGGTCCCGATCTCGGTGGCCCCCGACCAGGTGCCCGCAGCCGTCGGGGCCGGTGACGTCGTCGACGTGTACCTCCGGCCGGGCTCGCGCGCGGCGTGTGAGGGCACGCCGGTGTGCGACGGGCTGCCGGTCCTCAGTGCGGTGACGGTGGTGGATGCACCCGCGGCGGACGAGGCGTTCGGGTCCGACGGCAGCCGGATGCTCGTGGTCGCGGTGTCCGCGCCGCAGGCGGAGCGCTTCTTCCGGCTCCTGGCGTCGACCGACGACGCCACCCCGACCGTCGTGGGCCGGGACTGACGTGTTGGTCGTCGTCGTGGTCGCGGCCGGTGCGGCGTGGGAGTCGCCCGTGCTCGAGCAGATCGGCGCCCGCAGAGGCATGGTCGTGCTCAAGCGGTGCGTCGACGTCGACGAGGCGCTGGCGACGAGCACCGCCGGCCAGGCCGACGCGGCCGTGATCGCCCTCGACGCACCTGGACTCGACCCGACGGCAGTCGAGGTGCTGCACCGCCACGACGTACGGGTCGTGGCCGTCGGGCGCGATGAGGACGACGCTCGCACGCGGGCGGCCCGGGTCGGGGTGGACGCGCTCGTGGCGTACGACGACCTGGAGCTGCTGCCCGACGCCCTCGAGACCGAGGTCGTCGACCGGGACGTCGACGACCCGCCGGACCTCGACGCTGATCTCGACCTCGGCGCCGGGCCGACGTCCGGTCGCACCATCGTCGTCTGGGGGCCTGCCGGAGCGCCCGGCCGGACCACCGTCGCGGTCGCGCTGGCATCGGCGGTGGCGCGGCGCGGGCTGCGCACCACGCTGGTGGACGCCGACCCGTACGGCGGGACCGTCGCCCAGCACCTCGGCGTGCTGGACGAGGTGTCCGGCGTGCTCAGCGCCGCGAGGCTCACGGCCGACGGCGCGCTCGAGGCGCGACTCGGGTCCGTGCAGCGCGGCCTCGGAGACCGGCTCACCGTGGTGACCGGCCTGCCGCGGGCCGACCGATGGGTCGAGGTGCGCTCCGGCGTGGTCGAGCACCTGCTCGAGGTCGCGCGGACGCAGGGGCAGGTCGTGGTCGACACCGGCTTCAGCCTCGAGGACGACCCGAGCGGTGACCTCGTGGCGCGTCCCGCCCGCAACCAGCTCACGCTCGGGGCGGTCGAGGTGGCCGACGAGGTGATCGTCATCGGCACGGCCGACCCCGTCGGGCTGTCGCGGCTCGCCCGCGGGCTGGTGGACCTGCGCGAGCGTCGCCCCGGTGCGCCGGTGCGGGTGGTGGTCAACCGGATGCGTCCGACGCTGGGGTGGTCCGAGCACGACATCGTGGGCATGGTCGAGGGGTTCGCCCGGGCCACGAGTGTGACCTTCCTGCCCGACGACCGCGAGGCGGTCGACCGTGCTCTGGCGACCGGCACGAGCGTCGTCGACGCCGGCGACTCGGAGCTCGCCCGAGCACTCACCCGCCTCGCCGACGCGGTGGTGCCGCCTCCGGGGCCTCATCGCCGTACGCCGCGCCGGCGGCTGCTCAGCCGGCGTCGCTGAGGGCTTACGTCGAGAACAGCAGGTAGAGCCCGCCGATGGTGAAGACGATCATCGCGAAGAGCAGGGGCAGCTGACCGGTGAGCTGGTGCCTCTTCGGGAGCAGCTTGATGGCCCGCTCGTGGGCGGCGATCACGCCGAGGACGTGACCGGCGACGACCGCGAGGACCTTCGTGTTGGCCAGGAACGTCGGGTGGTACGACAGCCAGTAGGGCACGACGAGTGTGCCGGTGCCGAACAGGTTGCTGCCGTTGCTGAGCGGGTCGCTGGCCAGGACCAGCGTCTGGGTGCCGATCTCGACGAAGTAGCTGAGGTAGTGGGCGACGATGTAGCCGACGACGATCGGGATCACGGAGAACGCGAACTGGTCGGGGAGCTGGGTCCGCGGGATCTCGGGACCCACGCCGGTGCTGATGCAGGCGATCCCGAGGATCGCACCGACCGCGACGCAGAACGCGAGCAGCCCGAGGTTGTTCTGGAGGTACGTCGAGTAGCCCGTGCCCTGGATGAACGTCAGCCATCGCGTCGAGTCGCGGAACGCGTCGAACGCCGTGCTGCCGAACAGCACCGCGATCACGCCGATCAGGCCCGCGGTCGGCGGCGTCGTGTCCAGGTTGGCCAGCGGACTGCGGATGACCAGCAGGCCGTTCCGCCGGCCCCAGACCGACAGCTGGGCGACCAGCGAGGAGTACACCTCGAAGGGGTCGGCACGGGCATAGAACGAGTTCCCGAAGACGGCTCCGCCGATGATCATCAGTCCGAGGTAGACGCCGCACCACAGCCGGACCGGTGAGAGGTCGACGTTGTGCGGATAGACCAGCTCCATCCACACGAACGCGAACAGGCCGACCGCGGCCGGCCACATCCCGAGGCGCTCGGGGTAGCGGAACACGCCCTCGTCCGGATCGCCGCCGGAGGCGCGGGCGATGGCGGTGCTGATCAGCCGGAAGGGGCTGATCGCCCGCCAGACGCGGCCGAACAGCAGCGACGCGACGGGGACGCCGACCCAGATCCAGACGTAGAAGATGCCGAAGATCGGGTTGATCAGCAGGTCCTTGCCGAACACGGCGACCACGACCAGGTAGACCAGCGCGAGCAGGCCGATCAGGCGGAGGAACCCGCGCCACCAGACCGAGTCGACGAACGCGGCCAGCCAGGCCGGTGCCGGTCGCCCACTGGTGGCTGCGTCGTACCGCGGCGTGCGCCAGGCGAGCACGAGCACGACGAAGGAGACAGCGACGGCGGCGGCAGCACCGAGGATCGCGAGGCCCCGGGAGATCGGCAGGTCCTGCGCCCCGCCCAGTCCGTGCTGGGGCAGGAGTGCCGGGAGGATGACGGCGGTCACCGGGCGACGAGGATGAAGAGGGTCTTCTCGAGAGTGTGCGACTCGACGGTCGTCCGACCCGGTGCCGGGATCGGCTTGACCTGGAAGGTGCTCGAGCCCGCCTTGTACTCGAACTCCTGCTCCTCGGGCGAGGAGTGGACGTGGATCTCGCCTGGCTTGTCGGCCGTGACGTCGAACTCGATGGGCTGTCCGACCTTGACATCGATGTCGGTGCCGTTGGGTGAGACGTCGTCTCCGTGGAACGTGATCGCGATCTTCTTCACCGGCAGGTCCGCGACGTTCGACGAGCTGCTGCTGCCGCCACACGCGGTCAAGGTGAGCGCACTGAGCAGGACGACCGCGACGGCAGAGACCAGTCGGCGCATGGGTGTGGCCTTTCTCGCAACGGACACAACGGGCCCGCCGGAGGGCCTCTGTCAGAATCCCATAGCGGACAAGTCGTGCACGGACAGGGGTGAGCATGGGCGAGCGGCTCCGGGCGCGCGACCACGTCTTCCTCACCGCGGAGACCCCGACCGCCCCGCGGCACAACGCGACCGTGGAGATCTTCGACCCCGGCACGTCGGGGTTCGACCATGCGACGTTGGTCGGGCTGATCGCTGACCGGATCGCGTTCGTGCCCCGCTATCGGCAGCGGGTACGCCGCGTGCCCGGTCACCTCGCCAACCCGGTCTGGGCCGACGACCCACGTTTCGACCTCGCCTATCACGTCCGCCGGTCCGCATTGCCCCGTCCCGGGACGATGGAGCAGCTGCGCGAGCTGGTGGCGCGCATCGTGTCCCGGCCGCTCGATCGGCAGCGCCCCCTGTGGGAGGTGTACTTCGTCGAGGGCCTCGAGCGCGATCACGTCGCCGTTCTCACCAAGGCGCACCAGGCCCTGGTCGACGGGGCACAGGTCGTCGACCTCGCCCAGGTGCTGCTCGACCGGAGTCCGGACCATCGGGTGCTGGGTGCGGACGAGTGGCGGCCCGAGCCACCGGCGACGTCCTCGGGGCTGGTCTTCGACGCGATGCGCGACTCGCTGGCCACCCCCACGACGCTCCTCGACACGGCTCGCGGCGCGGCGGACCGGTGGCGCCTCGGCACCGATGCCGTCGCCCAGCGTGCCGCCACGTTGGTGGGCACCGTGACCGGGCGAGGCGCCGACCACGACTCACCGATCGGCGGCACCCTCTCGCAGCAGCGCAGGTTCGAGACGGTACGCCGCACCCTCGCCGACCATCGCGCGGTGCGCGACGCTCACGGGGGAACGGTGAACGACGTCGTGCTCGCCACGGTCACCGGCGGGCTGCGCAGCTGGTTGATGACGCATGCGGAGTCGCTCGGTGGACTGCGCCAAGTGAGGGCCGTGGTCCCGGTCTCCGTGCACGACAGCGAGCTGGAGGCGACGTCGGTGGGCTCGCAGATCGCTCCGCACTTCGTCGACCTGCCCGTGGGGGAGCCCAGCCCGGTGGTGCGACTCCATCAGGTCTCCTACTCGTTCAAGGCCCACCGCGAGACCGGGCGGGCCGTCTCAGCCAACCGGATCGCAGGCATCGCCGGCTTCGCGCCGTCGACGTTCCACGCGATCGGCTCGCGGGTCGCGGCCGAACAGCTGCGTCGTGGCATCCAGCTGACGGTCACCAACGTGCCGGGGCCGCAGTCGCCCCTGTACGCCGCGGGCGCGGTGATGGAACAGACCTATCCGGTCCCGCCGCTCCTGCCCGGACACGCGCTGGCGATCGGCGTCACGTCGTACGACGGGCACATGTTCTACGGCGTCACGGCCGACCGCGACCGTGTCCCGGACGCCGCCGTGTTCGCGCTGTGCCTGTCCGAGGCTCTCGACGAGCTGCTCGACACCGTCGGCGACGGGCGTCCGCAGGTGCCGCGTGGTCGCGGGCGGCGTCCCAAGGGGAAGTCGTGACCCGCCTCTACCTGCCGGCGACCCTGCACCTGCTCGCCAAGCTCGACCAGGTCGGCAGCATCCCGGTCGGCGAGGACGTGGTGGTCGCGTCGGACGACTCTGAGGACGCCGAGTACGACGCGCTGATGACCGCGGCCGAGACGTCGGGGCTGCTCGCCCGGGAGCTCGAGGCAGGGGAGCGCCGACGAGTCGTCATCGTCGCCGAGGTCGCCGAGGTCTCGGTGCCGCCCGCCAACGTCGCCCTCGCCGAGGTCGTCGCCGTCCATGCCGATGCCGACGACGTACCGGTCGACGCCGACCCCGACGAGCTCGAGGACCTCTGCTGGTACGCCACCCAGGAGATCCGCGACCTTCTCCAGGCGTGAATTGAGCGGCGCGTTCCCGTCTGACAACATCGCGGACATGGACGCTGTCACCCACCCGCCACACCCGGTCAACGAGCCGAACCTCACCTACGCGCCCGGCTCTCCCGAGCGCAAGGAGCTCGAGCAGGAGCTCGCGAAGCAGCAGCGGCGCCAGGTCAGCCTGCGGGCCCACATCGGCGGGCGGCGCCGCAACGGTGGTGGCGCCGAGATCAAGGTGGTGCAGCCGCACAACCACCAGCACGTGCTCGGGGTGATGAGGAACTCGACCGCGAAGGACGCCGAGGCCGCGATCAAGGCGGCCAAGGACGCTGCGCTGCCGTGGCAACGCATGCCCTTCGACGAGAAGTGCGCCATCATCCTCAAGGCTGCCGACCTGCTGGCCGGCCCCTGGCGCCAGCGGCTGAACGCCGCCACGATGCTCGGCCAGGGCAAGACCGCGTTCCAGGCCGAGATCGACGCCGCCTGTGAGCTGATCGACTTCTGGCGGTTCAACGTCCACTACGCCAAGCAGATCCTGGCCGAGCAGCCGATCGCGAACAGCCCGGGCGTGTGGAACCGCACCGACTACCGGCCGCTCGAGGGCTTCGTCTACGCGATCACCCCGTTCAACTTCACCGCGATCGCGGGCAACCTCCCGACGGCACCTGCGCTGATGGGCAACACCGTGCTGTGGAAGCCGAGCCCCACGCAGCAGCTCGCCGCCAGCCTGACCATGGAGCTGCTCGAGGAGGCCGGGCTCCCGCCGGGTGTGATCAACCTGCTGCCGGGAGACGGCCTCGACGTCTCGCAGGTGGCGCTGACCCACCCCGACCTAGCGGGCATCCACTTCACCGGGTCGACGGCCACCTTCCAGCACCTGTGGCGGACCGTCGGCGAGAACATCTCGTCGTACCGCACCTACCCGCGGCTCGTCGGCGAGACGGGTGGCAAGGACTTCGTGATCGCCCACCCCAGTGCCGACGTCGACGTGCTGCGGACGGCGATGGTCCGCGGGGCTTTCGAGTACCAGGGCCAGAAGTGCTCCGCAGCGTCCAGGGCCTATGTGCCGCAGTCGATTTGGCGGAGCCTCAAATCCGACCTG
>DATBDF010000242.1:0-17388 GCA_036270075.1 Nocardioides sp.
CCCTGGATCGGCGCGTTGAGCGCCATCCGCTCGGCCATCTCGCGGCGCTGCCGGATGTCGCTGCTCAGGTCGGGGAGGTAGCGCCGCCGCCCGAGGATGGTCTCGGTGAAGCCGGACCGCCTGGCCTCGTCGACGACGCCGCCGAGGTAGTCGCGGACTCCGCCGAAGGTCTGGAAGTACTCGTCCATGAGCCCCCGGGCCTCGCTCGGGTCGATCCGCAGCTGCTGGCCGAGCCCGAACGCCGAGAGGCCGTAGGCCAGTCCGTAGTTCATCGCCTTGATCTTGGCCCGCTGCCCGGGCGTCACGTCCTCGGCAGGCACCCCGAAGACGCGCGACGCCGTGATCGAGTGGAAGTCCTGACCCGACCTGAAGGCCTCGATCAGGCCGGCGTCCTCGGAGAGGTGGGCCATGATCCGCATCTCGATCTGGCTGTAGTCGGCGGTCATCAGGCAGTCGAAGCCCTTGCCGACCACGAAGCCCTCGCGGATGCGCCGGCCCTCCTCGGTGCGGATCGGGATGTTCTGCAGGTTGGGGTCGGTGGACGAGAGCCGGCCGGTGGCCGCGATCGTCTGGTTGAACGTCGTGTGGATGCGGCCGTCGGACTGCACGGTCTTGAGCAGGCCCTCGATGGTCTGCCGCAGCCGGCTGACATCGCGGTGGCGAAGCAGCGCCATCAAGAAGGGATGCTCCGTCTTCTCGTAGAGGCCCTGCAGCGCATCGGCGTCCGTGGTGTAGCCGGTCTTCGTGCGCTTGGTCTTGGGCATGCCGAGCTCCTCGAAGAGCACGACCTGCAGCTGCTTGGGAGACCCGAGGTTGATCTCCTTGCCGATCACCCGGAACGCCTCGTTGGCGGCGTCGCGGACCTCGGTGGCGAAGTGGCTCTCCAGCGACTCGAGATGGTCGAGGTCGACGGCGATCCCGGTCTGCTCCATCGTGGCGAGCAGGTCGACGAGGGGCAGCTCGACCTCGGCGAGCAGCCGGGTGCCGCCGGTCTGCTCGATCTCGCCGTCGAGGGTGTCGGCCAGGTCGAGCACCGCCCGCGCGTGCAGCATCGAGGTCTCGGCGATCCCACCGCCGGACGTCTCGTCGTCGAAGAGCAGCTCCTCCTGGCCCTCGTCGGCCGAGCCCTGCTTGAGCTCCCGCTTGAGGTAGCGCAGGGTGAGGTCGGCCAGGTCGTAGGAGCGCTGGTCGGGACGCACGAGGTAGGCCGCGAGCGCGGTGTCGCTGACCAGTCCGCGCAGCGGCCAGCCTCGCGCTGCCAGAGCCAGCATCGGCCCGTTCGCGTCGTGGAGCACCTTGGCGCGAGCCGGGTCACCGAGCCACGACATCATCGCGGCGTCGTCGTCGGGGGTGACCTCGGTGGCGTCGACCCAGGCGGCCTGTCCGTCGGCCGCCGCGAGTGCGACGCCGCGCACCTCGCCCGTGCCGGCACCCCACCCGCCGTGGATCGTGATGCCGGTGCGCGTCGCGGGGCCGGCGTGCTCGGTCAGCCAGGCCCCCACCTCGCCACCGGCGAGCAACGCGCCGGAGAGCTCGAAGCCGGAGTCGTCGATGTCGTCGTGCTGCACGTCCCACGACTCGAGCAGCCGCTCGCGCAGGACCCGGAACTCCAGCGAGTCGAAGAGGGTGTGGACGAGCTGCCGGTCCCACGACTCGGCCTCGAGGTCGGCCGGCGCCAGCTCGAGGTCGAGGTCGCGGACCAGCTCGTTCAGCCGGCGGTTGCGGATGACGTCACCGAGGTGCTCGCGGAGCGCCTCGCCCTTCTTGCCGGTGATCAGGTCGGCATGGGCGATCACGCCGTCGAGCCCGTCGTACTCCTTGAGCCAGCGCGCCGCGAAGCCGGGCCCGACGCCGGGGACGCCGGGGAGGTTGTCGGAGCTCTCCCCCACGATGGCCGCGAGGTCGGGATAGCGCTGGGGAAGGACGCCGTAGCGCTCCTCGACGGCGGCCGGCGTCATGCGGGCCAGCTCGGACACACCACGCATCGGGTAGAGCACGGTGGAGTTCTGGGTGACGAGCTGGAACGCGTCGCGATCACCGCTGAGGATCAGCACCTCGAATCCCTCGGAGAGCGCCTGCGTCACGAGCGTCGCGATGATGTCGTCGGCCTCGTAGCCGTCCTTGGCGAGGTGCTTGATGCGCAGCGCGTCGAGCACCTCGTTGATCAGGGGGAGCTGGCTGGAGAACTCCTCAGGCGTCTTGTTCCGCTTCGCCTTGTACTCGGCGTACTCCTGGAGCCGGAAGGTCTGCCGCGACTTGTCGAACGCCACCGCGATGTGGGTGGGCTGCTCGTCGCGGAGGACGTTGATCAGCATCGAGGTGAAGCCGAAGACCGCGTTGGTGTGCTGCCCGGTGGTGGTCGAGAAGTTCTCCACCGGGAGCGCGAAGAACGCCCGGTAGGCCAGCGAGTGACCGTCGAGGAGCAGCAGCCGGGGCCGGGCGGTCGTCGTCGTGGCAGGAGGAGCGTCGGGCACCTGCCGACTCTATCCAGAGCCACCGACAGCGACCGGCGCCAGATCCGGCAGGATGAGGCCATGAGCACTCCCCTGGACGACGACCGGTTGCTGGCGGGGTTCATCGCCGGTGACGACGACGCCATGGGGGCGCTGAACCAGAAGATGGGCGTGAAGATCGTCGAGGCATCGGCCGACCGTGTCGTCGCGACGATGCCGGTCGAGGGCAACACGCAGCCGTACGGCCTGCTCCACGGCGGCGCGTCGGTGGTGCTCGCCGAGAGCCTGGGCTCGCTCGGATCCGCGATCCACGCCCACCCCGACCGCATCTCGGTCGGCGTCGACATCAACGCCACGCACCACCGGGCGACCACCGGCGGCGTCGTCACCGGCGTCGCGACCCCCCTGCATCTGGGCCGGAGCATGGCCAGCTACGAGGTCGTGATCACCGACGAGCGCGACCGGCGTGTGTGCACGTGCCGAATCACCTGCGCGCTGCTGCCGCGCGAGCGGGACTGACCCGCCGCACGGTCGTCTGCGCGAACGACGACTCAGCGGGTGGAGGAGACCGAGCGAGCGTGCCGGAGGCTCCGGCGCACGGCGAGGACCTGCGTCATCTGCCGAGCGGCGGGGTAACGGGCGGCCAGCTTGGAACGGACGGCCGGGGTCGGCGCCATCCGGAGGACCGCCTGCGGCCCGAGCGCCAGCCGGGCCATGAAGCGGTTGGCCTCACGCGAGCCGGACGACGTCGCAGTGCCCACGTGTCCGATGCCGAGCTCCTCCGCCCAGGTCACGGCGCTGTCCATGAGTGCCTTGCCGACCCCCCGGTGGCGATGGCTCGGCACCACCATGGCGTTGTGCGCCTGGAGGACCGGCTCGGGATTCACCGGCGAGTACGTCGCGGCCCTCAGGAAGACCGCGCCGGCGAACTCACCGTCGTACTCGGCGACCACCAGCCTCTCGCCGGGTCGGTCACCGAGCTGCTCGATGGCCGTCGCCACGTCGAGCAGCTGCTCGTCAGTACCTCGACGAAGGAAGGGTTGCCAGAGCTCGGCCAGCTGCGGAACATCGGCCACGGTCGCGTCACGCAGGGTCACGAGGGACCGGGTCATCCGGTCCTCCCGATGGATCGGTGGCCTGCCGAAGGCAGGCGGGGCGTCATCATCCGTTGACCTCCAGGTCCACGAAGGAGCGGCACCTTCCGGTCCCCCCGTCGATGCCGCACGGGCAGACTACGCTCAGTCACCCCGCTTTGTCCCGGAGTCCCAGGAGTCAGTTTGATCGTCGGTTCAGGAACCGCCGTCAACGTGCTCACCGTGCTGGCCGGCTCCGCCATCGGGGTGCTCGCCGGCAACCGTCTCCCGGCCCGCACCCGCGACCTGGTCACCGACGCGCTGGGCCTGGTCACGCTGCTGATCGCGGGCCTCTCGGCGGTCGCCGTGAACGACCCGGCACTCGCGGCGAAGGTGGGCCCGCACGCGCCGTTGCTGATCGTCCTGGGGTCGCTGGTGATCGGCGGGATCATCGGGTCGATGCTCCGGCTGGAGCAGCGCGTGGAGGCTCTCGGTGGCAGTCTGCAGCGTCGCCTGTCGGGCGAGACCGACTCGGCCGAGCGCGCGCGTTTCATCGAGGGCTTCGTCACCGCGTCGCTGGTGTTCTGCACAGGTCCGCTGACGATCCTCGGCTCCCTGTCCGACGGCCTGGGTCACGGGGCGGACCAGCTCTACCTGAAGGCGACCCTCGACGGCTTCGCGGCGATCGCGTTCGCCGCGTCGTTCGGCTGGGGCGTCGCGGCGAGTGCCCTGACCGTGCTCGTCGTGCAGGGGTCGATCACCGTCCTGGGCGCCCTGCTGGGAGACCTGCTCCCCGACGCGCAGCTGGCGGCGGTCACCGCCGCAGGCGGACTGATGCTCGTCGGGGTCGCGCTGCGACTGCTCCGGATACGTGAGATCGCCGTCGCCGACCTGCTCCCGGGGCTGGTCGTCGCTCCCCTGCTGGTGGGCTTGGTCGCGGCGTTCCGATGACGAAGGGCGGCGCTACAGGTCGCCTCCGAGGTAGGCGGCCTTGACGGCGTCGTCGCCCGAGAGCTCCTCGCCGGTGCCGGAGCGGACGATCTCGCCCGTCTCGAGCACGTGGGCCTGGTGGGCACGACGCAGCGCCTGGGCGGCGTTCTGCTCGACGAGCAGCACGGTCGTGCCCTGTTGGTTGATCTCGGTGATGATCGTGAAGATCTGCTGGATCAGCCGCGGCGCGAGCCCCATGGACGGCTCGTCGAGGAGGATCAGGCGCGGTCGGGCCATCAGGGCCCGTCCGATCGCCAGCATCTGCTGCTCGCCACCGGACAGGGTCCCGGCGGACTGGTTGACGCGTTCCTCGAGCCGCGGGAACAGCTGGAAGACCCGCTCGAGGTCCTCCTTGTACGCCGCGGACTTGCGGTCGTTGCGGACGTAGGCACCCATGTCGAGGTTCTCGCGGACGCTCATGCCCGGGAAGCAGCCGCGGCCCTCGGGCGACTGGCTGATGCCCATCTTGACCCGCTCGAAGGACGGCAGGTGGGTGATGTCCTTGCCGTCGAAGATCACCTTGCCCTGGCGCACCTTGCGCAGGCCGGAGATCGTCTTCAGCGTCGTGGTCTTGCCGGCGCCGTTCGCCCCGATCAGGGTCGTGATCTCACCCTGCTCGACGCCGAACGTGATGTCGCGGATCGCCTCGATGTTGCCGTAGTTGACGCACAGCCCCTGGACCTCAAGAAGCATCTTCGTCGTCCACTCCCAGGTAGGCCGCGATCACGGCCGGGTTGTCGCGGATCTCGGCCGGGGTCCCCTCGGCGATCTTGCGTCCGAACTCCAGCACCACGATCCGGTCCGTGACGCCCATGACCAGCCGCATGTCGTGCTCGATCAGCAGGACCGTGTAGCCCTGGTCGCGCACCTTCCGGATCAGCTCCATGAGCCGCTGCTTCTCCGCCGGGTTGAAGCCGGCGGCCGGCTCGTCGAGGCACAGCAGCTTGGGCTGCGTCGCGATCGCCCGGGCGATCTCGAGGCGACGCTGGTCGCCGTAGGAGAGGTTCTCGGCCAGCTCGTCCGCCCGCCCGCTGACGCCCACGAACTCGAGGAGCTCGTAGGCCCGCTCCTCGGCCGCGGCCTCGGTACGTCGGTGCAAGGGCGTGCGGAACAACGCGTTGAGCAGGCCGACCCGACTGTTGGCGTCGGCTCCGACCATGACGTTCTCCAGCGCCGTCATCGCCTTGAACAGACGGATGTTCTGGAAGGTGCGAGCGATGCCGAGCTTGGTGATCTGGAACCGCTTCATCTTCGTGAGCGGCTGACCGTCGAACCGCACCTGGCCGCCCGTGGCCTGGTACACACCGGTCATCACGTTGAAGCACGTGGTCTTGCCCGCTCCGTTGGGCCCGATCAGACCGAGGATCTCGCCCTCCTTGATCTGGAAGTCGACCTCGTCGAGAGCGGTGACCCCGCCGAAGCGCATCGTGACGTTGTCGACCTCGAGCAGCGCCTTGGCCTGGACGGTACGGGTCTCGGTGTCAGACATCGACGCCCTCTCCTTCCAGCTCCTCGATCTTCTCCTGCGCCCGGATGGCCCGCCGGGTGCGACGTGGCGGCAGGATCCCCTGCGGACGGAAGTAGACCACCACCATCAAGGTCACTCCGAAGATCAACAGACGCCAGTCGCTGAGTGCTCGGAACCGCTCGGGCAGGTAGGCGACCAGGACGCCACCCAGCACCGCGCCCCACCTGTTGCCTGCGCCACCGATGATGACCGCGGCCAGGAAGAGCATCGAGAGCAGGATCAGGAAGCTCGTGGGGTTGATGTAGCCGGCCTGCCCGGCCGCCAGCATCGAACCCGCGAGTCCGCCGATCGCAGCACCGAGTGCGAAGGCCAGCAGCTTGTACTTGAACGTGGGAACGCCCATCAGCTCGGCGGCGTCCTCGTCCTCGCGCGTCGCCTCCCAGGCCCGGCCCACGCGACTCTCCTTGATCAGGAAGTCGGCGAACAGCACGATCAGCAGGACCGTCAGCAGCAGCCAGTAGTACGGGATCGCGTCGAGCACGTCGAAGACCAGGAACGGCGTCTTGTGCTGGTTGTCGATGAGCGGGGTCAGGCCGTGCCACGCCAGGTGGGGGATCTGGAAGATGCCGTCCTGGTCCGAGCCGATCTGGTTGGGGCCGATGCTCGGCGGTGGCGGGATGTCCTTGATGCCGGCGGCGGCTCCCAGCCACTCGGTGTTGAGCGTGACGATCCGGATGATCTCGCCGAAGCCGAGGGTCACGATCGCGAGGTAGTCACCTCGCACGCGCAGCGTCGGCGCACCGAGGATCACGCCGGTCACCATCGTCACCGCGATGGCGACCGGGAGGGCCAGGAGGAACGGCCAGTGCGCGTGCTGCGAGGTCAGGACACCGGTCGTGTAGGCGCCCACGGCGTAGAAGCCGACGTACCCGAGGTCGAGCAGGCCGGCGTAGCCGACCACGATGTTGAGCCCCACCGCGACCAGCGCGAACGACGCCGCCTCGAGCATGACGCCACCGAAGTCGGAGTCGGTCGTGGTCAGGAACGGCGGCCTGATCAACGGGAGCGCGTAGGCCAGGATCACACCGACGACGATCATGCTCAGCCGGACGCTGCGCGACTGCAGGAAGCCCAGGTCGAACCGCGCCGGCTGGGACGGGGTCCTCACCATGCGGTCCTCGGTCCCGGAGGCGCTCATGCCCGCGCCTTTCCGAGGGACTCACCGAGGATGCCGGTGGGTCGGACCAGGAGGATCACGACGAGCAGGACGAACGCGACGACGTCTTGCCAGTTGGTGCCGAAGACGGCGGCCCCCCAGTTCTGCGCGACCCCGAGGACGAGGCCGCCGAGCAGTGCGCCGCGCAGGTTGCCGATGCCGCCGAGGACGGCGGCGGTGAACGCCTTGACACCCAGGATGAAGCCGGCGTTCTGGCGGGTGGACCCGATGCGGATCATGTAGAGAGTGGCCGCGACGCCCGCCATCAGACCGCCGATGAGGAACGTCGCGCGAATGACGCGCGTGGAGTTGACGCCCATCAGGGCGGCCGCCTCGGGGTCCTGAGCGACCGATCGGATGCCGCGTCCGAGTCGGGTGCGGCGGACGAACGTGTCCAGTCCGACCATCATGAGCACGGCCGCGCCGATCACGAAGAGGTCGACATCGGTGACGCGGTAGTTGCCGATGTCGAACAGACCCTTGGGGTCGATCGTGACCGGGCTGGAGTAGACGTTGCGAGCCTGGCTGACGTAGTTCGCGAGGTCGTCCTGCAGCCCGAACCAGCCGGCGATGCGGTCGCGCAGGCCCATGACCTCCGCCAGGGAGAACGACGCGCCGATCGCGGAGATCAGCACGATCAGCTTGGGCGCGCCCTTCTTGATGAGGGGTCGGTACGCCACGCGTTCCAGCAGCAACGCGATCAGGGCAGACGTCAGCATCGCTGCGACCAGACACAGCCCCAGCAGGCCGAGCGTGCCGAACAGGCTCTGGTTGGTCTGACCGGTGCCGTGGAAGAACACCACGACCCAGGCCACCGCGAAGGTCCCGAACATGAAGACCTCGGAGTGGGCGAAGTTGATCAGCTGCAGAACGCCGTACACCATCGTGTACCCGAGAGCGACCAGTCCGTAGATGGCACCCAGGGCCAACCCGGTGATGGTCAGCTGGGCGAAGTGGTTGAACAGGAACGCGAAGTCCACGGGCGGTCCCTTCTCGGGCTTCGAGCAGCGGCCTGCGGCCGGAAGAGCACTTCCGGCCGCAGGCCCCGTGTCGGTCCTAGCTGGACAGGGTCACGAGATGGGTGTCGGGTTCGCGGTGTCGAGCTTCCCGTTCTTGACCGTGTACGCGAAGATCACCGACTCCTTGATGTCGCCGTACTTGTCGAAGGCGATCGGGCCACTCACGCCTTGGCCGCTGTAGGAACCGACGAAGTCGTTCATGTCCGCGTGGCTGGTCTTCCCGGCCGCGATGCCGGCGAGGAAGATGTTCGCCGCGTCGAAGGCCTGCGTGGAGTACAGACCCGACGGGCTCCCGTTGACGTCCTGGTACTTCGAGTCGAAGTCGGCCGGAGCGGGACCAGCGGGTGCGGTCAGGATGGCGCCGTTCGCGGCAGCCGCACCGGCAGCCTTGACGAACGCCGGGTCCTCGGAACCGTCACCCGACATGAACAGGCCCTTGTAGCCCGCCTGGCGGAGCTGCTTGACCAGGAGGCCGGCCTCGGCGTAGTACCCGCCGTAGAACACGGCGTCGGCGCCCGAGCCGGTGACCTTGGTGACGGTTGCCGAGAAGTCCGTCTGACCCGTCTGCACGGTGTCGGTCCCCGTCACCTTCGAGCCCAGGCCGTCGTGCACGTAGCTGGCGAGGCCCTTGCCGTAGTCGGAGCCGTCGTCGATGACGAAGACCTTCGACGCCTTGGCGGTGTCGGTGATGTACGTGGCAGCAGCGGCGCCCTGGGCCGAGTCGTTACCGATGACGCGGTGCCAGGTGGCCCAGCCCTGCTGGGTGATGGTCACGTTGGTGGCCGACGGCGAGACAGAGGGCAGGCCCGCCGCGTTGAACGTCTTGCCGGTGGACAGTGACTCACCGGAGAAGCCCGGGCCGACCAGGCCGACGATCGAGTCGTCCTGGACGATCTGCGTCGCCAGCGGGGTCGCCTTGTCCGGGTCACCCTGCGAGTCGTAGGTCTTGAGGGTCACCTGGCAGTCGCTGTGCTTGTCGTTGTACTCGCTGAGCGCGAGCTTGATGCCGCCGACCATGTTCTGGCCCAGAGCACCGTAGTCGCCGGTCGTGGCACCGAGGAAGGCGAGCTTCTGGCCGGCGGTGCAGGAACCGCTGTCTGTGGCCGTCGAGCTCGACGAGTCCGTCGATCCACATGCGGTTAACGCCAGTCCGGCCGCCGCGAGCGCGGCCAGTGTGCGCAGGGTGTGCTTGGTCTGCAAAATCTCCTCCGTCAGGGCTCGGCCGCGCATGGCGGCGCTGTCGAGATTGGGGCAAGGTAGCACTCTCGGGCATCGAGTCTCCGCACCGATCGCCCGAAATGTCCGGTTTGCAACCAAAAGTTGCCACCGCGGGTCGAGCGACGGCGAAATCGGCTCCAAGACGCGGCGATCGGCACGGACAGCAGGGGTCGAAAGTCCCTACCGGCCCTCTCCGGCGGGCGGCGGGTCAGGAGCTCGAGACGCCGTGCTCCACCACGCCGTCGGCGACCTCACGCATGGAGCGACGGAGGTCCATCGCGGTCTTCTGGATCCACCGGAACGCCTCGGGCTCGGTCAGGCCGAGCTCCTTCTGCAGGACGCTCTTCGCCCGGTCGACCGACTTCCTGGCGGCCAGCTGCTCACCGAGGTCGGCGACCTCCTGCTCCAGGGCGCCGACCTCGCGGAACCGGCTGACGGCGATCTCCACGGCCGGGACCAGGTCGCCGCGGGTGAACGGCTTGACCAGGTACGCCATCGCCCCCGCGTCGCGCGCACGCTCGACGAGCTCGCGCTGGGAGAACGCGGTGAGGATCACCACCGGGGCGATCCGGGCCCGCGCGATCTGCTCCGCCGCCGCGATGCCGTCGAGGACCGGCATCTTGACGTCGAGGATGACCAGGTCGGGTCGTTCCTGCTCGGCGAGATCGACCGCGGCTGCGCCGTCCGCCGCCTGCCCCACGACGACGTACCCCTCCTCGGTGAGCATCTCCGCGAGATCCATCCGGATCAGCGCCTCGTCCTCGGCGATGACGACGCGACGAGGCTCCGGGGCGGTCATCCGACCAGGCTAACGAGGCCGGTGCAGGACGACGGATCGGGTACTTTGGTCCGCTGCCGGCCCCGGTATTCCAATCGGCAGAGAATGCGGTCTCAAACACCGTCCAGTGTGGGTTCGAGTCCCACCCGGGGCACCGAACTCGGCGACCTCATGGCGCCGGCCGTGGATCAGCACCATCGCGGCATCACGCCGGGGCGACGTACGACGGCTCGACGCCCAGGTCGGGACCGAGTCGCGGACCTCACGTACGCCGGTAGGCCGGGGTCACCTCGTTGATGGCGTCGCCCATCCGGTGGATGCGCAGGGCGTTCGTCGAGCCCGGGATGCTCGGCGGCGAGCCGGCGATGATCACCACCAGGTCGCCCTGCTCCACGCGGCCGATCTCGAGCAGCGCCTCGTCGACCTGGCGGACCATCTCGTCGGTGTGCTCCACCGGGTTGGTCAGGAACGTCTCGACGCCCCACGAGAGTGCGAGCTGCGAGCGCACCTTCGCCTCCGGGGTGAACGCGAGCACCGGGACCCGGCCGCGGTAGCGGGAGGCGCGCCGGGCGGAGTCGCCCGACTGGGTGAAGGCGACGAGGTACTTCGCCCCGATGCGCTCGGCCACCTCGGCAGCGGCCTTGGCGATGACGCCGCCACGGGTCTTCGGCTGCCAGTCGATGGCCGCCATGCTGCCGAGCTCGTGGTCCTCGGTCGAGGCGACGATCCGGGCCATGGTCTCGACGGTCTCGACGGGATACTCACCCACGCTCGTCTCCCCGGACAGCATCACGGCGTCGGCGCCGTCGAGCACGGCGTTCGCGACGTCCGAGGCCTCCGCGCGGGTGGGAGCGGGGTTGGTGATCATCGACTCCAGCATCTGGGTCGCGACGATCACCGGCTTGGCGTTGCGGCGGGCCTTCTCGATCACGCGCTTCTGCAGGAACGGCACGTCCTCGAGCGGGCACTCCACCCCGAGGTCGCCGCGCGCGACCATGAAGGCGTCGAACGCGTCGACCACCTCGTCGAGGTTGTCGATCGCCTGGGGCTTCTCGATCTTCGCGATCACCGGGAGCATGATCCCCTCCTCGCGCATGATCCGCCGGACGTCCTCGACGTCCGCCGCGGACCGCACGAAGGAGAGGGCGACGTAGTCGACGGAGGTCCGCAGGGCCCAGCGCAGGTCCGTGACGTCCTTGTCCGACAGGGCGGGGACGCTGACGGCGACGCCCGGCAGGTTCAGGCCCTTGTGGTCGCTGACCATGCCGCCCACCTCGACCCGGGTGGTGACGTCCTCACCCTCGACCTTGACGACCCGGAGCCGGAGCTTGCCGTCGTCCACCAGGATCGGGTCGCCCTCGGTCACGTCGCCCGGCAGCCCTGCGTACGTCGTGCCGCAGATCGTCGCGTCGCCCTCGACGTCGCGGGTGGTGATCACGAACTCGTCGCCGGGCGAGAGCCTGGCCTTTCCCCCGGCGAACGTCTCGAGCCGGATCTTCGGGCCCTGGAGGTCCGCGATGATGCCCACGCCGTGCCCGGTCTCGTCGGACGCCTGGCGGACGAGGTCGTAGCGCCGCCGATGGTCCTCGTGGTTGCCGTGGCTCATGTTCAGGCGCGCGACGTCCATGCCCGCCTCGACGAGACGGCGGATGTCGCCGGCGGTGTCGACCGCGGGTCCGAGGGTGCACACGATCTTGGCTCTCCGCACGGCCTTCAACCTAGCGCGTGTTGGATCGTTCCAAGGTGGCGACCCGACCGGGGAGGTTTGTCAGGACTCCGTCAGACCGCGAGCGGGCGCTCCGTCGGCGGGATCGGGCTCGGCAGGGTGGTGTCGCCGGTCAGGTACCGGTCGACCGCGGCGGCCGCGGCTCGTCCCTCTGCGATGGCCCAGACGATCAACGACTGCCCGCGACCGGCGTCGCCGGCGACGAACACCCCGTCCACGCTCGAGGCGTACGACGCATCGCGCACGATCGTGCCCCGCTCGTCGAGGTCGAGCTCGAGCTGCTCGACCAGTCCCGCGCGCTGGGGACCGACGAACCCCATGGCCAGGAGCACGAGCTGGGCCGGGATCTCGCGCTCGGTGCCTGCCACCGGCTGGAAGGACGAGTCCACCTCCACCAGCCGGAGGGCACGCACGCCACCGGCCTCGTCGCCGAGGAAGGCCTGGGTCGACACGGCGTACACCCGCTCGCCGGCCTCCTCGTGAGCGGACGAGACCCGGAACACCATCGGGTAGGTCGGCCACGGCTGGTGGGCGGGCCGGAGGTCGGGTGGCTGGGCCAGGATCTCGAGCTGGGTCACGGACCGCGCACGCTGCCGGATCGCCGTGCCGAGACAGTCGGCGCCGGTGTCGCCACCGCCGATGATGACGACGTCCTTGCCGTCCGCCGTGATCTGGCCCGGCACGTCCTGGCCGAGCGAGACGCGGTTCGACTGCGGGAGGTACTCCATCGCCTGATGGATGCCGTCGAGCTCGCGGCCGGGGACGGGCAGGTCGCGAGCGGTCGTCGAGCCGATCGCCAGCACGACCGCGTCGTATCGCGCCCGGAGGTTGTCGCCGGTCAGGCCGGAGCCCTCGGCGCCCACCTCGACCGCTGCTCGGAACACCGTGCCCTCGCGGCGCATCTGGTCGAGCCGCCGGTCCAGGACGGCCTTCTCCATCTTGAACTCGGGAATGCCGTAGCGCAGCAGGCCGCCGATCTTGTCGGCCCGTTCGTAGACCGCGACGGTGTGCCCCGCGCGCGTGAGCTGCTGCGCGGCGGCGAGCCCGGCCGGGCCGGACCCGATCACGGCCACCGTCTTCCCCGACAGCCACTCCGGCGGGCGCGGACGGACGTAGCCGGAGTCCCACGCGCGGTCGATGACGGCGACCTCGACGTTCTTGATCGTCACGGGATCCTGGTTGATCCCGAGCACGCAGGCCGTCTCGCACGGCGCCGGGCACAGCCGGCCGGTGAACTCCGGGAAGTTGTTCGTGGCGTGGAGCCGGTCCATCGCGCCGTCCCAGTCGTCGCGGTAGACCAGGTCGTTCCACTCGGGGATCAGGTTGCCGAGGGGACACCCCTGGTGGCAGAACGGGATGCCGCAGTCCATGCAGCGCGCGGCCTGCGTCGAGATGATCGGCAGCAGGGCGCGCCCCGGTCCTCCGGCGTACACCTCCTGCCAGTCGTGGATGCGCTCCTCGACGGGACGCCGGGCCGCGACCTCGCGGTCGTGCCGGAGGAAGCCTCGCGGGTCAGCCATGAGTGGACACCGCCTTCTCCGCGGTCCGGTCGTTCAACCGTGCCCACCGCACGCGATGACGGCGGCTAGCCATGGAGCACCTCCATGATCCGTCGGTCGACGGCGTCACCGTCCAGTCCGTCGCGCTCGGCCGCGGCCCGCGCCTCGAGCACCCGCCGGTAGTCGCGCGGCATGACCTCCGTCAGCCGGGCCACCGCCCCGGGCCAGTCGAGGAGCAGGTCCTCGGCGACCTGGGACCCGGTCTCCTCGTGGTGTCGTACGACCAGCGCACGCAGCTCCTCGGCCACACTCGGCCCGACCGGGCCGAGGTCGACGAGCTCGCGGTTGACGCGGCACTCGTCCAGGTCGAGGACGTACGCCGTGCCGCCGCTCATGCCCGCGGCGAAGTTGCGTCCGGTCCGCCCGAGCACGAGCACGCGTCCGCCGGTCATGTACTCGCAACCGTGGTCGCCGACCTCCTCGACGACCGCGGTCACGCCGGAGTTGCGGACGCAGAACCGCTCCCCCACCCCGCCGCGGATGAAGATCTCGCCCGACGTCGCGCCGTAGCAGATCACGTTGCCGGCGATGATCTGCTCGTGCGCGACGAACGTCGCCGCCCGGTCGGGCCTGATCACGATCCGGCCGCCCGACAGCCCCTTGCCGACGTAGTCGTTGGCGTCGCCCTCGAGCCGCAGCGTGACCCCGCGCGGAAGGAAAGCTCCGAACGACTGGCCGGCCGAGCCGACCATCGTCAGGTCGATGGTGTCGGGTGGGAGTCCCTCGGCGGCGTACCGCTTCGTGATCTCGTGGCCGAGCATGGTGCCGACGGTGCGGTGGACGTTGCGCACCTCGAGCTGGGCGCGGACCGGCTCGCCGTTCTCCAGGGCCGGGCGGGCGATCCGGATCAGCTCGTTGTCAAGAGCGCGCTCGAGCCCGTGCTGCTGGGGCTTGGTGTGGCGGAGGTCCTGGTCGGCGAACTGCTCGCCGACCTCGGCGACGTGCAGGATCGGCGTCAGGTCGAGGCCCGCGGCCTTCCAGTGATCGACCGCACGGCTCACGTCGAGCGTCTGCACCTGCCCCACGGCCTCGCCCAACGTGCGGAAGCCGAGCTCGGCGAGGAGCTCGCGCACCTCCTCGGCGACGTACTCGAAGAACGTGACGACGAACTCCGGCTTGCCGGTGAACCGGTCACGGAGCACGGGGTTCTGCGTCGCGACGCCCACCGGGCAGGTGTCCAGGTGGCAGACGCGCATCATGATGCAGCCGCTGACCACCAGCGGGGCTGTCGCGAAGCCGAACTCCTCGGCGCCCAGCAGCGCCGCGACCACCACGTCGCGGCCGGTCTTCAGCTGGCCGTCGGTCTGGACGACGATCCGGTCGCGCAGGCCGTTGAGCAGCAGCGTCTGCTGGGTCTCGGCGAGACCGAGCTCCCACGGACCGCCGGCGTGCTTGAGCGACGTCAAGGGTGAGGCGCCGGTGCCACCGTCGTGGCCGGAGATCAGGACGACGTCCGCATGCGCCTTGGAGACACCGGCCGCGACCGTGCCCACCCCGACCTCGGCGACGAGCTTGACGTGCACCCGCGCCGACGGGTTGGCGTTCTTCAGGTCGTGGATCAGCTGGGCGAGGTCCTCGATCGAGTAGATGTCGTGGTGCGGTGGCGGACTGATCAGCCCGACGCCCGGCGTCGAGTGCCGGGTCTTGGCGACCCAGGGATAGACCTTGTGGCCGGGCAGCTGGCCACCCTCGCCGGGCTTGGCGCCCTGGGCCATCTTGATCTGCAGGTCGTCGGCGTTGGTCAGGTAGTCGCTGGTGACGCCGAACCTGCCGGAGGCGACCTGCTTGATCGCGCTTCGGCGCTCCGGGTCGTGAAGGCGGTCAGGGTCCTCGCCACCCTCGCCCGTGTTGGACTTGGCGCCGATCCGGTTCATCGCGATCGCCAGCGTCTCGTGCGCCTCTTGACTGATCGAGCCGTACGACATGGCACCGGTCGAGAAGCGCCGGACGATCTCGGAGACCGGCTCGACCTCGTCGATCGGGATCGGCTTCCGCCCGGTGCCCTCGGCGTCCTTGAAGCGGAACAGCCCGCGCAGCGTCATCAGCCGTGCGGACTGCTGGTCCACCCGGGCGGTGTACTGCTTGAAGACGTCGTAGCGCTGGGCGCGGGTCGAGTGCTGGAGACGGAACACCGTCTCCGGGTCGAACAGGTGCGGCTCGCCCTCGCGGCGCCACTGGTACTCACCACCGACCGCGATCTCGCGGTCGGCGGGACTGATCCCCCCGCGCGGGTACGCCGTGCGGTGCCGGCGGGCGACCTCCTCGGCGACGACGTCGAGGCCCACGCCGCCGAGCTTGGAGGTCGTGCCCGTGAAGTAACGGTCCACCACCGCCTGCGACAGTCCGACCGCCTCGAAGATCTGGGCGCCGGTGTAGGACGCCACCGTCGAGACCCCCATCTTGGACATCACCTTCAGCACGCCCTTGCCGAGGCCCCGGATCAGGTTCCGCACCGCGCTCTCGGGCTCGACGGTCACGTAGTAGCCGTCGCGGGCGAGGTCCTCCACCGACTCCATCGCGAGGTAGGGGTTGACGGCGGCGGCGCCGTACCCGATCAGGAGCGCGACGTGGTGGACCTCGCGGACGTCGCCCGCCTCGACCAGGAGCCCGACCTGGGTGCGCGTCTTCTCGCGGACCAGGTGGTGGTGGACCGCGCCGGTCAGCAGCAGGGACGGGATCGGCGCGAGCTCGGCGGTGCAGTGGCGGTCGGAGAGCACGATGACGCGCGCGCCGTCGGCGATCGCGCCGGACACCTCGGCGCACACCTCGTCGATGCGCCGGGCCATCGCCTCGCCCCCGCCGTCGACCTCGTAGAGGCCGCGGCTGACGTGGGTCACGAAGCCGCGCATGTCACCGTCACGGTTGACGTGCCGGATCTTGGCGAGGTCGTCGTTGTCGAACACCGGGAAGGGCAGCACGACCTGGCGGCACGAGGCGGGCGTCGGGTCGAGGAGGTTGGCCTCGGGCCCGATGGTGCCGGCCAGCGACGTCACGAGCTCCTCCCGGATCGCGTCCAGGGGCGGGTTCGTGACCTGGGCGAACATCTGGGAGAAGTAGTCGAACAGCAGTCGCGGCCGGTCACTGAGGGCGGCGATCGGGGTGTCGGTGCCCATCGAGCCGATCGGCTCCGCACCGCTGGTGGCCATCGGCGCGAGCAGGAGGCGCAGCTCCTCCTGGGTGTAGCCGAAGACCTGCTGCCGCCGGGTCACCGAGGCGTGCGTGTGGACGACGTGCTCGCGGTCGGGCAGGTCCTCGAGCCGGATCAGGCCGGCGTGCAGCCACTCGTCGTACGGGTGCTCGGCGGCGAGCTCGCCCTTGATCTCGTCGTCCTCGATGATCCGGTGCTCGTCGACGTCGACGAGGAACATCCGCCCGGGCTGGAGACGTCCCTTGCGGACGATCGTGGCCGGGTCGAGGTCGAGGACGCCGACCTCGGACGCCAGCACGACGAGACCGTCGTCGGTGACCCAGTAGCGGCTCGGGCGGAGGCCGTTGCGGTCCAGGACCGCGCCGATCTGCGACCCGTCGGTGAAGACCACGCACGCCGGCCCGTCCCACGGCTCCATCAGCGAGGCGTGGAACTCGTAGAAGGCGCGGCGTTGCCGGTCCATCTCGCGGTGGTTCTCCCAGGCCTCCGGGATCATCATCAGCACGGAGTGAGGCAGGCTGCGGCCTCCCATGTGGAGCAGCTCCAGGACCTCGTCGAAGCTCGCGGAGTCGGAGGCACCGGGCGTGCAGATCGGGAACAGCCGCTCGAGGTCGCCCGGGATCAGGTCGCTGTCGAGCAGGGCCTCGCGGGCGCGCATCCAGTTCCGGTTGCTCATCACGGTGTTGATCTCGCCGTTGTGGGCGATGTAGCGGAACGGGTGGGCCAGCGGCCAGCTCGGG
>DATBDF010000243.1:0-5014 GCA_036270075.1 Nocardioides sp.
CTTGTCGTCGCTGGTGACCTCGGCCTGGAAGTAACGGTCCTTCGAGTAGGACTTCTTGCCTCGGCTCGACATCGCGCCGAGGGAGCCCATGCCTCGGTAGGACTTGTACTGCTTGCCGTTGACGAACACCAGCTCGCCCGGCGACTCCTCGCACCCGGCGAGCAGCGAACCGACCATCACCGAGTCGGCTCCGGCCACGAGGGCCTTGGCGATCTCACCGGAGTACTTGATGCCGCCGTCGGCGATCACCGGGACACCGGCCGGCCGGCAGGCCAGCGCCGCCTCGTAGACGGCGGAGACCTGGGGTACGCCGACGCCGGTGACGACCCGCGTGGTGCAGATCGCCCCGGGGCCGACGCCGACCTTCACGGCGTCCGCGCCCGCGTCGACGAAGGCCTGGGCGCCCTCGCGCGTGGCGACGTTGCCGCCGATGACCTGCACGTGGCGGGTGACCGGGTCGGACTTCAGCCGCTGCACCATGTCCAGCAGCATCCGGACGTGGCCGTGTGCGGTGTCTGCGACGAGCACGTCGACCCCCGCGTCGACGAGGGTGGTGGCCCGCTGCCAGGCGTCCCCGAAGTACCCGATCGCGGCCCCGACGAGCAGCCGACCGTGGGCGTCGTACGACGCGTCCGGGAACTGCTCGCCCTTGACGAAGTCCTTGACCGTGATCAGCCCGCTCAGGTGGCCGGCCTCGTCGATGAGAGGGAGCCGCTCGCGCTTGTGCTGGCGGAGCAGTCGCGTGGCCTCGTCGCGGGTGATGCCCACGGGGCCGGTGACCAGGGGCATCGGGGTCATCACCTCGTCGACCTTGGTGGTGGCCCACTCCGCGACCGGGGTGAAGCGCAGGTCGCGGTTGGTGATGATGCCGAGGAGCCGGTTGTCGGAGTCGACGACGGGAAGGCCGGACACGCGGTACTGGCCGCAGATGCGGTCGAGGTCCTCCAGCGTCCGGTCGGGACCGATCGTGACGGGGTTGGAGATGATGCCGGTCTGCGTCCGCTTCACCATGTCGACCTGGTACGCCTGGTCGTCGATCGACAGGTTGCGGTGGAGCACGCCGAGGCCGCCCTCGCGGGCCATCGCGATCGCCATCCGGCTCTCGGTGACGGTGTCCATCGCGGCGCTGATCAACGGCGCCTTGACCTCGATCTCGCGCGTGAGCCGGGTGGTGGTGTCGATGTCGCCGGGCGCCAGGTCGGAGTACCCCGGCAGCAGCAGGACGTCGTCGTAGGTGAGCCCCATGGGCGCGAACTTCTCGGGCAGGACGGTCTCGGGCTCCACCCCCGCATCCTACCGGCGCAGGAGTGGCCGCTCCGCTCCCCACGCTCACCCGGCGTTCGGGTCACGCGAAAACGCGCTGACCTGGCGACGACGTCACGCGAAAATGCGCTCACCTGGCGTTTACGTCACCCGGAAGCACGCCGACCTGGCGCTTACGTCACGCGAAAATGCCTCGACCCGGCGATCCCGTTTCACGGAATCACCGGGTCGGTGGCTGTGCAGGATGCGAGGCGTGACGCGAAGGCCGGGTCAGCGCCCGGCGGCGGGACGCGAAGGGCGGGTCAGCGCCCGACGACGTGACACGAACGCCAGGTCAGCGCCCTACGACGTGACGCGAACGCCAGGTCAGTGGCCGTGACCGTGGCCGTGACCGGCCGCGGCGGGCTCCTCCTCCTCGGGCTTGTCGACGATCAGGGTCTCGGTCGTCAGCAGCATGCCGGCGATCGAGGTGGCGTTGACCAGCGCGGAGCGGGTGACCTTGACCGGGTCGAGGACGCCCTGGGCGACCAGGTCGCCGTACTCACCGGTGGCGGCGTTGTAGCCCTCGCCGGTCTTGCCCTCGCGGACCTTGCTGACGATGACGAAGCCGTTGTCGCCACCGTTCTCGGCGATCCAACGCAGGGGCTCGTCGGCCGAGCGGCGGACGATGCGGACACCGGCCGCCTCGTCACCGGTCAGGCCCAGGTCGCCGTCGAGCACCGACACCGCGTGGATGAGCGCGGAGCCACCACCGGGGACGATGCCCTCCTCGATCGCGGCGCGCGTTGCGGAGACGGCGTCCTCGATCCGGTGCTTCTTCTCCTTCAGCTCCACCTCGGTGGCGGCACCGACCTTGATCACGCACACGCCGCCGGCCAGCTTGGCCAGACGCTCCTGGAGCTTCTCGCGGTCCCAGTCGGAGTCGGTGTTCTCGATCTCGGCCTTGATCTGGTTGATCCGGCCCTCGACCTCGGAGGCGTCGCCTCCGCCGTCGACGATCGTGGTGTTGTCCTTGGTGATCACGATGCGACGGGCGGTGCCCAGCACGTCGAGGCCGACCTGGTCGAGCTTGAGGCCGACCTCCGGCGCCACGACCTGACCGCCGGTCAGGGTCGCGATGTCCTGCATGATCGACTTGCGACGGTCACCGAACGCCGGGCTCTTCACCGCGACGGCGTTGAAGGTGCCACGGATCTTGTTGACGACCAGGGTGGACAGCGCCTCGCCCTCGACGTCCTCGGCGAGCACGAACAGCGGCTTGCCGGCGGCGATGACCTTCTCCAGCAGCGGCAGCAGGTCGGCGATCGCGGAGATCTTCCCCTGGTGCAGCAGGATGTAGGGGTCGTCGAGGACGGCCTCCATCCGCTCCGGGTCGGTGACGAAGTACGCCGAGATGTAGCCCTTGTCGAACTGCATGCCCTCGGTGAACTCCAGCTCGGTGCCCATGGTGTTGGACTCCTCGACGGTGATCACGCCGTCCTTGCCGACCTTGTCGAAGGACTCGGCGATCAGCTCGCCGATGAGAGCGTCGCGGCTGGAGATGGTGGCGACCGACGCCATGTCCTCCTTCGAGTCGACCTCGCGGGCCGCGTCGCGGAGCGCGTCGCCGACGGCCTCGGACGCGGCGTCCATGCCGCGCTTGAGGGCCATCGGGTTGGAGCCGGCGGCGACCGCACGCAGGCCCTCGTGGACCATCGCCTGGGCGAGGACCGTCGCGGTCGTGGTGCCGTCACCGGCGATGTCGTTGGTCTTGGTGGCGACCTCTTTGGTCAGCTGCGCACCGAGGTTCTCGAACGGGTCGTCGAGGTCGATCTCGCGGGCCACGGTGACGCCGTCGTTGGTGATGGTGGGGGCGCCCCACTTCTTGTCGAGGACGACGTAGCGGCCCTTGGGGCCGAGCGTGACCTTGACCGCGTCGGCGAGCGCGTCGACACCGCGCTCGAGCGACCGGCGAGCCCGCTCGTCGAACTCCAGGATCTTGGGCATGAGTGCTCCTCAGATGAGTCGGGTCGCCCGCCTGACGTAGGGCCGGAGCACCACGTCAGGCGGACGACCCGAACAGATGGATCAGGAAACGACCGCGAGCACGTCGCGGGCCGACAGGATGAGGTAGTCGTCGCCGCCGTACTTCACCTCGGTGCCGCCGTACTTGCTGTAGATGACCTTGTCGCCCACCGCAACGTCGAGCGGGACGCGGTTGCCGTTGTCGTCGATCCGGCCGGGACCGATCGCCAGGACCTCGCCCTCCTGGGGCTTCTCCTTGGCGGTGTCGGGGATGACCAGGCCGGAGGCCGTGGTCTGCTCCGCCTCGAGCGGCTTGACGACGATCCGGTCCTCGAGAGGCTTGATGTTGACCGACACTTCTGATCAACCTCCACTTTCCACTGGTTTGGACTCGGGAGCAGGGGCTCCCGGACGTTGGAGCCTGCGCAGACGTACGCCGTCGCGGGGGTCGCACGCCATAGCAAGCGGTTGGCATTCTCAGGTCGAGAGTGCCAATGCCGAAACTAGCACTCACCCCGCACGAGTGCCAACGGGGTCCCGCGGTCTGCTCGCGGCGTAGCGTGCTCCCATGTCTTCCTCCGTGTTGCGGGCCCTCGCCGACGCACTCGCCGACGGCTCCGTGGAGGTCGTCGACCTCACGGCCCGGCTCAGCTCCGACACACCGGTGATCCAGCTCCCGCCCGAGTTCGGGCAGACCGCGAGGTTCGAGCTCGACGAGATCAGCCGGTACGACGACCGGGGGCCGGCCTGGTACTGGAACAACTTCCGCAGCGGCGAGCACACCGGCACCCACCTCGACGCACCCAACCACTGGGTCACCGGTCGGGGCGGGATCGACGTCGCGAGCGTGCCGGTCGAGCACCTCATCCGACCGGCGGTCGTGCTGGACTTCAGCGCCCAGGCCGCCGCGGACCCCGACTTCCTGCTCGAGGTGGACGACATCAGCGCCTGGGAGCAGGAGCACGCGCCGTTGCCGGACGGCGGGTGGCTGCTGTACCGCACCGGGTGGGACACGCGCTCGGACAGCCAGCAGGAGTTCCTCAACGCCGACGGGAACGGCCCGCACACACCGGGGATGAGCCCCGACTGCGCCCGCTGGGTCGCCGAGGAGTCGCCGGTCATCGGGGTGGGCGTCGAGACGGTCGGCACCGACGCCGGCGCCGCACACTCGTTCGACCCGGCCTTCCCGTGCCACTCGTTCCTCATGGGGAGCGGCAAGTACGGCCTCACCCAGCTGCAGAACCTGGCGTCGCTGCCGTCCACGGGCGCGGTCCTCGTCGTCGGCCCCCTCCCCATCGTCACCGGCTCGGGTGCGCCCGCGCGGGCGGTGGCTCTGGTCGAGCGCTGACGTGTCCCCCGACAGCACCGTCGCGGAGGCGGTCGGCGGCGCACTGGTCGAGGCCGGGATCGACCACGTCTTCGGCGTCGTCGGCTCGGGGAACTTCCACGTCACCAACGCCATGGTCGCCGCCGGCGCCCGCTTCGTCGCGGCGCGCCACGAGGGTGGGGCGGCGACGATGGCCGACGCGTACTCACGCACGACCGACCGTCCGGGCGCCGTCACCTGCCACCAAGGCTGCGGGCTCACGAATGCGATGACCGGCATCACCGAGGCCGCCAAGAGCCGGACGCCGGTCGTGGTGGTGGCGGCCGAGGTCACCGAGCCGCGGTCGAACTTCTTCGTCGACCAGGAGGCGCTGGCGCGGGCCGTCGGCGCGGTGCCGATGCGGGTGGACGATCCCGCGAC
>DATBDF010000244.1:0-12147 GCA_036270075.1 Nocardioides sp.
CGCCGTTAGCCGGGCGAGGTCGTCGGCGGGCGTGGAGGAGTTCCTCGGCGAGCCCTTCCTCCTGTCCGACGTCGACCGGCTCCTCGACGCCACGACCAGCACCCCGTAGATCGCGCCGCCGGGTTCGGCGGTCACACGACCCGCCGGCGCTTCGGCGTCCGCCTAGGCTCGACGGGGTGAGGATCCGTGAGCAGCTCGGGCGCGCCCTGTTCGAGCGGGTCGCCGGCCCGGACGGGCCGAAGCACCGCGCGCGCATCCACGGGTCGCCCGGCCCGCGCTGGTTCGAGGCAGGCAGTCCGATCACGCGCGTGCACGGCGATGCGTCGATGTACGTCGGTGGCATCCGGGCCGTCCTGCTGCAGACCATGCAGCCGCAGGCGATGACGGCGGTCGCCGAGCACTCCGGCTACCGCGGGGACATGTGGGGCCGTCTCGCCCGCACCAGCCGGTTCATCGCCGTCACCACCTTCGGCACGGCCGAGGACGCGCAGCAGGCGGTGGATGCCGTGCGCGCGATCCACGACCGGGTGAGCGGCACCATGCCCGACGGCACGACGTACGCCGCGAGCGATCCGCACCTCCTCCTCTGGGTGCACGTCGCCGAGATCCAGAGCTTCCTGCTCGCCCACCGGCGGTACGGCGCGAGGCCGCTCGACCAGGCCGGGTACGACGAGTACGTCGCCCAGGCGGCGGTCATCGCGCGCAAGCTCGGGGTCGTCGACCCACCCACCACCGAGGCCGACCTGCACGCGGTGATCGCAGCCTTCCGGCCCGAGCTGCTCGCGACCGACCATGCGCGCGAGGCGACGGCGTACCTGATCGGCCATCCCGAGCTCCCCTACGCCGCGCGCCCCGGGTACTGGGTGCTGGTGGCGGCGGCGATCGGCCTGATGCCCGACTGGACCCGCGAGCCCCTCCGTCTGCCTCGCTTCCCGGTGGCCCACGACCGGGTCGCCGACGTCCTCGGCCGTGTCGGGACCCGCACGGTCCGGTGGGCGACCTCGAGCGACCGGGCCATGGCGGCGCAGCTCCGCGCGTCCGCCGCGGCGGCAGGGTGAAGGTCGGCACCCGGTGACAGGTCTCGCCGAGCCCAGCACAATCGCGGCATGACGCGCACCGTCCTGGGAGGTGGGGCCGTCCTCGATCCGGGCGTGGGCGAGGTGCGCACGGCCGACGTCGCCCTGGACGAGGGTGTGGTGGCCGAGGTGGGCTCCGACCTGGTCGGGGACGAGCGCGTGGACGTCGCCGGCCTCACCTTGGCTCCGGGGCTGATCGACTGCCACGCGCACATGGCGTTCGCCGACAGCGAGACCCTGGCCGCGGAGCTCCCGCCGAGCCAGCGCCTGCTCCGCTCGGTCCCGCACCTGGCGAAGACCCTCCAGCTCGGGGTCACCACGGTGCGCGATGCCTGGGGTGCCGACGCAGGCATGCGCGACGCGATCGACGAAGGTGCGGTCCCGGGACCGCGTCTCCTGATCAGCCTGGCGCAGCTGTGCGGCACGGGCGGCATCGGTGACCACTTCTCGCTCGCGGCCGGGACGGACACCTCCTACCTGGGCTCGCCCTGGCTCCCCCGCGGGGTGTTCGACGGTCCTGCCGAGGCCCGCGCGGCGGTACGCCGGATGGTGCGGTCGGGTGCCGACGTGATCAAGGTGGCGATGAGCGGTTCGGTGACCCGGCCCGACGCCGAGCACCTGCACATCGCCCAGGACGAGATCAGCGAGATCGTGGCGGAGGCCTCGCGGCACGACGTCCACGTGATGGCTCATGCGCACGGGGCTCGCGCCGCGGAGTCGGCGGCTCGGGCGGGCGTCCGGAGCATCGAGCACGGGTTCTTCCTCGACGAGGAGGCGGTGACGGCCATGCTCGACAACGACACCTGGCTGGTCCCGACCCTGCTGGCCGCGCACGAGGAGGACTCGACCGACGAACCTCCGCCGTGGCTGACCCGCGCGCGGGAGTCGTCGGCCCGGTCGTTCGCGATGGCACTCGACGCAGGAGTCCCGATCGCGATGGGCACGGACTGCCCCGTAGCACCGCACGAGCGGCGGTTGGGAGAGCTGGCGGTGATGCACCGGCTGGGCATGGACGCCGTCGGTGTCTGGCGCACCTGCACGAGCGACGCCGCCCGGATGCTGAACCGACCGGACCTCGGGCTGCTCGAGCCGGGACGCAGGGCCGACATCGTGGCCGTCGAGGGCGACCCGTGGTCGTTCGACGACCTCGGGTCCCGGATCAGGCATGTCTGGAAGGACGGGGCACACATCTGATGAGCGACCCTCTCGAACGCTGGCCGCTGGCCGACCGGCTCGACGTCCGCGACGCGCTGCTCGCGGCATACGCCGATCCGAGCCGCGGCTACCACGACTCCGTGCACCTGACCGAGGTGCTGGACCGGCTCGACGAGCTCGCGGGAGCCGGGATCGGCTTCGACGCGACGACTGCCGGGCTGGCCGCGTGGTTCCACGACGCGGTCTACGACGGGGAGCGCGATGCCGAGGAACGCAGCGCCGTCTGGGCCGAGGAGGCGTTGGCCGGCACGGCGTACGCCGAGGACGTGGCGCGGCTGGTCCGGCTCACCGAGACCCACGACCCCGGTCCCGACGATCCGGCCGGGCAGGCGCTGTGCGACGCCGACCTGGCGATCCTCGCGGCCCCACCCGGGCGCTACGACGACTACGTCGCGGGCGTGCGCCGCGACTACGCCCACATCAGCGACGCCGACTTCGCCGCCGGGCGCACCGCGGTGCTCCACGACCTGGCCGGGCGCGCCCTGCTGTTCCACACGGCGTACGGACGCGAGCACTGGGAGCCCGTCGCACGAGCCAACCTCGAGCGCGAGCTGGGGGCGTTGAGCACGTAAGGGTCCGGGCAGAACGGTCGTCCAGGCCGATCCCGGGCGGGGCCTGGACGTCGCGTCCGCGCCTCAGAGGTCCTCGGGATCGGCGATGGGGGTCGACCTCTTCCGTCTCCTCAACCCGGCGTCGCGCAGGCGCACGATCAGCTCACGCGACGTGACCGGTACGGCGCCCGCCGCCACCGCCTCGTCGTACCACTCCTCCGGGAGGTCGTAGTGGTCGCGGTCGAACCCGCGCTCGGGGATGCCGAGGCCGCGGGCGAACGCGTGGAGCTCGTCGTACGACGTGTCGCTGGCCACGTGCGACCACATCCGGCCGCGCGACGGCACCAGGGGCGGGTCGATCAGGATCATCCGTCCCCATCGTCGGGGAGGACCGCCGGCGCGACGGGCACGTCGTCCACCATCGACCGCCACGAGCGCACGTAGCCCGCGTCGACGTACGCCTTCGCCGAGCCGCCGGGCCGCACCTGGCCGCCCAGGTGAAGCTGGCGCACGCCCGCCCGAAGGAGCCAGGGCACGTGCTCGGCGGCGAGACCCCCGCCCGGCATGGCCAGGGGCGCGATCTCCGGCGTGATCGTCGCGAGCAGGTCGTCGTACCCGGCCGACATCCCGCGCGGCGACCCGGCGGTCCGGACCGCGACGAGCCGGGGCAGGGGCAGCAGCCGGCGCCACGAGCGTCGGGGGTCGAGCGAGGAGTCGATCGCCTGGTGGAACGTCCAGGGGACGGCGGGCAGCCGGTCGAGCAGCATCTGACAGGTCTCGGTGTCGATCTCGAGGTCGGCGTCGAGGAAGCCGAAGGCGACCCCGGTCGCCCCACACGCCAGGTAGTCCTCCCCCAGCCCGACGAGCCGGGCGAACTCTCCACCCGTCGTGGACCACGAGTCGTTGAGGCGCAGCATCACGAACACCGGCAGGTCGCTCTCGCGGCAGATCGCGCTCACCAGCGCAGGTTCGGGAGACAGCCCGCACGTCGGGCCCGGGATCTCGGCGAGCAACCGGTCGGCGCCGCCGTCGGCCGCCCCGGGGACGTCGCGCGGGTCGCCCACGGCGACCTCCAGCACGACTCCGGACATGGAGCCACCCTAGGACCGACGCCGCGTCGTGTGCCTGAGCCCGCGCTCCGGCGCGGTCGCAGGGACACGAGCCCTTCCCGGCCCCGCCTACCATGACGCCATGCAGGTGCCCGCGCCGATCGAGTACGCGCGGGCGACCAGCGTCGCGGACGCCGTCGGGCTGCTCGAGAGGCTCGGTGAGGAGGCGCGGATCATCGCCGGCGGGCACAGCCTGCTGCCGATGATGAAGCTGCGGCTCGCGACCCCGGAGTACCTCGTCGACATCAACGACCTCCACGACGAGCTCGGCTACATCGAGCAGGACGGTGACGTCGTCCGCATCGGCGCCATGACGCGACATCGCGAGCTGCTCGAGTCCGAGCTGCTCGGCGAGCTCTTCCCGATCTTCCGCGACGCGGAGAAGGTGATCGCCGACCCTCCCGTCCGCAACCGCGGGACCCTCGGCGGCGCCCTGTGCCAGGCCGACCCGTCGGAGGACCTGTCCTCGGTCTGCACCACCCTCGACGCAGTCTGCGTCATCCAGGGCTCGAGCGGGGTCCGGGAGGTTCGGATGGACCACTTCCACCAGGGCCCGTACCAGACCGCCGTCGGGCAGGCCGAGATGCTGACCGAGGTGCGCATCCCGGTCCGCCCACACGGCGGCAGCGCCTATCTCAAGGTGGACCGGAGGGCCGGGGACTGGGCGGTGGTGGCGGCCGGTGCCGCCATCTGGCTCGAGGACGGCGTGATCGCCGACGCCCGCGTCGGTCTGGCCGCGGTGGGCCCCCACACCACCGGCATCCCCGAGGTGTCCGCGGCGCTGCGCGGCCGCGTCCCGGACGAGGACGCCTTCGCCGACGCCGGGCAGCTCGCAGCCGCGGGCTGCAGCCCGGTCACCGACGCGCGTGGCACCGAGGCCTACAAGCGTCACCTCGCCGACGAGCTCACCCGGCGTACCCTCCGCACTGCTGCCGCGCGCGTGGCTGCGGACCTGAGTGCGTAGGAGCGGGATGGAGGTCTCGATCACCGTCAACGACGAGCTGGTCACGCGCGACGTCGAGGCGCGGATGCTCCTGGTGCACTTCCTGCGCGACGAGCTCGGCCTGACCGGCACGCACGGGGGGTGCGACACCACCAACTGCGGCAGCTGCGTCGTGCTGTACGACGGCGAGCCGGTGAAGTCCTGCACGGTCCTCACGCCGATGGCGGAGGGGCACGACGTGCAAACCGTCGAACACCTCGAGGTCGGCGGCGTCCTCGACTCGGTCCAGCGGGGGTTCATGGAGTGCCACGGGCTGCAGTGCGGCTTCTGCACGCCCGGCATGCTGCTCACGGCTCGCGCCCTGCTCGACCGCGATCCCGACCCCACCGAGGACACCATCCGCGAGGCCATCTCCGGCCAGATCTGCCGGTGCACGGGCTACGCCACGATCGTCCGATCCGTGCGCTGGGCCGCCGAGCACGCGGACGAACCGGTGGGCCGGCAGGCGGACCCGTTCCCGGGCGCCCTCGCTCCCGACGTACCCGAGGAGCTGGCGTGACCGCCCTCGAGCAGGGAGACGCCCGCGGACCGGCCGGGCACGGGCCGATGCTGCGCAAGGAGGACCGCCGCCTCGTCCGGGGGCGCGGGCGCTTCACCGACGACCTCCAGCTGCCCGGGATGCTCCACGTCGCGATCCTCCGCTCACCGTTGGCACACGCGCGGATCGTGGCGGTCGACACGCTCGCGGCCGAAGCCCACCCGAAGGTCCGCGCCGTCGTGACCGGCGCGATGCTCGCCGAGCGCGGCCTCGCCTGGATGCCGACGCTGCCGGGCGACCGACAGCCGGTGCTCGCCACGGACAAGGTGCGGTTCCAGGGTCAGGAGGTGGCGTTCGTCGTCGCCGAGGACCGGTACGCCGCGCGAGACGCCCTTGAGCTGATCGACGTCGAGTACGACGTGCTCCCGGCGGTCGTCGACTCCCGTCGCGCCCTGGACGTGGACGCGCCCGTGATCCGCGACGACGTTCCTGGCAAGACCGACAACCACTGTTTCGACTGGGAGACCGGCGACTCTGCCGCCACCGCCGCCGTCTTCGACCGGGCGGAGGTGACGCTGCGCCAGGAGATCGTCTTCCCGCGCGTCCACCCGGCCCCGCTCGAGACGTGCGGTGCCGTCGCGGACTACGACCGCGTGGACGGCCGGCTGACACTCTGGTCGACCACGCAGGCACCCCACGCGCACCGCACCCTGCTCTCCCGGTTCACCGGGATCGAGGAGCACCGGATCCGGGTGATCTCGCCGGACATCGGCGGCGGGTTCGGCAACAAGGTGCCGATCTATCCCGGCTACGTCTGCGCGATCGTCGGCTCGATGGTGACCGGCAAGCCCGTCAAGTGGGTCGAGGACCGCACCGAGAACCTGGTCGCCAGCGGCTTCGCCCGTGACTACGTGATGCAGGGGGAGATCGCCGCGACCCGCGACGGGAGGATCCTGGCCGTTCGCAGCCACGTGCTGGCCGACCACGGCGCCTTCAACGGGGCGGCCACGCCGATGAAGTTCCCGGGAGGCTTCTTCGGGGTGTTCACCGGCAGCTACGACCTCGAGGCCGGCTACTGCTCGATGACGGCGGTGCACACGAACAAGGCTCCCGGCGGCGTCGCCTACGCCTGCTCGTTCCGCATCGCCGAGGCCGTCTACCTGGTCGAGCGCCTGGTCGACATCCTCGCCGACGAGCTCGGCATCGACCCGGTGGAGCTGCGCCTGCGGAACTTCATCCAGCCCGACCAGTTCCCCTACGTCAGCCGCACCGGGTGGGTCTACGACTCCGGCAACTACCCGGCGGCGATGGCCGAGGCGCTGCGGATAGCACGGTACGACGAGCTCCGGGCCGAGCAGGCCGAGCGCCGGGCCCGCGGCGAGCTGATGGGGATCGGCGTCGCCTTCTTCACCGAGGCGGTGGGCGCGGGTCCGCGTCGCGAGATGGACCTCGCCGGCCTGGCCATGGCGGACGGCTGCGAGCTGACGATCAACCCGACCGGCACGGCGGTGGTGCGCATCTCCGTCCAGAGCCAGGGCCAGGGTCACGAGACCACGTTCGCCCAGATCGTCGCCGAGGAGATCGGCATCCATCCCGACGACATCGAGGTCGTGCACGGCGACACCGACACCACCCCGTACGGGCTCGGGACCTACGGCAGCCGGTCGACCCCGGTGTCCGGCGCCGCCGCGGTGCTGGTCGCCCGGAAGCTCCGCGACCGCTGCCGCGAGATCGCCGCGCACCTGCTCGAGGTCTCTCCGGCCGACCTGGACCGGGACCGAGGGACGTTCTCGGTCCGGGGTGTGCCGAACGCGTCGGTCACGATCCGGGAGGTCGCCGCGGCGGCGTACGGCGACGCCGACCTGCCCGAGGCGCTCGCCGGCGGACTCGAGGACCGGGTCACCTACAGCCCGGACAACCTCACCTACCCGTTCGGGGCCTACATCTGCGTGGTCGACATCGACCCCGGCACGGCGGTGGTGAAGATCCGCCGGTTCGTCGCCGTCGACGACTGCGGCACCCGCATCAACGAGATGATCGTCGAGGGACAGATCCACCGGGGCCTGACCGACGGCGTGGGGATGGCGTTGATGGAGCAGATCGGCTTCGACGAGGACGGCAACTGCCTGAACGCCTCGCTGATGGACTACCTGATCCCCACGGCGCTGGAGGTACCGGACTGGGAGACGGGCACGACGGTGACGCCGTCGCCGCACCACCCGATCGGGGCCAAGGGCGTCGGTGAGTCCGCCACGGTCGGCTCACCGCCGGCCGTGGTGAACGCGGTCATCGACGCACTCGAGTCGTACGGCGTACGCCACGCCGACATGCCGCTCACGCCCTCGCGGGTCTGGGAAGCCATGCAGTCAGGGCAGTCAGGGCAGTCCGGGCAGACCGGGGGTGCCACCACCCGATGACCCCGACCCAGCTGCGCGCGTTCGCAGCCGTCGTCCGGCTCGGGTCGGTCAAGGCTGCCGCGGCCGAGCTCTCCGTCACCGAGGCCGCGGTCTCGCTGCACGTGGGACAGCTGCGCAAGGAGCTCGGCGACCAGCTGTTCACCCGCGCCTCGGCCGGACTGGCCTTCACACCCGGCGGTCTGCGGCTGGCCAGCCGGGCCGTCGAGCTGCTCGGCCTCCAGGACCGGACGGTCCTCGAGGTGCGCTCCGCCGGCGAGGGTCGGCGTCTGCTGCGGCTCGGCACGTCCAGCCTGTTCGCCGAGTACGCCGCACCCGGGCTGATCGGGCTGTTCGCCGAGCGGGCGAAGGACCTGGACGTCGAGCTGAGCACGCACCGCACCACGCGGTTCGAGTCCCTGCTGATGACGCGCACGGTCGACGCGACCATCGGTCCGCGAATCGCACGGCCCGAGAACACGCTGAGCAGCAAGCTGTTCTTGAACTACCAGGTGATCGCCGTCGCCAGCCCGAGCCATCCGGCCCTCAGGGTGACGCCGAGCCCGAGTGCGCTGCGGCAGCAGACGTGGCTGCTCGGGCCGTCCGCGGCCGAGGACGCCGGGGTCACGACTGCCCTGCTGCACCGGATCGGCGTACCCGAGGAGCGGCAGCAGATCTTCCAGAGCCACGCGGCCGCCATCGAGGAGACGAAGCGGGGTCGCGGCATCACGCTGACCTTGTCGTTCGCGGTCGCGCCGGACCTCGCCTCCGGCCAGCTCGTCCAGGTGCAGGGCCGCAACCTCAGCGCCCAGGGCTCCTGGCACATCTCCACCCTCGGCGGCGGCCAGGCCACGCCCGCGGCCGAGGAGATGACGCGCTTCATCACCACTCCCCGGGCCACGCAGGCCATGCTCCGCGGACGCGCCGTCGTCCACGGCCGCTTCCGACCCGCCGTCCACGTGACCCTCTGGAGCTGAGCGCCCTCGGTGACGCTGGCGGTGACCTGGCCACCGATCCGGCCGCCACGAACGTGGACAGCTCACCGCCCCCGCCACCACCCCCGACTCGGCGGTGACCCAGCCACCGTTCCGGCCGCCACGAACGTGGACAGCTCACCGCCCTCGCCACCACCCCCGACTCGGCGGTGACCCAGCCACCGTTCCGGCCGCCACGAACGTGGACAGCTCACCGCCCCGGCACCACCGCCGAGGCCCCATCTAAGCCTTTGCTTAGCCGGTGGTTGTCCCGGCCGGTGACGGGCGTCACAGTGGGGGGTGCGTGTACGCGGCGACCCCGCCTGCGCGCACGAACAAGGAGGCGGACCAGGTGCGAGTCGAGTCCGACGGCCACAACGACGGCAACCCCCGGATGTACGAGCTCATCGAGAACGCGCCGAAGACCGGCAGGAGCCCCACCATCTGGGCCTTCCCCCAGATCGTCGACTACCTCAAGGTGGCGGGCCAGCCGGTTCAGGGTCCGTGGCCTCCGCACCAGGAGCCGCGTCCCGACCCGACGGCCGTCGACTCGGGACCCGTCGCCGTACCCGACCCCGCGTCGGTCGCGCCCCGGCACGCGGTGCCCGACCCGCTCTCGGGCCCCGCCCCCGCCCACGAGGAGTCCTGAGTGTTCCCGCCGCGCTTCCGCTACGAGGCTCCGCGCAGCCTCGCCGAGGCCGTCTCGCTGCTCCACGAGGGTCAGGGTGAGGCCAAGGTCCTGGCCGGCGGCCAGAGCCTGGTCCCGCTGATGAAGCTCCGCTTCGCGTCCCCAGAGCTGCTGGTCGACATCAACAACCTCCCCGACCTGGACCACCACCGGGTCGACGACAGCGGCGCCTTGCACGTCGGGGCGCTGTGCCGGCACGTCGACATCGAGCGGTCCGGGGTCGTGGCGGAGCGTCAGCCGACGATGGCGGCCGCGGCGCCGCTGATCGCCGACCCGATCGTGCGCACCCGGGGCACGCTCGTCGGCTCGTTGTGCCATGCCGATCCGCAGGGCGACTGGGCGTCGGTGATGACCGCCCTGGGAGGTCACGTGGTCGCTCGAGGTCCCGGTGGGCAACGCACCATCGCGATCAGCGACTTCGTGACGGGTCCCTTCCAGAACACGCTGGCGTACGACGAGATCGCGGTCGAGGCGGTTGTGCCCGGCCCCCGGGGCCGGCTCGAGGGCGGCTTCCTCAAGCTCGAGCGCCGCGTGGGCGACTTCGCCACCGCCGGCGCAGCCGTGTCGGTCGAGCTCGACGGCGACCGGATCGTCCGCGCGGGCATCGGCCTGAGCGGGGTCGGCGCGCGCACCATCGACGCGCGCGAGGCCGCGGACTCGCTGGTCGGAGGCGTCCTGGACGAGGCCGCGATCACCCGGGCCGCCGATCTTGCTGCGTCCGCTGCGGAGCCGAGGTCGGACCACCGGGGCAGCGCCGAGTACAAGCGACACGTGGTCCACACGTTCGTGACCCGGATCCTCACCCGGGTCTCCACCACCGCGACGAAGGCGGCCTGACGATGACGAGCCTCTTCGAGGAGATCAGCAGCGAGCCCGCGTCCGACGTACCGGTACGCCGGGTGACGATCACCGTCAACGGCCGGGCGCGGACCCTCGACGTCGAGCCCCGGCTGCTGCTGGCCCACCTGCTCCGGCAGGGCCTCCAGCTGACCGGCACGCACACCGGGTGCGACACCACGAACTGCGGAGCCTGCACGGTCCTGTTCGACGGCGCTCCCGTGAAGAGCTGCACGATGCTCGCCGTCCAGGCCGACGGGCACGAGGTCCAGACCGTCGAGGGACTCGGGACGGCCAGCGAGCTCGACCCCGTGCAGGAGGGCTTCACCACCGAGCACGGCCTGCAGTGCGGGTTCTGCACGCCGGGGATGATGATGGCCTCGCGGGCGCTGCTGAACCACAACCCCGACCCCACCGAGGACGAGGTGCGGTTCGCCCTCTCGGGCAACCTCTGCCGGTGCACCGGCTACCAGAACATCGTCAAGGCCGTGCTCTGGGCGGCCGCGCGCGAGCGTGGCGACGCGCCCGGCGAGGCGGGCACGGATGCCGCCCCTGACGACACCGCCGACGTCACCCGAGACGCTGCCGTCGACGCCACGCAGGGGGCCTGAGATGACCGTCACCGACAGCCGCGCACTCGACGAGATCAAGATCGGCGGGATGGGCGCACGCCGCCGCCGCGTCGAGGACAACCGCTTCATCCGCGGCCGCGGGCACTACGTCGACGACATCGTGCTCCCGGGCATGCTGCACATGGAGATCCTGCGCAGTCCCCTGGCACATGCCCGGATCACGTCGATCGACACCAGCAAGGCCTACGAGATCCCCGGCGTCCGGCTGGTGCTCACGGGCGAGATGATGGCGACCCGCAACCTCGCGTGGATGCCCACGCTCAGCTACGACACCCAGGCCGTGCTGGCCACCGACAAGGTGCGCTTCCAGGGTCAGGAGGTCGCCGCCGTGATCGCCGACGACCCCTACGTCGCCAAGGACGCGTGCGAAGCGATCGAGGTCGAGTACGAGCCCTTGCCGCCGATCGTGAACCCGACCCAGGCGATGGCGGACGGCGCGCCGCTGATCCGCGACGACAAGGAGAACCAGCACGACAACGTCGCGTTCGACTGGGAGGTCGGCGACCGCGACGGGACCGACCGGGCCTTCGCCGAGGCCGACGTCGTCTCGAAGATCTCCCTGCACTACCCGCGCTCGCACCCGTCGCCCCTCGAGTGCTGCGGCTCGATCGCCGACTTCGACCGGGCCACGGGCAAGCTCACCGTCTACATGACCACCCAGGCGCCGCACATCATCCGGGCGGCCGTCGCGCTGGTCGCGGAGCTGCCCGAGCACCAGATCCGGATCATCTCCCCCGACCTCGGCGGCGGGTTCGGCAACAAGGTGCCCGTCTACCCCGGGTACGTCGTGTCGATCCTCGCCTCGATCCTCACCGAGCGACCGGTGAAGTGGATCGAAGACCGCTCCGGGAACCTGATCTCGACCGGCTTCGCCCGCGACATCTACCTCGACGGGGAGATGGCACTGCGCAAGGACGGCCGCATCCTCGGCGTCCGCATGCACACGACGTCCGACCACGGCGCCTTCTTCTCCGACGCCCAGCCGAGCAAGTTCAAGATCGGCCTCATGCACTCGGCGTTCGCGTGCTACGACATCCCAGCCGCGCACCTGACCTCACGCGGGGTCTACACCAACAAGGCGCCCGGCGGCGTCGCCTACCGCTGCTCGTTCCGCGTCACCGAGGCGATGTTCTTCCAGGAGCGGATGGTCCAGGCGGCCGCCGACGACCTCGGCATGGACCAGGCGGAGTT
>DATBDF010000245.1:0-11642 GCA_036270075.1 Nocardioides sp.
AACTTCTCCTCGGCGGCCACGACGACCTCAACCATCGACAGCGAGTCGACGTCGAGGTCGTCGACGAACGACTTGTCGAGCTGGACGTCCTCTACGGGGATACCCGCGACCTCGTTGACGATCTCGGCGAGGTCGGCGCGGATCTCTTCGGTGGTGGCCATGGCCGGTGTGTTCCTCTCGGTTGGTGATGGGGTGGGTCACGGCACGGTGATGACCTGAGCGGCGTACGCCAGGCCGGCACCGAACGCGATCAGCAGCGCGATGTCGCCGCTCTTGGCCTGGCCCTCCTCGATCATCCGATCGAGAGCCAGGGGGATCGAGGCCGCCGAGGTGTTGCCCTGCTCGGCGATGTCGCGGGCGATGGCCACCCGCTCGGGAAGCTTCATGGCGCGGGCCATCGCGTCGATGATGCGCATGTTGGCCTGGTGGGGCACGAACACGTCGAGGTCGTCGGGCGAGATGCCGGCCTTGTCGAGCGCCTGCTGGGCGACCTTGGCCATCGTGAACGAGGCCCACCGGAAGACCGGGTTGCCCTGCATGGTCAGGTAGGGCAGGACCGGCCGCTCCATGGCGATGATGTCGCGCCAGTCCTCCTTCTGCCGGATCAGGTCGAACTGCTCGCCGTCCGAGCCCCACACCACCGGGCCGATGCCCGGGGTGTCGCTCGGTCCGACGATCGCCGCTCCCGCGCCGTCGGCGAAGATGAACGCCGTACTCCGGTCGGCCATGTCGGTCAGGTCCGAGAGTCGCTCGACGCCGATCACCAGGACGTAGCGCGCGCCCCCGCCACGCACCATCTGGTCGGCCAGCGCCAGTCCGTGGCAGAAGCCGGCACAGGCGGCCGAGATGTCGAACGCCGCGGCCTGGTCCGTGCCGAGCTCGTAGGCGATCGCGGTGGCGACCGCCGGCGTCTGCAGGAGGTGGGTGACCGTCGCGACGATCACGCAGTCGAGCTGCTCGGGCGCGATGCCCGCCCGATCGATCGCCTTGCGCGCGGCCGCGACGGACATCATCTGCACCGTCTCGTCCTCGTTGGCGAACCGGCGCTGCTTGATGCCCGAGCGTTGCTGGATCCACTCGTCGCTGGAGTCGATCGCGTCGACGATGTCGGCGTTCGGGATGACGCGGGAGGGGCGATAGCTGCCGAGCCCGAGGACCGCGGCGTACGTCGAGCCCGAGTCGGTGGCGAGGGTGACCATCAGGCTGCTCCTACCGGGTGGAGGCGGACGAGCGGCTGGCCGGGCGAGACCAGGTCGCCGTCCTCGACGAGCCACTCCACGACCGTGCCGCCATGGGGTGCCTTGACCTCGGTCCGGTCGCGCAGGCTGGCGACGTCGCCGAGCGCGGCACCGGGCTCCAGGACGGTTGCCTCCTCGGCCTGCTCGGCGCGGTGGAACGTGCCCTTGGCGGGGGAGACGACCATCAGCCAGGTCGGGAAGGTGTCGATGACCGACGCCTCGCCGTGCTTGGCGCAGAACGCCCGGGCGTCGTCGAGCTGGTCCGGCGTCTTCAGGGCGAAGGTCTCCACGCCCGGGAGCGCGCGCTTGGCAATCCCCGTGAGCGTGCCGGCGGGCGGCATCTCCAGGAGCCCGGTGACACCGAGGTCGGCCATCGTCTCCATGCACAGGTCCCACCGGACCGGCTGGGCGATCTGGCCGACGATCCGCTTCATGATCTCGCGGCCGTCGTGGACGACCTGGCCGTCACGGTTGGAGATCCACGGCGTGCGCGGGTCGTGGGTGGACACGGACCTGGCGAGCTCGGCCAGGTGTCCCACGGCGGGCGCCATGTGCTCGGTGTGGAACGCGCCGGCCACGCTGAGTGGCACGAGCCGCGCCTTGGCCGGCGGGTTGTCGGCCAGGGCCTGGAGCTGCTCCATCGTGCCGGCGGCGACGACCTGTCCGGGTCCGTTGTTGTTCGCCGGGACCAGCCCCTGGGCCTCGATCGCGGCGAGCACCTCGTCGCGGTCGCCGCCGAGCACGGCCGTCATCCCGGTGGCGGTCCGGGCGGCGGCGTCGGCCATCGCCTTGCCCCGCTCACGCACCAGGACCATCGCCTGCTCGGCGGTGATCGCGCGCGCGCCGGCGGCGGCCGCGAGCTCACCGACGCTGTGCCCGGCCACCGCGCCGATCTGGCTGAAGGCGTCGGCCGGGTGGGGGAACAGCTCGAGGGCGGTGATCAGGCCGGTGGCGACCAGGAGGGGCTGGGCGACCTGGGTGTCGCGGATGCTCTCGGCGTCGGCCCGGGTGCCGTAGTGGGCCAGGTCGAGCCCCGCCACGGTCGCCAGCCAGTTGAAGCGAGAGGCGTACGTCGGGTCCTCGAGCCAGGGGGTGAGGAAGCCGGGTGTCTGGGCTCCCTGACCGGGAGCGACGATGACGAGCACGGGCTCCAGCCTTGCGAACCGAGGGCCGTTCACGCCCGTCCCGTGGGTACGAACTCGCCCGAGGAGTTTTGTAGGGTTCCTACAAGGGATCCGGGCTCACGATGGGCTAGGAGCCGTCGGCCGGGCGGTGTGACTGGCGCCCGAGCACCAGGGCCAGCTGGAGGCTGAGCGCCTCGCGGGGGTCCGTGGCCGCGAGTCCCGTCAGGTCGGCCGCCTGCCGGAGGCGGTACCGCACGGTGTTGGGGTGCACGAACAGGGCCCGTGCCGTGGCTTCCAGTGACTGCCCCTCCTGGAAGTACGCCGTGAGCGTGTCGATCAGCGTGCCCTTGGCGTCGGCCAGGGGGGCGAACACGTCCTCGACCAGGTGACGTCGCGCGTGCCCGTCGCCGGCCAGCACCCGCTCGGGCAGCAGGTCCTCGCTGGACACCGGCCGCGGCGCGTCGGGCCAGCCGACGGCCGCCCGCAGCCCCGACAGGGCCGAGCGTGCCGACACGTGGGCGGAGGCGAGGTCGTCCGCGCGCGGGCCCACGACCACGGGGCCGTCACCGAAGAAGCGGACGACGCTGTGGGCCGCCTTGTCGACATCAGTGACGCCGCCGAGGATCACCACCAGCCGCTCGCCCTGGGTGGCGCACAGCGCGTCCATCCCCGCCCCGCGCGCCACGCGGCGTACCTGGTCGAAGAGGTCCTCGGTGCGCGGTTGCGGTGCCGATCCGAGCACGAGGGTGACGCCCTCGCGGTGACCCCAGCCGAGCGCGCTGGCCCGCGAGGCCACGGCCTCGTCGGCCTCGGCGCGGAGCACGGAGTCGACGACGAGCGCCTCCAGCCGCGCGTCCCACGCGCCGCGGGCCTCGGCCGCGCGTGCGTAGACCTCGGCGGTCGCGAACGCGACCTCTCGGGCGTACCGGAGCACCGCGGCGTGGACCGCCGGCGCATCGGCGGGGTGGACGATCTCGTCGACGTGCGACTCGACCACCTCGATGCCCAGCCGGACCAGGTCGACCGTCTGGCCCAGCGTGATGATGCCGGTCATGGAGCGGGGTGCCGCGCCGAAGACGGCCGCGGCGGTGTCGCCCGGGAAGGCGTCGTCGTCGTCGAGCCGGAACCAGTCGACGAAGCCCTGGATGCCCGCCTGCAGGATCTGGCCGACCCACGACCGGCTCTCGGCCGAGAGCTCGGCGAACCACGGCATGTCGGTGAGCATCCTCGACATGGCGGCCGAGCTGAGTGCGCCGGTGGAACGCCGCAGTGCCTCGGCGGCACGCTTGCGCGAGCTCCCGTCTCCGGGCGTCGCAGGAACGGCGCGCACACTCACGGACCGACCCTAGTCCGTGGGCACGCGCCAGCAGCGCCGTCGCACGTCGACTGCACGCCCATGCCCCTTCGCGCAGCGTTCATCCGCGGTTGGCCCGCCCGGCGTGACATCGGGTCGAGACTGCCCGGGTGAACTCGGACCACACCTCCTCCTCAGACCTCTCGCGCCGCAGCCTTCTCGCCGCCGCCGGCATCGGCACCGCCGCGGTCGCGCTCGACCTCACCGGGTCGCCCGCGGACGCCGCGTCGCCGCGGCGGGGCGGACCTGGGGACGTCGATCCGTTCGAGACGTTCACCTTGCGGCGCCCGCGGTCAGAAGGGCACTGAGCCGCCCCCGCCCCGTCCAGCCGCTCCGGTGGGTGCTCGAGTCGCCCGTGCGACTCCTGAAATCTGGGGAACACCGGGTTTCCACGGTCGCACTCCGGGGTACCTCTGGTTGAATCTCGCAGGACCCCGATCTCGCGGGTCGTACTGCGTCTCACCAGGAGGCCGACCCGCCGATGCGCCAGCACGCTGTCCATCACGTGACCATCCATGGCCACCGACGGGCCTACGTGAAGGCGGGCCGGGGTCCGGTCCTGCTGATGCTCCACGGACTCGGCTGCACGCACCGCACCTGGTTGCCGGTCCTCGACTCGCTCGCCCGGCGCTACACGGTCATCGCTCCCGACCTGCTCGGGCACGGCGAGTCGGACAAGCCGCGGGCCGACTACAGCATCGCGGCGTTCGCCAACGGCATGCGCGACCTGCTCACCGTCCTCGGGATCGACAAGGTGACCGTGGTCGGGCACAGCTTCGGGGGCGGGGTGGCGATGCAGTTCGCCTACCAGTTCCCCGAGCGCACCGAGCGGCTCGTCCTGGTCGGCTCGGGTGGGCTCGGCCCCGAGGTCTCGGGGTCCGTCAAAGCGATCACGACCACCGGCTTCTACCAGGTCATGGGGGCCTTGACGCTGCCCGGCGTGCGCCACGTCGGCGCGGCCGGGCTCAAGGCGCTGTCGCGTACCGGGATCCACCAGTTCCGCGACTACGACGAGGTGGCCGCCATCTACGAGTCGTTCCGCGACCCGGCGGCGCGGGCGGCTGTCCGGCACGTCGCGCGGGCCGTCGTGGACTGGCAGGGCCAGATCGTCACCATGGCCGACCGCGCCTACCTCACCGACGCGATGCCGATGTGCGTCGTCTGGGGCGACCAGGACCGGGTCATCCCGGTCAGTCACGCCGCCCGCGCCGCCGAGCTCGCGCCGAAGGCACAGGTGGAGATCATCCCCAACGCCGGGCACTTCCCGCACAAGGACCACCCCGAGCGGTTCGTGAAGATCCTCAACGACTTCGTGCGCTCGACCAGCCCGGCGACGTACTCCCGTGCCCGCTGGCGCCGCCTGCTGCAGCGGGGTCCCGCTCCGGCGACGCCGCTCGAGGCGGTCTCGGCGCCCAGCGCCTGAGGTCCGGATGGCGGGACGCCGCCGGAATGGCGGAGAGATCCTCCGTCTTGTCCCCGAGGCAGGGCTCGTGGTGCACACGGTTCGCAGACGCCGCCGGAACCCGTCGAGCCCCCTTCGGACGAGGAGAGACATGAGCAAGATCTGGTTCATCACCGGTACGTCGCGCGGCTTCGGCCGCGAGTGGGCGATCGCAGCGCTGGAGCGGGGCGACCGGGTCGCCGCGACCGCTCGCGACGCAGCGAGCCTCGACGACCTGCTGCAGAAGTACGGCGACTCGCTGCTGCCGATCGCCCTGGACGTCAACGACCGGGCGGCGGACTTCGAAGCCGTCGCGGCTGCCCACGAGCACTTCGGAGGCCTGGACGTCGTCGTGAACAACGCCGGCTACGGGCACTTCGGCATGATCGAGGAGCTGACCGAGGACGAGGCCCGCGCGCAGATCGAGACCAACCTGTTCGGTGCGCTCTGGGTGACCCAGGCGGCGCTGCCCTTCCTGCGCGAGCAGGGGATCGGCCACATCATCCAGGTCTCGTCGATCGGCGGGGTCTCGGCGTTTCCTCGCGTGGGGATCTACCACGCCTCGAAGTGGGGGCTCGAGGGCTTCAGCCAGGCCCTCGCCCAGGAGGTCGCGAGCTTCGGCATCCACGTGACCCTGGTGGAGCCCGGCGCGTTCTCGACCGACTGGGCCGGCTCGTCGTCGAGCACCTCCGAGCAGCTGCCGGCGTACGACGAGGTCCACCGCGTCACCCTCGAGACACGCGCTCGCCGGGCGAGCAACCCCGGCGACCCCGAAGCCACGCGCGACGCCATCCTGCGCGTGGTGGACGCTCCGGAACCGCCGCTCCGGGTGTTCTTCGGCGCTGCGCCACTGGCGATCGCCACCGCCGACTACGAGTCCCGGCTCGCGACCTGGAACGAGTGGCAGCCCGTGGCGCTGCTCGCGCAGGGAGGGTCCGGAGGGGAGTGACGACCGGCCGGGAATCACCGGGGACGGATCGACCTTCTTCTGGCATGGAACTCGCTGACGCGCTCGCCGCCGCTCGTGGCACCCACCAGTCCGTGCTGACGACGGTCCGGCGGGACGGGAAGCCGCAGCTGTCGAACGTGCTCCACTACGTGCGCGAGGACGGCGTGATCGTGGTCAGCACCACGGAGTCCACGGCGAAGTACCGGAACCTCCGCCGTGAGCCGTGGGCCGCACTCAAGGTCGACGGCACGAGCTTCTGGTCGTATGCCGTGCTCGAGGCGGAGGCGTCGTTCTCCGAGGTCGCCGCGGACCCGCACGATGCGGCGGTGGAGGAGCTCGTCGCGTACTTCCGCGCGGTCACGGGCGAGCACTCCGACTGGGACGAGTACCGGCGGGCCATGGTGGCCGACGGGCGGGTAGCGCTCCACCTCACCCCGACGCGCGCCTACGGGTTGCTCCGCTAGCCGGCGATGTCCCGGCGATCCGACGTCCCGGGCAGCCCGCGTCCGGTCCGGCGAGTCGAGCAGCTAGCTCCGCGGCTTCACCGGCAGGCTCACCCGCATCACGGTGCCCTTGCCGTTGTCGGGCCCGTCGTGGGCGGGGGAGTCGATGTCGATCAGACCGCCGTGCCGCTCGACGACGATCCGCCGGGCGATGTCGAGGCCGAGGCCGGTGCCCTTGCCGACGTCCTTGGTGGTGAAGAAGGGCTCGAAGGCGCGGGCCGCGACGTCCGCCGGCATCCCCGGTCCGGTGTCCGCGATCTCCACGATCACCCACTCACCCTCACCACGGGTCCGTACCGTCAGGGTGCCCTGGCCGGCCATCGCGTCGACGGCGTTGTCGATCAGGTTGGTCCACACCTGGTTCAGCTCGCCGGCGTACGCCTCGATCTCCGGCAGGTCGGCGTACTCGCGCGTGACGGTCACGCCGCCCTTCAGCTTGTGGCCCAGCATCGTCAGGGTGCTCTCGAGCCCGTCACGGACGTCGACCCGTTGCGCCGAGGCGCGGTCCATCTGTGAGTAGGAGCGGACCGCCGCCACCAGCTCGGAGATGCGCCGGACGGAGTCCTTCAGCTCCGAGAGCAGGCTCTTCGAGGAGACCGTGGCCGAGACCCACTCCAGGCCGGGAGCGAGCGCGCTGTCGCCCAGCGCCTCGTGCGCGCGTTGGCACCACGCGACGTCGATGCCGCCCGCGACCAGGCTTGCGGACAGGCCCCATGGATCGGATACGCCGTGCGCCTCGAGCCAGGTGGCGAGGTCGCTCTCCTGGTCGGCGGCCGCCAGGGCGTCGAGCGGTCCGGGCGCGGCGGTCGACCGGCGCAGGTCGTCCAGCACGCTGAACTGGGCCGCGCTGATGTCGTCGTGCGCGAGCTGGGTGAGTGCCGCGAGGAGGGCGTCGCAGCAGACGGCGAGGTCGTCGACCGTGCGGCTCGCCGCGGCTGCGGGGTTGTTGATCTCGTGGGCGAGTCCGGCGGCGAGGGTGCCGAGGGTGACCAGGGCGTCGCGCTGTCGCACGGTGGACTCGATGGACCGCGCGGTGCGGTGCAGGCCGCCGATCAAGTGACCGGCCAACGGGAACCAGTGGTTGACCAGCTCGCGCAGGCGAGGGGCGTCGAGCCGCAGCACACGCCCGGGGCTGGATCCGCGGCCCGTGGCCATGTAGATCCCGGCGTCGTCCCAGGCGCGGAACCCACCGGCCCACCGGCCCGGGACGTCCATCCTCGCCACGACGACGTCCTCGCGACCGACCTTGCGGACCAGGTCGAGCGACCCGGTGAGGAGCACCCACCACTCGTCGGCGTGATCGCCCTCCGTGAAGAGGACGTCACCGGTCTCGAAGGGGACCTCGTCGCCGCCGGCGGCCAGCTCGGCGAGCTGGTCGTCGGTCAGTCCGGTGAACAGCTCGATGTCACGCAGCTCCTCGATGTCCATGGCACTTCCTCTCGACGGCCGGCGCTCACACCGTCGCCAGGTAGCGGTGGACCAGGTAGATCGACATCGCACCCTCACCGACCGCGGACGCGACGCGCTTCATCGACTCCAGCCGGACGTCGCCGGCCGCGAACACGCCCGGCATGCTGGTCTCGAGGGCGAACGGCGCCCGGGCCAGGCCCCACGGCGCGCCCGAGGTCGCCACGTCGGGACCGGTCAGCACGAAGCCGTGGGAGTCACGAGCCACCGGCTCCCCCAGCCAGTCCGTCCGCGGCGAGGCGCCGATGAACACGAACAGCCACGACGCCTCCACGTCCTCGCGGGTGCCGGACTCCCGCTCGACCAGGGTGAGGCGCTCCAGGTGCCCCTCACCGTCGGCGGCGCCGACCTCGGTGGCACAGCGCACGGTGATGTTGGGAGAGGAGGTGATCCGGTCCACGAGGTACGTCGACATGGTGGCCAGCAGGTCCGCCCCGCGGACGACGAGGGTGACCTGCTTCGCGTGCTTGGCGAAGTTCAGCGCGGCCTGGCCGGCCGAGTTCGCACCGCCGACGACAAAGACCATGTCGTCGGCCGTCTGCGGTGCCTCCGCGGCAGTCGCGCCGTAGTAGATGCCCTTGCCCTGGAGGCGTTCGACACCCTCCGCCTCCAGCCGTCGGTAGGAGACGCCGGTCGACACGACCACCGAGCGGGCCTCGATCTCACCACCGCCCTCGAACAGGACAGCCCGCACCGTGCCGCGCTGCTCGAGCCCGATCACGTCGCGGGCGAGCACCAGCTCGGCGCCGAAGCGCGAGACCTGGGCGAGAGCGCGTTGCGCGAGGTCGGAGCCGCTGAGCCCCTTCGGGAAGCCGAGATAGTTCTCGATCGACGAGCTCTGTCCGGCCTGACCGCCCGGAGCCTCGCGCTCGACGATCACGGTCTTGAGCCCCTCGGACGCCGCGTACACGCCGGCGGCGAGGCCCGCCGGTCCGCCGCCGACGATGCACACGTCGTAGAGCGGGTGCTCCGCTTCGACGTGCAGGCCGAGGGCCCCCGCGGCCTCCAGCAGTGTCGGGTTCCGCAGCGGCTCCCGGTCGGGCACGAGGACCAGTGGCAGGTCGGCGCGGCGGCTCCCCGAGACCTCGAACAGCCGGCCGCCGTCCTCGTCGCGCTCGACGTCGTACCAGCGATAGGGGACGTGGTTGCGGGCGAGGAAGTTCTTCAGCTCGTGCGTACGGTCGGACCACCGGTCGCCGACGACCTGGATGTCGTTGGTGACCTCGGGGTGGCCGCGGCGCCAGTCACCCAGGAGGTCGTCGACGACCGGGAACAGGCGCTCCTCCGGCGGGTCCCACGGCTTCAGCAGGTAGTAGTCCAGGCCGATCTCGTTGATCGCGGTGATCGCCACGTCGGTATCGGCGTACGCCGTGAGCAGGAGCTGCTTCGCCTCCGGGGCGAGCTCGCGCGACTCGGCAAGGAGCTCGATCCCGGTCTTCTCCGGCATCCTCTGGTCGCTGACGATCAGCGCCACCGGGTCCGTCCGCAGGGCCAGCGACTTCAGCAGCTCCAAGGCCTGGGCGGCCGACGTCGCCGACAGCACGCGGTACTCCGAGCCGTAGCGCCGCTTCAGGTCACGGGTGAGCGCGGCAGACACCTGCGGGTCGTCGTCGACGGTCAAGATCGTCGGCCGGCTCATCTGTGGCTTCCCCCTGGACCCGCTCCGCCGAGCGGCCACGGGTACGTCGTCACGTCAGCCACAGCATAGGTCCGCTGTCACCCTCGTCCGGCGACGATCAGGCGTCGCCGCCTTCCTGCTTCACACCGGACACGGCGGTCGGGTCGTCGATCCGGTAGTGGTCGAGCGCCTTCTGCACGGCGTCGCGGGCGAACCGGCCGTCCTCGGCCAGTGCCGCGAGCGCCTGGCAGACGACCGACTCCGCGTCGATCTTGAAGAAGCGTCGCGCGGCGGCACGGGTGTCGGCGAAGCCGAAGCCGTCCGCCCCGAGTGCGTGGAACCGCTGCGGGACCCACCGCGAGATCGTCTGCGGGACGGCCCGCATGTAGTCGCTGACGGCCACCACCGGGCCGGGCGCGTCCTTGAGCCGGTCGGTGACGTACGCCGTGCGCGGCTCCTCGAGCGGGTGCATGAGGTTCCACTCCTCGGCACCGAGCGCGTCGCGCGACAGCTCGTTCCACGACGTGACCGACCAGAGGTCCGCGGCGACGCCCCAGTCGTCGCGCAGGAGCTCCTGTGCGCGCTGGATCCACGGCAGGCCGACGCCGCTGGCCATCAGCTGCACGCGGGGCGCGTCGTCCGGGAGGCCACCCAGGGGACCGGCCAGGTGGTACATGCCCTTGAGCAGTCCCGGCACGTCGAGGTGCTCGGGCTCCACCGGCTGGCTGATCGGCTCGTTGTAGACGGTCAGGTAGTAGATGACGTCCTCGCCGTGCGGGTGGTCGTCGCTCGAGCCGTACATCCGGCGCAGGCCGTCCTGCACGATGTGTGCGATCTCGTAGGCGAACGCCGGGTCGTAGTGGACGACGGCGGGATTGGTCAGCGCGAGTAATGGCGAGTGCCCGTCCGCGTGCTGCAGTCCCTCACCGGTCAGCGTCGTCCGGCCCGCCGTGGCGCCGAGGAGGAACCCGCGGGCCAGCTGGTCGGCCATCGCCCAGATGCTGTCCCCCGTGCGCTGGAAGCCGAACATCGAGTAGAAGATGTAGACCGGGATCATCGGCTCGCCGTGGGTGGAGTACGCCGAGCCCGCGGCGGTCGCGGACGCGACGCAGCCCGCCTCGGAGATGCCCTCGTGGAGCATCTGGCCCTGGGGCGACTCCTTCCAGGCCAGCAGGAGCTTGCGGTCGACCGACTCGTAGAGCTGACCCGCCGGGTTGTAGATCTTGGCGGAGCTGAACATCGAGTCCATGCCGAACGTGCGGTACTCGTCCGGTGCGATGGGCACGATCCGGTCGCCGATCTCGGGGTCCTTCATCAGGTCCTTGAGCAGGCGGACGAACGCCATCGTGGTCGCGATCTTCTGCTTGCCGGAGCCCGCCTTGAGCTCGTCGTACATCGCGTCGCCGGGCAGCGTGAGCTTGCGGGGATTGACCCGCCGCATGGGGACGCCGCCGCCGAGCGAGCGCCGGCGGTCGCGGAGGTACTCGAGCTCCGCGGAGCCCTCGCCCGGGTGGTAGAACGGCGCCGAGCCGTCGAACTCGTAGTGCTCGTCGATGTCCTGGTCCGAGACCGGCAGCTCGAGCCGGTCGCGGAACGCCTTCAGCGTCGTCGCGTTCAGCTTCTTCATCTGGTGCGTGGCGTTCTTGCCCTCGAGCGCCTCGATCGTCCAGCCCTTGATCGTGTGCGCGAGGATCACCGTCGGCTGGCCCACGTGCTTCGCGGCGGCGTCGAACGCGGCGTACACCTTGCGGTAGTCGTGACCGCCGCGCGGCAGCAGCTCGATGTCGCGGTCGCTCATGTTCTCGACCATCTTGCGCAGCCGCGCGTCGCCGCCGAAGAAGTGCTCGCGGATGTACGCGCCGGACTCGACGGAGTAGGTCTGGAACTGTCCGTCGGGCGTCTTGTTCATCTGGTTCACCAGGACGCCGTCGACGTCCTGGGCGAGCAG
>DATBDF010000246.1:0-3995 GCA_036270075.1 Nocardioides sp.
GGTTGCCGAGCACGGTCTCGCCGGCGCAGGTGACCCGGAGGGCGATGGTCCGCTCGTCGCGCCAGGTGCCCTCGATCTCGACCTGGGTGCCGTCCTCCGGCACGACGACCGGCTTGGTGAACTTGGCCCCGAGCTCGGCAATGCGCCCCGACACTCCCAGCTGTTCGTCGACGTACCGGGCGGCCAGGGCGAGGGTGAACATGCCGTGCGCGATGACGTCGGGCAGCCCCACGCTGCGGGCCACCTCGGGGTCCTGATGGATCGGGTTCGGGTCGCCGCTCGCGCGGGCGTACGCGACGAGGTCTGCGCGTGTCACGGCGTACGTGCTCGGGCCCAGCGTCGGCGAGGTCATCAGGCACCGGCCTTGTGGACCAGGGTCGCCTCGGCGGTGCAGACCAGGGTGCCCGAGTCGTCGGTGATCGCGCTGGAGGTGGTGATGATGTCGGTGCCCGCGATCTGTCGCAGCCCGCTGACGGTGAGAGTCGCGGACAACCGGTCGCCCGCGACGACGGGCCGCTCGTGCAAGAACTTCTGCTGCCCGTGGACGACGTGGTGCAGCTCGATCCCGACCTCCGGATCGGCCATCAGCGCCTGCATCGCCGCGAAGGCGACCACGATCGGGAACGTCGCCGGGGCGGCACCCCCTGCCCGGTACGGCGTACCGGTGGCGGCCGCGAAGTCCGACAGCGCCTGCTCGGTCACGTCGTAGGCCTCGGTCGGGGGGAACGTGCGGCCGGCCAGGGACGCGTCGACTGCCATGCGGACGAATCTATCCGGAACGCGACGACGCCCGCCCGGGCAGGCCGGACGGGCGTGGTGCGTGCAGGTGACTGCAGGGAAGAGTCAGCGGGTCTCGCGGTGCGGCGTGTGCTTGCGGCAGCGCGGGCAGAACTTCGACAGCTCCATGCGGTCGGGGTCGTTCCGCCGGTTCTTCTTGGTGATGTAGTTGCGCTCCTTGCACACCGTGCAGGCGAGCGTGATCTTCGGGCGAACGTCGCTGGTCTTGCTGGCCACTGGCTGTTCCTTTTGTTGTGGGCCTTCTATCATGCCGGTCGAGGCCGGGGATCTGTCCGGCCACCGTGGTAGTGGGGGCGGGATTCGAACCCGCGACACCACGATTATGAGCCGTGTGCTCTAACCACCTGAGCTACCCCACCAGGAGGGGCAGGGTGCCCCACCTCAGAGCCCCTTTACGGAATCGAACCGTAGACCTACTCCTTACCATGGAGTCGCTCTGCCGACTGAGCTAAAGGGGCAACGGTCGAGAAGAATACACAGCGGCTGAGGCGATCCAGAAATCGTCTGGAGCGCCTGACGACGGTGCGATCCACGGGTCCGTCAGTCGAGGTCTGCGACCTCGATCAGGACCTTCCCGACAGCCCCCTGCTCCACTGCATCGTGGGCCTCGGCGGTGTGCTCGAGGGGGTAACGCAGAAGGGGCAGCCCGTGTTCCTCGCCGACCTCCAACGCGCCGTCGGCGACCGCTTCACCGACGTCCGCCGCGGCGGCTCGCAGAGCCTCGGTGCCGACGGTGTAGAGCAGGATGAACTGCAGTCGCGCGTTGAGCGCCATGAAGGGCCGCACCGGGAGGGTCACCTCCGTACCACCGGTGTTGGCGTAGATCGAGACCGCGCCCCGTGGCTTGAGCAGCCGGCCGACCAGCTCGGCGTTCTGGATGATCGCCACCTCGACGACAAGGTCGACGCCCTCGGGCGCGATGAGCCGGATCTCGGCCGCGGCGTCGCCGGAGCGGTAGTTGACGACGTGATGGGCGCCGGCCGCCGTGGCGAGCGCCGCCTTCTCGTCGTTGCTGACCGTGGTGATCACGGTCGCCCCTGCCCAGACCGCGAGCTGGATCGCGGCATGGCCGACGGCGCCCGCTCCGCCGCTGACCAGGACCGTCTGCCTCTCCAGCGCTCCTGGGGACAGCCGCGACGGGCCGTCCTCGTGGACGGTCAGGGCGCGGTGCGCCGTCATCGCCGGCACGCCGAGGCTCGCCCCGACGTCGTACGACGCGTCACCGAGCCTGACGACCTGTTCGGCCGGAACCACGGTGTACTCGGCAGCGGTGCCCATCGGCCGGGCGTGCTGGGCGAGGAAGACCCACACCCGGTCCCCGACCTTGACGTGGTCGACACCGTTGCCGATCTCGTCGACGACTCCGGCGCCGTCCTGGCCCGGCGAGATCTCGGGAGCCGGCATCTCCGGCACGGTGAGCCCGGCCCGGAGCTTCCAGTCGGTCGGGTTCACGCCGGCGACCGCCAGGCGGACCCGGACCTCGCCCCAGTGCGGTGTGGGCAGGTCACGGTCGGCCAGCTCGAGCACCGAGGAGTCACCCAGCTTCGAGTACACGACTGCACGCATGTGCTGACGCTACCCAGGGCCGTCGCTGCTCACGCGTTCCGGAGCAGCGGCCACGGCTGCGCCTCTTCCAGCTCGTACGCCAGCTCGAGCAGCATCGGCTCCTGGCCGTGGTCGGCGGAGAGCATCATGCCCTGCGGCAGGCCGGCGGCGGTCGTCGCCAGCGGCAGCGAGACGGCCGGCGTGCCGGACGCGTTGTGCCAGGGCGTGTAGGCGACCCACTGGAGCAGGTGGTCCAGCACGGTCTCGTAGTCCTGCATGGGATCGAGCCAGCCGATCTGCGGCGTCTCGCGAGCCAGGGTGGGTGTGAGGACGACGTCGTACGTCGCGTGCAGCTCGCGTGCCAGCCGACCGCTGCGGCGCAGCCGGGTGATGGCCCCGGGCACGTGATGCAGGTTCCGCCGGCAGTGCCGGTCGAGGCCCAGGGTCAGTCGGTCGTGTCGCGACGCGTCCCAGGTCCGGCCGTGGTCCATGCGCCCCGTCGCCAGGATCGCCGAGGCGAGCACACCCCAGTAGAGCAGGAAGTCGTCCTTGAACGAGGGCGGCACCGGATTGTCGATCCACTCGACGCGGTGGCCGAGCGACTCCAGCAGTGCGGCCGTCCGGCGGGTCAGCGAGTCGACCTCGGGCGTCGCGCGGACGTCGATGCCGTCGGTGAAGACGGCGACCGTCCGTCGCGCCCTGGCGGCGCGGGTGACGTCTCCGACAGGGGCCAGGCTGAGGTCCCGATAGACCTTCTCGGCCTCCCGCAGGAAGGCGGCGGTGTCGCGCACCGACCGGGTCACGACGCCGTCCGCCACGACCCGCACGGGCATCCGGCGGAAGGTCCGGTCCTGGGCCTGCCGGCCCCGCGTCGGCTTGAGACCCACCAGGCCGTTGACCGCAGCGGGGATGCGGATCGACCCGCCGCCGTCGTTGGCGTGAGCCAGGGGTACGGCCCCGGCCGCCACCAGCGCCGCAGAGCCGGAGGAGGATGCGCCCGCCGTGTGGTCGGTGGACCAGGGAGACCGGACCGGCCCGAGCCGCGGGTGCTCGGCCGAGGCGCTGAAGCCGTACTCCGACAGCTGGGTCTTGCCGATTGGCAGCACACCGGTCGCCCGGAACATCCGGGCGAAGTCGCCGTCGCGCTGGGCCGGCGGGGACACGAAGGCGTCGGTGCCGTGCTGCGTGGGCAGCCCTGCCAGGTCGGAGTTGTCCTTGACGAACGTCGGGACCCCGGCGAAGTAGCCGCCGCCCGGCGACGCCGCCTCCGCACACGCGTCGTCGAAGCGTTCGGCCGCGAGCGCGTTCAGGTCACCGGCCACGCGCTCGGTGCGGGCGATGGCCGCGTCGACCACCTCGGGGATGGAGACGCGTCGGGCTCGGATCGCGGCGACGAGCCCGACCGCGTCGAGGTCGCCGAGCGCGTCGTCGGCGTAGGCATGGACGCGGGGCATGGGTCGGAGGCTAGCGGGGCGCCCGAGGACCGGCGGAGGGCCGGTACGTCGTACCGGTGGCGTCGCACCGAGACGACGGCCGCCGGTCTGGGACCGGCGGCCGTCGCGTGTGCGCTCGGAAGCGCCCACAGGGATGTGCCGAGCCCCCGTCGACCCGGCTCACTCCCCTGTGAGGAGTGAGCGGGATCGGCCCTGATA
>DATBDF010000247.1:0-3235 GCA_036270075.1 Nocardioides sp.
GGGTCTCGACACCGCTCGCTGCGCTCGCGGGCTCGACCACCGAACCTCCTCGGTGGTCGAGCCGGCCGAGCCGCTAGGCGAGGCCGAGTCGAGACCCTTCGGCCTGGCCGGACCTTCGGAGGTCGAGCCGGCCGAGGGCACCCGGGTCTCGACACCGCTCGCTGCGCTCGCGGGCTCGACCACCGAACATCCTCGGAGGTCGAGCCGACCGAGCCGCTGGGCGAGGCCGTGTCGAGACCCGGCCACTCGAGCCCCTTCCTCAACCACCCAGCGGCCAGCCGCTGCGCATGGGGCCCCCGACCCCGGGCTCGATGTAGTGCTCGTGCCCGAACGACCTCGCGAAGATCTCCGGCGTCATCCCCAGGAACTGCTCGATGTCGCTGGCCTGCGACCGGTGCGCCTCGAGGGCTGCCCGCTTCTGGGGGAGGTACGCCGAGACGTCGACCTCCCAGGTGATCTCGTCCTCCGGGGTGCCGAGCGGGTTGCCGTCGTCCATCGGTGCGTCGGGGTCCCACTCCGCGAAGTCACCCTCGACCTCGACACCGGCCGCGCGCGCCTCTTCCATCATCCGCCACATGTCGGTCCGGTTGAACGTCGACTCGAGCAGCCGCGGCGTACGCCGGGCGAGCTCTGCCGCGCGGTGAGCGACGTGATGGACCTTGACGTGGTCGGGGTGCCCGTAGCCCCCGTGCCAGTCGTAGCCGATCAGGATGTCGGCATCCTCCTCGTCGACCACGTCGGCCAGCCGGCGGGCCGCTTCGTCCAGGTCCGCACGGTGGAACGATCCCTCGGCCTCGTTCTGCTCCCAGCCGTTCATGCCGGAGTCGGAGTACCCGAGCCACGCGATCCGGGCCAGGCCCAGCACGGCCGCCGATGCCTCGGCCTCGCGCCGGCGGTACGCGGCGACCGTCTCGCCTTCGGCGAGGTCGGCCGCGACCTCCCCGTGCTCGCCGTGCGTGGCGAAGACGACGACCACCCGGTGGCCCTCGGCGCTCGCACGGGCCATCGCCCCCGACGTCTGGGACGCCTCGTCGTCGGGGTGGGCATGCAGGAAGACGATCGTGTTCATCCGCGTGTCCTCAGAAGAGCGCGGACGCGAGGTTCTGGCGACCGCGGAGCACGCGCGGGTCGTCGTTGCCGACGGCCGCGAAGAGGCCGAGCAGGTGCTCGCGCGCGCGGTTGCGGTCGTCCCCCGAGCTACGTCGCACGAGGTCGACCAGGCGCGAGAAGGCGTCGTCGACGTGACCGCCGAGCAGGTCGAGATCGGCGACCAGGGTCTGGGCGTCCACGTCGTCCGGCCTCGCCGCTGCGTCCTCCCGCGCGGTGTTCAGGTCGACGCCTTGGGTGCTTTGCAGCACCTTCGCCATCGCGAGGCCGGCCGCCGCCTCGCTGTCCGCGGGGTTCGCGTCCACCAGTCGCTGGTACTCGGCGACGGCGCCGTCGACGTCGTTGTCCTCCAGCGCCCGCTGGGCGGCGGCGTACCTCGGTTCGACCTGCTCCTCCTCCACCTCGTCGTCCCCGGGTACGCCGGGTGACAACGGCTGGTGGCGCGTCGTGATGCCCTGCGCGGTGAGGCCTTGGGCGAGCTGGTTGAGCAACGTGTCGATCTCGTCACGCTGGAGCACGCCCGGGATCGGCTGCGCCGCGGGACGGCCGTCGAGGATCACCATCAGCAGCGGCACCTGCGGGATCTGGAGGCTCTGCGCGATGCCCGGTGCGGTGTCGATGTCCACCAGTCCGGCGAGGAAACGTCCGTCGTACGCGTCCACCGCCGCGGCGACCTGGTCGGCGTACGCCGTGCTCTCGGGCACCCGGCTCGGTGAGTAGAACACCAGCACCACCGGAGCCGTGACCGAGGACTCGAGCACGGTCTGGAAGGTCTGCTCGGTGACGTCGAGTGCGTACGCCGAGCGACCACCACCGCCGGAGGCACCGGCTCCTGATCCCGGCTGTGCCGCTCCCGGTGCGGGCCGTTTCAGCCCTGACAGGTCGATGGCGCCGGGGCGCGTGAACGGCTGCTGCGTCATGACCGCAATCCTAGAGAGGACGGGTCCGGCTCAGTCCGGGAGGACCTCCTGGGAGATCACGCCCAGGTTGCGGCCGGTCCGGGCGTCGACGAACTCCCACAGTCGGCAGTGCGTCGGCGACGAAGGCGACGGCACGGACGACGCAGGCGCTTCGCCGGTGTCGTGGCAGCCGGACTCGACGGCGAAGCCCCAAACGCGCACGTTCACCGCGACCGGCGCGGCCGAGGCGTCCCTCAGCACCCCGTAGTAGGGCCGGACGGTCGCCGGGATGGGGTTCAGCTTGGCGGAGTCCGACACGAGGGCGTTGTACGCGCGTTGGGCCGACAGGGTGTGGCCGTCGTCCGGCTGCTGACCCAACGGCAGGAACCTGGTGCTGGGCACGCCGGACTGGACGAAGACCGCCGTGCCCGGCACGACCTCGGGGGCCTCGCCCCTGGCGGCTCCCGCCGTCGACTGCGGACCTTCGCGATCGTGCTCGAGCAGGACCACACCCACGGCGGCCGGCACGAGCACGGCGGCGACCACCACCGCGAGACTCCGGCGCCTCCCCATGGTCGAGATGCTCCGCCTCCGACGTGCGCGCGGCAAGGAACCCGGCGGTCGATCAGAAGCGGGCCGGCTCCCGGTACTCCCCCCACTCCGCGCGCAGCGCGTCGCAGATCTCGCCCAGCGTCGCCTCGACGCGGCAGGCCTCCAGGATCGGCTCGATCAGGTTCTCCTCGGTGCGGGCCACCTGGACCAGGTGCTGGAGGGCGGTCGCGACGGTGGCTTCGTCGCGCGTCGTACGCCGCTCGGCGAGCGTGCGCACCTGCTCGAGCTCCACCTCGTGCGAGATGCGCAGGATCTCCAGGTCGCTGGTGATCGAGTCGGTGTGGACGTTGACGCCGACGATCTTCTTCTCGCCCTTCTCCAGCGCCGTCTGGTACTGGAAGGCCGCCTCGGCGATCTCCGACATGAACCAGCCGTCCTCGATCCCGCGCAGCAGCCCCCGCGTGACCGGGTTCTCGTGGTGGCGCGACGCGGTCGCCAGCGCCTCCGTGTCGGCATGGGTCAGGTCCGACCCACCCATCGCCAGGATCTTGTCGAAGATCGCGTTCGCCTCGGCCTCGATCTGGTCGGTGAGCGCCTCGACGTACCACGAGCCGCCGAGCGGGTCGGCGACGTTCACGACGCCGGTCTCCTCCATGATCACCTGCTGGGTGCGCAGG
>DATBDF010000248.1:0-3689 GCA_036270075.1 Nocardioides sp.
TCACCTCGTACGGCGTCCACCTGACGTCTGGGTCACGCTGTATGACGTCCACCTGGCGGTTGGGTCACGCGGTGGGGCGCCGACCTGGCGTTTGGGTCACCTCGTACGGCGTCCACCTGGCGTTTGGGTCACGCTGTATGAGGGTGCAGCTGGCGTTTGATTCACGTCATACGGCGTCATCGTGGCGATGGCTGATCGCGACTGGAGATCGGGAGCCGGAGAACATCGCCGGGTGGGCGTCTCGACGCGTACATCAATCGCCAGGTCAGGTCTTGGCGTGTGCACCGAGCGCCGGGTGAGCGTGTCCGTGTGTGCACCGAGCGCCGGGTCGGCGTGTCCGTGTGTGCACCGATCGCCAGGTCAGCGGTGGCCGGACCAGGTGCCGGCGCGGGCGGCGTCGGCGACGAGGTCGGCGAGGTCGGCCAGGCCCGGTCGGCCCGGGCGGCCCGCGCGACCCATGAGGGGGTCGTCGTCGATCGAGGACGTCGTGATCCGGATGTAGTCGGTGTCCGGCGGCGAGATCCAGAACGGGTCGCCGCTCGCGGCCCGGACGCCTGCGGCCGCCAGGTGCAGGAGTGCGGCGCCCTGCTCGGCGACCGGCACCCAGACGTTGATGCCGTCCCGGCCGGGCACGTGTACGCCGCGGGCGCCCAGCGCGTCCACCATCGCCGCCGTGCGCGCGGCGTACGTCGCCCGGGCATCGGCCACGAGCCGTCGTGACGAGTCGTCGGTGAGCAGGTCGAGCAGGATCGACTGGACCAGGCGGCTGCTCCACCCCTGCCCGAGGTAGCGACGCTCCACGATCGGGCCGACCACCGCGGCCGGCCCGCCGATCGCGGCCAGCCGGAGGTCGGGGCCGTGCGTCTTGGAGAAGCTCCGCACCAGCACCGTCCGGTCCGGCAGCAGGGCCCCGAGCGACACCGGCGGGCCGGAGGGCGTGCCACCGGCCGAGTCGTCCTCCACGACGACCACGTCCCGGTCCGCCAGCGCCGCGGCCAGGGCCACCGCCCGCGCCTGCGACAGCGACTGACCCGACGGGTTCTGCCCCCACGGCTGGAAGAACAGCACCTTCGCCCCGGCGTCGCTCGCGTACACGACGTCGTCGACGACCGGACCCTCGGCGTCGTACCCCACTCCGATGGGTACGGCGCCCGCCATCTCCACGAGGTCGAGCAGCGGGGGGAAGCACGGCTGCTCGACCGCCACCCGGTCGCCGAATCGCAGATGGGCCGCCACGAACTGGCTGTGCGCGTCCATCGCCCCGTCGACGACGGTCAGGGCTTCGACGGGGTGGGGCCACGACGCCTCCAGCAGCGTGCGGAGCGCGGGGACGACGGGCTCCTCCAGGTACGAGTGCTGCTGCTCGTCGCGCGGCACCCGTTGCATCGCGGCATGGAGGTCGGGGAGGAGCCGCGGGTCGGGCAGCCCCGTCGACAGGTCGACGCGGTAGCCGGCCTGCGAGTCGAGCGCCCGCCGGTAGCGACGCGGCCCGACCGACGCCTCGCGGACTCGGGTGCCCCGGCGCCCGTCGGTCTCGATCAGCCCGGCCCTGGCGAGCTGGGACCAGGCGGCGCTGATGGTGGCAGGAGCGACCTGGAGGTCGCGGGCCACCCGGCGGATAGGGGGGAGTCGTTCGCCGGGCCGGAGTACACCGCGGTCGATACCGGTGGAGAGGGCGAGGGCGATGCCCTTCGCCGAACGGTCGTCCACCCCGTCGACCAGCTCCTGCCACATGTTTTGTAACATAGCAATGAAAGCATTGCTCTAGATAGTGCGATGTCGATATTTTCGATGGCATGACGACCCGCATCACCCACTGGACCAACGGTGCCGCGACTCCCGGCGACTCGGGCCGCACCGGCGCCGTCTACAACCCCGCCACCGGCGAGCAGACCGGTGAGGTCGACTTCGCCAGTGCGGCCGAGATCGACGCGGCCGTGGCCAGCGCGACGGAGGCGGCCGCAGCCTGGCGCTCGGCGTCGCTGGCGACCCGCACCGGAGTCCTGTTCAGGTTCCGCGAGCTGCTCGCGGCCTCCATGGACGAGCTCGCCGCGATCATCACCTCCGAGCACGGCAAGGTGCTCTCCGACGCGAAGGGCGAGATCCAGCGTGGGCTCGAGAACGTCGAGTACGCGTGCGGGGTGGCCGACCACATGAAGGGTGGCTACTCGGAGCAGGCCGGCACGGGCGTCGACGTGTACTCGATCCGCCAGCCGCTCGGGGTCGTCGCCGGCATCACGCCGTTCAACTTCCCGGCCATGGTGCCCCTGTGGATGTGCGCCAACGCGATCGCGACCGGCAACGCGTTCATCCTCAAGCCCAGTGAGAAGGACCCGTCGGCGTCGCTCTTCATGGCCGAGCTCTGGAAGAAGGCCGGTCTGCCCGAGGGCGTCTTCAGCGTGATGCAGGGCGACAAGGAGGCCGTCGACGCGATCCTCGCCCACCCCGGGATCGCGGCGGTCAGCTTCGTCGGCTCGACCCCGATCGCGCGCTACATCTACGAGACCGGCACGCGCAACGGCAAGCGCGTCCAGGCCCTGGGCGGCGCGAAGAACCACATGCTGGTCCTGCCCGACGCGGACGTCGAGATGGCGGCCGACGCGGCGGTCTCCGCGGCGTACGGCGCCGCCGGCGAGCGGTGCATGGCGATCTCGGTGGCCGTCGCCGTCGGTGACGTGGCAGATCCGCTGGTCGACGCCATCGCCGCGCGCCTTCCCAAGCTCCGGATCGGCGACGGCACCGACCCCGACTCCGAGATGGGTCCGCTGATCACGCGCGAGCACCGCGACAAGGTCGCCGCCTACATCGGACAAGGTGTCGACGCCGGCGCCACGGCGGTCGTCGACGGCCGTGAGGCGGACGTGCCCAGCGAGGGCTTCTTCCTCGGGACGACGCTCCTCGACCGGGTGAGCCCGGAGATGACCGTCTACACCGACGAGATCTTCGGCCCGGTCCTCTGCGTCGTCCGCCAGGACTCCTACGACGAGGCGGTCGAGCTGATCAACAGCAACCAGTTCGCCAACGGCACGGCGATCTTCACCCGTGACGGCGGTGCGGCGCGACAGTTCCAGTTCGACGTCGAGGTGGGCATGGTCGGCGTCAACGTCCCGATCCCGGTGCCGGTGTCGTACTACTCGTTCGGCGGCTGGAAGGCCTCGCTGTTCGGCGACACCCACATGTACGGCCCCGAGGGCATCGCGTTCTACACCCGTGGCAAGGTCGTCACGTCGCGCTGGCCCGACCCGGCCACGTCCAAGATCGATCTCGGGTTCCCGACCCACCGCTGACCTGACGAGACAGAGGAGCAGGCCATGACCCCGACGTACGACGGCCCGCTGGCGGGCATCCCCACCGACGAGGAGTCGGTCCGCAAGCTCGACCGCACCCACGTCTTCCACTCCTGGTCGGCACAGGCGCTGATCGACCCGCTCCCGATCGCCACGGCATCGGGCTCGCGCTTCACCGACTACGACGGGAAGTCGTACCTCGACTTCTCCAGCCAGCTGGTGAACGTCAACATCGGCTACCAGCACCCCAAGCTGGTCAAGGCGATCGCCGACTACGCGCAGCAGATGACCACGATCCAGCCGGCGTTCGCCAACGGCACCGCGATCTTCACCCGCGACGGCGGCGCCGCCCGGCAGTTCCAGTTCGACGTCGAGGTCGGCATGGTCGGCGTCAACGTGCCG
>DATBDF010000249.1:0-25212 GCA_036270075.1 Nocardioides sp.
ATGCCCAGCCCGACCAGGGCGATCAGCTCCGGGTGCGTCTGGTCGTCGCCGGCACCCAGGGGAGCCCAGCCGGCCTTGTCGAGCAGGGCCAGCCCGGACATGGTGAGCACGATCACGATGCCCCGGCGGATGAAGGACTGCTTGACCCGCGGCGCGATGTGGCTGCCGAGGATGGAGCCGGGCACGGAGCCGATCAGCAGCGGCACCAGGAGGTGCCAGTCCAGGCCGTTGAGGGCGATGTTCGAGATGGCGGCTGCGGTCACCAGGGGCACGGCCTGCACGAGGTCGGTGCCGACCAGCCGGAGGGCGGACAGGCCGGGGTAGAGCATGACCAGCGAGATCATGATCACCGAGCCGGAGCCGACGCTGGTGATGCCGACGAGGAGACCACCCAGGGCCCCCACCGCCACGGTGATGAGGGGGCGGATCCGCGGGTTGGGATCGGCCACCACGCCGCTGCGACGCGAGCGGTGCAGGTTGATGACCAACCGCAGGGCGTACGTCGCGGCCGCGAACAGCAGCGCGAAGCCGATGCACAGCTTCAGCAGGGTGTCGAGGTCGTCCGCCGAGCCGGCGACCCGGTGGATCACCCAGGGGCCCATCAGGGCGAAGGGCACCGAGCCGACGATCAGCCACTTGGCGAGCGTCCAGTTCGGCTGCCCCTCCCGGGCGTGCGTGATCGCACCGCCGGTCTTGTAGATCGCGGACGCCGTGAGATCGGCCGTCACCACGGTCGAGGCGTCTCCGACACCGAGGAAGATCAGGGCCGGCGTCATCAGTGCGCCGCCCCCCATCCCGGTCAGGCCGACGACCGTGCCGACGCAGAACGCGGCAACGATGATCGAGAAAAAGTCAGCAGTGAGCCAGTCACCCATGGGCGCGGTCCTTCCAGGGAAGGTTGGGCAAGGCTCTTAACTCTACAGATTGGGGTGATTATGTCCAGTTCGGCACGCCGGGCTCGGGCCTCAGCCGGGCGACCAGCACCTCGAGCATGGCCTCCATGGCCGCTCCTGCGCGCCTCGCCTCCTCCGGGCCGCGACGGTACGGGTCCGCGATGTCGTGATCGGGCGAGGCGGGGACCCGCCGGGTCGCCAGGGCGGCGATCAGGTCGCGTCCCCTCAGTGCCGGGTCGGCCGCCTGCGCGCTCGCGACGAACTGCCCCAGCGTGAAGATCTTGCGGAAGGCGGCCGGGCGCTCCTCGAGCAGGCGCGTCCGGTGCGCGGCCTCGGCGGTCAGCACCAGGTCCGCGTCGTCGATGAGGTTGCCGGTGACCAGGCGGCTGCGGAACGCCGTCGCGTCCGTGCCGTAGCGGGCGAACTCGCCGTCCATGGTGTCGCTCACGGGCTCCGCGTCGAAGCCCTGTGTGCCCGCACTGCTCACCTCGACCCCCGACTCTGCCCCGAGCAGCTGGCGTGCTCGGAGCTCGAGGTACGGCGACCGGCAGATGTTCGCCGTACACACGAACAGGACGCGGATCGGCTCGACGGCCGGGTCGGGAGCCGGTCCCTCGGTGGCGACGTATCCCGCCTTGCGCAAGGCGGCGAGCACCTCGTCACGGCAGTCCTCGATGGACCGGCCGGTCGTGTCGAGGCGCAGGTCGGCGTCGTGCGGTTCCTCGTAGGGCGAGGAGATGCCGGTGAAGTCCGGGATCTCCCCGCGGCGTGCCTTGGCGTACAGGCCCTTGCGGTCGCGACGCTCGCACTCCTCCAAGGGGGTGGCGACATGCACCAGGAAGAAAGCGCCGCCGGCAGCGTCGGTCATCTCGCGGACGGCCCGCCGCGTGGCGTCGAACGGCGCGATCGGGCTGCACACAGCCACGCCGCCGTGGCGGGAGATCTCGGCGGCGACCCAGCCGATCCGGCGGATGTTGGTCTCGCGGTCCTCGCGGCTGAACGTAAGCCCGGCCGAGAGGTTCCGGCGTACGACGTCGCCATCCAGGCTGGTGACGGTGCGCTCGCCCGACTCGAGCAGGGAGTCGATCACGGCCTGCGCGACGGTGGACTTGCCACTGCCCGAGAGGCCGGTGAAGAACAGCACCAGGCCCCGCCGATCCGGTGGCGGCTGGTCCGCCTCGACGACGGCCGCGATGTCGTCGGGGTAGTCGCCGTCCCCGTCCCCCAGGGCCAGCACCGGGTCGTTCCCGGCGTACGCCGCCACGACCTGCACCCCGAGCTCGTGGTCGACCTGCGGGTCGCCGTGCGACGGGAGCGGGACCGCGACCACGGAGGCGCCGGGCACGTGCCCGGCCGCGGCGAGGGACGCACGCAGCAGCGCGACCGGGGACAGCTCCGGCGTCCCGGGGCCGGTCAGCGCCAACAGCACCACCGGCCCGCCCAGGCCACGCAGCCGGTCGAGCTCCGGCTCGGTGAGGGCGTCCACCACGGGGACGAACGTCGCCCCGGAGTGCCGTTCGCGAGTCTGCGCCGGCGTCAGGTGGAGCCGGCGGAACGGGCCGTGCTGCGGATGCGTGAGCGGCTCGACCGAGCCGTCCGGACGCAGCGTGGCCAAGGGCAGTCCTTCCGGGTCGACCAGCTCGACGTCCTGTCCGGCCAGCGCCTCCGGCAGGTCCAGGGTCACCGGCGAGCCGGGCTCGTTGAACCCCGTCACCGGCGCCAGGGCGCCACCGGTGAGGAGCTCGAGGTCCGCCAGCTCCCGCGGCGACGGACAGTGTTGGGGGGTCGGCACGGGGCCATCCTGCCAGTGAGCAGGAGCGTTCGATCCGGGCGGAGCCGGAGCGGACGGCCACAACGAATGGCGCAGTGCATGGCGCAGTGGATGGCGCAGTGAACGGCGCAGCGAAATGGCGCCGTGCGCTCCTCGCGCGCAAGCCCACCCCGAGAAGCCCTACGCTTCCCGGCATGGCTGGATCGGGTGTGGACCCGGAGCGTGTCGCGGCGCTCAAGCAGCGTGAGGACGCCGCGTTCGCGGCGGCGCGTCCGCGGAGCCTGGCGATGTGGGCCGAGGGCCAGGGGGTGATGCCCAACGGCGTGCCGATGAGCTGGCTGCGCACGTCGTACGACCATCCACCGCTGTTCATCGAGTCGGCCGCCGGGTCACGGCTGCGGGACGTCGACGGCCACGAGTACGCCGACTTCAACATCGCCGACATGTCGATGTTCACCGGCTACGGCCCGGCGCCCGTGGTCGAGGCCGTCGCCCGCCAGGTCGCCGTCGGATCGCAGTACCTCCTCCCGACCGAGGACTCGATCTGGGTCGCCCACGAGCTGGCGCGGCGCTACGGCCTGCCCCTGTGGCAGTTCACCTTGGCCGCGACCAGCGCGAACACCGAGGTCATCCGCGTCGCGCGCTCGCTGACCGGTCGCGAGCGGGTGCTGTTCTTCGACGGCAAGTACCACGGCCACTTCGACGACGTGCTGGTCGAGCTCGAGGACGGTCGGCTCGTTCCCGAGGAGGCCGGGCTGCCGCGGGACGTCACCGCGCGGACGGTGGTCGTGCCCTTCAACGAACTGCCCGCCCTGGAGCGGGCCCTCGACAGCCGCGACGTGGCCGTGGTCGTGACCGAGCCGGCGCTGACGAACAACGTCGGACTCCTGATGCCGGAGGACGGCTTCCACAGGGGCCTGCGTGAACTGACGCAGGCCACCGGCACTCTGCTGGCCTACGACGAGACGCACACCCAGGTCGTCGGGCCGGGTGGGCTGACCCGGCGATGGGGCCTGTCACCCGACTTCGTGACCGTGGGCAAGTCGATCGCCGCGGGGATCCCGCTCGGGGCGTACGGCATGACGGCGGAGGTGGCGGAGGTGCTCCAGCGTCCGGGTGGTCGTGACGAGGACAAGCCGCAGGTCGCCGTGGGGGGCACCCTCTTCGGCAACCCGGTCTCGATGGCGGCGGCGCGGGCGACGATGAGCGACGTCCTCACCGACGACGCGTATGCGCACAGCCAGCGGCTCGGCGCGCGACTCGCCGACGGCCTCACCGAGATCGTGAACACCTCGGAGGTGCCGTGGACGACGCACCGGTTCTGGCCCCGGAGCGGTCTGTCGTTCAGCCCGGAGATGCCTCGCACGGCGGCGGAGGCGATGACGAGCCTCGACGTCCCGCTCCGTCGGCTCATGCGGGTGTACCTCGCGAACCGGGGCGTCTGGGACGCCATCGTGGGCGCCGGGCCGACGTGCTCGGTCGCCGCGACCGACGAGGACGTCGAGGCGTATCTCTCGGCCTTCGGCGAGCTGATGGGCGAGCTCGTCTAGCGACCCGCGGCCAGGCACCGTGAGCCCGTCGCTACTGTGGCCCGGTGCCTGCCCCCCAGCACCGTGATGCACCAGGCCGCTCGCCCCACGGACTACGCCGATGAACGCTGTTCCGGTCGCGGAGATCGTCCGCAACGGCTTCGTCGAGGGACACCACTACGGCTCGGTCGTCGCCCTGAGCGCCGACGGATCGGTGTCGTGGGCGGTCGGGGACGTCGACGTGCCGGTGCTCCCTCGTTCGTGCAACAAGCCGGTCCAGGCGCTCGGGATGGTGCGCCGGGGGCTCCACCTCCCGCCGGAGCTGCTGGCGCTGGCATGCGCCTCCCACTCGGGAGAGCCGTTCCACATCGAGGGCGTACGTCGCGTCCTCGCGTCAGCGGGCCTCACGGAGGCCGACCTGCAGACACCCCCCGACTACCCGCTCGACGACGCCGCTCGCGAGGCGATCATCCGGGCCGGCGGCGAACGGGCGCCGGTGCTGATGAACTGCTCCGGCAAGCACGCGGCCATGCTCGCCACCTGTGTCGCGAACGGCTGGCCGACCGGCAGCTACCGGGAGCCCGACCATCCCCTGCAACGGGCGATCGCGGCGACCTTCGCCGATCTCACCGGCGAGCCGATCGCCGTGACCGCCGTCGACGGCTGTGGTGCTCCCTTGTTCTCGGCGTCGCTCGTGGGGCTGGCGCGGGCCTTCCGGCGGATCGCCCTGGGAGTGGACGAGGCGGGTGTCCCGGACCCCGGCGCCCGTCGCGTCGCCGATGCCATCCGCGCCCACCCGGCGTACGTCTCGGGGACGACACGGGACGAGCGAGCCCTGCTCACGGCCATCCCCGGAGCGATCGGCAAGGCGGGTGCGGAGGGCTGCTACGCCGTGGCGCTCCGCGACGGCCGCGCCTTCGCCCTCAAGACCGATGACGGTGCCGCCCGGGTGCGCCCCGTCCTGATGGCGGAGGCCCTGCGCAGGTCCGGCGTCCTGGAGGACGAGGGGGTCGACGCCGACGCGGTACGCCGCACGGGACTCGTCGAGCTCCTCGGTGGCGGTCGTCCGGTCGGTGAGATCCGGGCCATCCTGTTCTGACCGGTGGTAGGCGGTGGTGGCCCGGCGGTGGCGCGGTGATGCTAGATGCAGCAAGCGCCGCGCGGTGCAGTCCTGGGTGACGAAAGCCGTGTGTCCACAGGCGGATCTCGTCGATGAGCGATCGCCTTCACCGGCCCTCGGTTTGCATCTGCTAGCAATGGCTAGCACGATGGGGGCATGGCCAGGAGCAAGGTCGGCAGAACCGTCGAGGGTCTCGGCGACTACCTGCGCGAACAGCGGGTGTCGTCGCGCCTGTCGCTGCGTCAGCTCGCCGAGCAGGCCGGTGTCTCCAACCCCTACCTGAGCCAGATCGAGCGCGGGTTGCGCCGTCCCTCCGCCGAGGTCCTGCAGCAGCTGGCCAAGGCGCTGCGGATCTCCGCCGAACAGCTCTACATCCGGGCCGGCATCGTCAGCCTGGACGACAACGTCGGGGGCTCCGTCGAGCTCGCCGTCCTCGGTGACGCCGAGCTCACCGAGCGTCAGAAGCAGACCCTGCTCGATGTCTACGCGTCGTTCCTCGCCCTCAACGCCGGGAGCAACGCGTCCTGATCGACCCGGCTTCGCCGGGAGCACGAGACCACCAGACCCTCGATCGAGGGCCTCAACCAGAAGGAGAGCCCCATGGCCAAGGCCAAGCTCGACATCCCCCACCAGATCCCCGTCGTCGTGAAGCGTCCCCTGTACGCCGGCGTCGGCGTCACCGACCGCGTCGTGGAGCTCGTGCTCGAGTTCGTGCTCGACGCCCAGAAGCGCGCCCAGGCGATGCGGGACGACATGCAGAAGACCGTCTCCGGTCTCGACTACCAGCCGAAGGCTCTGCGTGAGCAGGCGACCAAGGTGGTCAGCGAGCGCGTCGACGCGCTCGGCAAGGACACGCAGGCCCGTCGGCGCGCGGTCGAGCAGCGGGTCGCCGGGCTCCAGATCGACGCCAAGAGCCTGCCCACTCTGCTGCAGAAGCTGGTCGACGACCAGGTCGCGAACGCGGGCGGGACCTACGACGACCTGGTGCGCCACGGCGAGACCGTCGTCGAGCGGATCCGCCGCCAGCAGTCCACCCGTGAGGCGACCGAGGCCGCCAAGACCACGAAGGCCAAGGCCAAGACCACGAGCACGCAGGCCACGAAGACGGCGAAGAAGTCGGCTTCGAGCGCCAAGAAGGCCGCGGCGAAGAGCCCGGCCAAGAGCAGCGCCAAGGCGACCACCACCTCCGCCAAGAAGACCGTGTCCGGCGCGACCGAGGCCGCCACCGACGCCGCAGCCAAGCTCGGCGACGGGCAGGAGTGACCCTGCGGCCCTGAGCCGCCACGACGACCGGTCCCCGGGGGCAACTGCTCTCCGGGGGCCGGTTCTGTCTGTGTCCGTTCGCACCACGCGCCGCGACCCTGCGTGAGATCCTGGGAGCATGGAGTCCGAGGAGCGGCCGTGGGGGGCGTGGTACGTGCTCGACGAGGGTCCTGGCTACAAGGTCAAGCGCATCGAGGTGCATCCCGGCCAGCGCCTGTCCTACCAGACCCACCAGTACCGCGCCGAGCACTGGGCCGTCGTCCAGGGAACAGCGACGTGCACGCTCGACGGGGAGACCATCGAGGTCAAGACCGGTGGCACGGCCGACGTCGGCATCGGTGTCGCGCACCGCATCGCCAACCTGCACGACGACGAGCTGATCGTGATCGAGGTGCAGCGGGGCGACTACACCGGTGAGGACGACATCGTCCGGCTGGACGACGACTACGGCCGCGAGAGCGGCAGCGCGGCGACGTAGGAGCGCAGCGCCTCCCTCGCGTCCGCGGGCTCGAACCCGGTGGCAGCGAGCTTCCGGAGTGACAGGACGCTCCTGGCCGGCCGAGGTGCTGTCGCACGTCCGCCGGCGTACTCCTCGCTGGTGATCGGCCGGACGTCTTCCGACTCGCGCCCACGAAGTCGGAACACCTCGCGGGCGACGTCCGCCCAGGACGTGGGGGGCCCGTCGTTGCTGACGTGGTACACGCCGTACGCCGCCCGGCTGTCGACCAGGTGCCGCGTCGCGCGGGCGATCTCGTCGGCGAACCCGAGCCGGCCGACCTGGTCGTCGACGACCGACGGGTTGTCGCCCTCGTCGGCGAGCCGGGCCATGGTGCGCACGAAGTTCGGCCCGTCGCCGATCACCCACGACGTACGGACGATGTAGTGGCGAGGGGCCGTCATCACAGCACCGTCACCCGCCGCCTTGCTCTGGCCGTAGACGCCCAGTGGAGCGAGAGCCTCGTTCTCCACGGCCTCCGTCGATGCGCCGTCGTAGACGTAGTCGCTCGAGTAGTGGACGAGCGTGAAGCCGTGCCGAGCAGCCAGGGCCGCCAGGGCGGCGGGGCCCCGGCTGTTGACCGTCCACGCGCTCCGGCGACCCGCTGCGGTCTCGGCCTCGTCCACGGCGGTGTACGCCGCGGCGTTCAGCACGAGGTCGTGCTCGTGCCACGGCCACGCCGCCACCGCTTCGCCGTCGGTCAGGTCGAGCTGGGCCCGGGTGACCCCGCGCGCGCCCGGGAGTGCTGCCAGGAGAGCCCGACCGATCTGGCCGCCGGCCCCCAGCACCAGCGGGGGACGGGGCAGAATCGGGTCGACGTCCGCGAGCACGGGAGCCGAGGAGTCGCGCTCGGAGAGCACGCGCTCGTCGGGCGGCACGGGCCAGGTGATCGCGAGCGCCGGGTCCGCGTGCTGGACGGCGACGTAGGCGCCGTCCGGGCGCCAGTGGTCGTTGACCAGGTACGAGTACGCCGTGCCGCCGACCGTCGTCTGGTAGCCGTTGCCCACGCCGCGAGGCACGAAGACTGCGACTCCGGGCTCGACCTCGAGGCCGTGCACCCTGCCGAAGGTGTCGCCCGAGCGCAGGTCCACCCAGGCCATGTAGGCCCGCCCGGCGGTGAGCGTCACCAGCTTGTCCCAGGGCTCGGCGTGCATGCCGCGCGTCGTCCCGCGGGCGTCGTTCCACGCCACGTTGGCCTGGACCGGCGAGAAGTCCGCCAGCCCGAGCGTCGACATCCGCTCGCTCTGCCAGAACTCCTCGAACCAGCCCCGGTCGTCGCGACGCACGTCCAGACGCACGACGAGGAGGCCCGGGATCGGCGTCGTCTCGATCGAAGGGGCCACGCGCTACATGCCCTTCGCGGCGTACGCCGCCTCGGTGGCTGCCTTGAGCGGACTCCACCAGTCGCGGTGGGCCCGGTACCACTCGACGGTCTGGGTGAGCCCGTGGTCGAGGTCGGGGAACGTCGGCTGCCAGCCGAGCTCCAGGCGCAGCTTCCCGGACTCGATCGCGTAGCGCTGGTCGTGCCCGGCTCGGTCGGTCACGAGCTCGTAGTCGTCCTCGGACCGACCCATCAGTCGGAGCACGGTGCGGACGACGTCGAGGTTGCTGCGCTCGCCGTCGGCGCCGACCAGGTAGGTTTCGCCGATCCGGCCGCGCTCCAGGATCGCCAGCAGGGCGGAGCTGTGGTCGTCGACGTGGATCCAGTCGCGGACCTGTTGTCCGTTTCCGTAGACGCGTGGCCGCCGGTCCTCGAGCACCTCGGTGATCTGCCGGGGGATGAACTTCTCGACGTGCTGCCACGGCCCGTAGTTGTTCGAGCAGCTGGAGACCGTCGCTCGCACGCCGAAGCTGCGGACCCACGCGCGCACCAGGTGGTCGGAACCCGCCTTGGCCGCGGAGTACGGGCTGCTCGGCCGGTAGGGCGTGTCCTCGGTGAAGCGCTTGGGGTCGTCGAGGGCGAGGTCGCCGTACACCTCGTCGGTGGAGACGTGGTGGAAGCGCACGTCGTGCTTCCGGACCGCCTCGAGCAGGACGTAGGTGCCGACGAGGTTCGTGCGGATGAACGGGTCCGGGTCGGCGAGCGCGTTGTCGTTGTGCGACTCGGCCGCGAGATGGACGACGGCGTCGTGGCTGGCGACCAGCGGCTCGACGGCCACCGCGTCGGCGATGTCTCCGACCACCAGCTCGACCCGGTGGTCGGGCAACCCGGCGAGCGCGGCGGGGCTCGCGGCGTACGTCAGCTTGTCGAGCACCGTGACGCGCGCGTCCGTGTGGTCGACGAGGTGGCGCACGAAGTTGGCGCCGATGAACCCGGCGCCGCCGGTGACGAGCACGCGTTCCAGCCCTGGCACGTGCCTGATCTTAGGGAGAGATGGGCTTCCGGTCCCTAGGATGGGCCACCATGCGCGGCATCATCCTGGCGGGCGGTACCGGGTCCCGGCTGCACCCGATCACGCTGGCGGTGAGCAAGCAGCTGGTCCCCGTCTACGACAAGCCGATGATCTACTACCCGCTGTCGACCTTGATGCTGGCCGGGATCCGCGAGGTTCTCGTGATCACCACACCGCACGAGCAGGAGTCATTCCGCCGCTTGCTCGGCGACGGCTCGGCGTACGGCATCGAGATCTCGTACGCCGTGCAGCCCGCGCCCGACGGTCTGGCCCAGGCGTTCCTGATCGGGGAGGAGCACATCCGAGGCGAGCGCGTGGCGCTGGTGCTCGGCGACAACATCTTCTACGGCCCCGGCGTGGGGACGCAGCTGCGACGCTTCGCCGACGTCGACGGCGCCGCGATCTTCGGGTACCGGGTCGCCGACCCGGCGGCGTACGGCGTCGTGACCTTCGACGACGAGGGCCGCGCCACGTCGTTGGAGGAGAAGCCCGAGAAGCCGCGCAGTCACTACGCCGTGCCGGGCCTGTACTTCTACGGGCCGGACGTGGCCGCGCACGCGCGCGAGCTCACGCCGTCGGCCCGCGGTGAGCTGGAGATCACCGACCTGAACCGCCGGTACCTCGAGGCGGGTCGGCTGTACGTCGAGGTGATGCCGCGTGGGACCGCGTGGCTCGACACCGGGACGGTCGAGGCCCTGATCGCGGCCGGGAGCTTCGTCCAGGCCATCGAGGAGCGGCAAGGGCTCAAGATCGGGTGCCCGGAGGAGGTCGCCTGGCGGATGGGCTTCCTGGACGACGAGGGCCTGCTCCGCCGCGCGGACGCCCTGACCAGGAGCGGGTACGGCGACTACCTGAGGTCGCTGCTGACCGACTGACGGTCTCGCGCACCGCCACCGGGCTTGGACTCACCTGACACGCCCTCGCAGGCTCGGCCGTGGGCTCGCTCAACCCGCCTACTACCACGCCGCGCGTTCGTCCCTCACGCTCGGCTCAGTAGGCGCCGCGGGACGAGAGCACGGCGCCGACCGTGCGCGCCAGGATGACGACGTCCTGGATCATCGACCAGTTGTCGACGTAGTAGAGGTCGAGCCGGATCGACTCGGTCCAGGACAGGTCCGAGCGGCCGGACACCTGCCACAGGCCGGTCAGGCCGGGGCGGACGCGGAGCCGACGCGACTGCATCATGGTGTAGCGGTCGACCTCGAGCGGCAGCGGCGGGCGCGGGCCGACCAGGCTCATGTCGCCGCGCAGCACGTTGACCAGCTGGGGCAGCTCGTCGATCGAGTAGCGACGGATCCACTGACCGGGCTTGGTGATGCGCGGGTCGCGCTGCATCTTGAACAGGCCCTCTTCGTAGCCGACCTCGGAGTGCAGCTCCGCCAGGACGCGCTCGGCATCGACGACCATGCTGCGGAACTTCAGGCAGGTGAAGTACTCGCCGTCGCGGCCGACACGGGTCTGCCGGAAGAGGACCGGGCCACCGTCGAAGCGCTTGATCTGCCAGGCCGTCCACAGCAGGACCGGTGACGCGACGACCAGCAGCGCGGCGGAGCCGAGGATGTCGAAGGTGCGCTTGGCCCAGCGCAGGGCGTCCTGCGAGCGCGGGCGGTCGAGGTGGAGCAGCGGCAGGCCGGCCACCGGCCGGACCCGGATGCGCTCGCTGGACACGTCGGTCACGCCGGGCGCCATGATCACCTGGACGCTGTCGGACTCCAGGTCCCAGACCAGGTTGCGCATCGCGAGGGGGGCGTCGAAGGCGCCACCGACCACGAAGAGCACGTCGGCGTCGTACGCACGGACGAGTGCCGCGGCCTCGTCGACGTCGCCGAGCACCCGGATGCCGCCCTCGGTCTCGGCGGACGTGCCGGCGGGGACCAGCGCGCCCAGCACGTCGTACCCGAGCCAGGTCTCGCGGGCGAGGACCGATGCCACCGCGTCGATGTGGTCGTCGCTCCCGACGATGACGGTGCGCTGGGTGAGCGCACCGTGCCGGCGAGCGCGGTGCAACGAACGACGGAGCAGGAACCGGCCGGCGACGAGCAGGATCGGGCCGATCAGGAACACCATGATGAAGAACTGGCGGGAGAGCTGGAACTTCAGGAGGTAGAAGCCGATGCCGAGCAGAGCCGCGGTCACGAGGCTGGAGTTGACGACCACCTTGTACTCGTCGGCACCCGCACCGAAGACACCGCGGTCGTAGCCACCCCGGAGCGCGATCACCACGACCCAGGCCAGGACCAGTGGCACCGACACGAGGGCGACCGACTGCGCGAGCGAGAGGCCGTCGGTAGCACCCTGGGAGACGCCGGGACCGGATCCACTCGTGTCGAGGAGCACGAAGTGGCTGCGGCTGTAGGTGGCGAGGAAGACGGTCACCGTGATCAGCGCCAGGTCGACCAGGAACGCGGTCACCGGGAGGGCCTTCAGGGCGCGGCTCTGGATGCGTAGGGGCGCGACTGAAGGCACGAAGGTGCGTTCAGGCGCAATACCCATCAGGAGTCCCCCAGTGCAACTCCGGAGCGCCCCACGCGCTCCTCCCCCGAGCTACGCGCTGAGTCTAGGGCCCGGTGACGGCCCCCGGGAACGGTTCTCAGGATTCCTTTACCTGGGCCAGGGCTGTGCCGGGCTGCATGCTGCGAGGCGCCGGAGGACCCGTAGCGGCGATGCGAGGACAGGGTCGGCCCCTTGGTTACCCTGGCGGACATGAAGATCCTGGTCACGGGCGGCGCGGGCTACATCGGCTCGACGACGGCCAAGGCGCTGGAGGCCGCCGGCCACGTGCCGGTGGTGCTCGACTCGCTCCTGACCGGGCCGCAGGCGTTCGTGCGCGACCGCATCTTCTACGAGGGAGACATCGGGGACCGCGCCCTGGTCAGCCGGATCGTCGACGAGCATCCCGACCTCGACGCCACCATCCACATGGCGGCCCGGATCGTCGTACCCGAGTCGGTGGCGAAGCCCTACGAGTACTACCGCGACAACGTCGCGAAGTCGCTGGAGCTGTTCGACCAGCTCGAGCAGCTCGGCAAGCCGCGGGTGGTCTTCTCGTCGTCCGGCTCGTTGTACGCCGTCAAGGACAGCTTCGAGGTCACGGAGGACGACCCGCTGGCGCCGACATCGCCGTACGCGCGCACCAAGTGGATGATCGAGCAGGTCCTGGAGGACATGGCGGCGGCGACCGACCTCCGGGCGGTCATGCTGCGCTACTTCAACCCGATCGGCTCCGACCCCGACCTCGAGTCGGGGATCTACGCCAAGGAGCCCTCGCACGTCCTCGGCCAGCTGGTGATGGCAGCTCGCGGTCAGCGTGACGGCTTCACCATCACCGGCACCGACCACCCCACCCGTGACGGCACCGGGATGCGGGACTACCTGCACGTCTGGGACCTCGCCCGGGCACACGTGCGGGCCGTCGAGCGGTTCGACCGGGTGCTCGAGGCCTCGGGGGCTCCCAGCGTGGTCGTCAACGTCGGTCGCGGCGAGGGGGTGACGGTCCGCGAGCTGGTCACCGCGTTCGAGCGGGTCATCGGCCGGCCGCTGCCGGTCACCGAGGCCCCGCCGCGTGCCGGTGACGCCGTCGGCGCCTACGCGAACGTCGACCGCTCCCGCGAACTGCTCGCATGGCAGACCGAGCTGTCGCTGGACGAGGCCATCGCCTCGGCCCTGGCCTGGGCCGACAAGCGGGTCCAGGTCCTCGGATACGAGTGACGTTCTCGATGACGCGTCCGTACGCCGCACCCGTCGCCGCCATGGTCGCGGCCACCGTCCTCGGGCTCGCCGCGGCGCCGGCCGGCGCGACCCGCGACTTCCGGGTCGTCCCTGGCCAGGAGGAGGCGGGCGGCAGCATGCCCCTGGTGGGCCGCACGATCGTCATCGATCCCGGCCACCAGCTCGGCAACCACAACTACCCGAGCAAGGTCAACCGGCTCGTGCCCGCGGGCGGGTTCAAGAAGCCCTGCAACACGACGGGCACCGCGACCGACGCCGGCTACCCCGAGGCGACGTTCACCTGGCAGGTCGCGCGGGTGCTCCGCCAGCGGCTGGTCCGCCTCGGTGCGAAGGTCCGGCTGACCCGACAGTCCAACCGCGAGGACCGCTGGGGTCCCTGTGTCGACGTCCGCGGACGTGACGGCAACCGGATACCGGCCGACCTCAAGATCAGCATCCACGGCGACGGCTCCTACGTCGCCGGCGCTCGCGGGTTCCACGTCATCGCCCCGACGAACCGGCGGCCGTGGACGCACGACATCTACCGCTCGTCGCGCCGGCTCGCCCTCGACACGCGGTCGGCTCTCCGCGGCGTGGGTCTGCGAGTGGCCAACTACATCGCGGGCGGCGACGGGCTGGACTTCCGGTCGGACCTCGGCACCCTGAACCTCTCGAACGTGCCGACCGTGATGGTCGAGCTCGGCAACATGCGGAACCCCGGCGACGCACGCCGGATGACGTCGCGGGCCGGGCGCGCGACGTACGCCCGCGGGCTGGCGCTGGCCGTCCGCCGGTTCCTGGGCTGAACGACTAGGTCGTCTCGGCCCTCTCCTTGGCCCGCGCGCGGTGCGCTCGGACCCGGGCCTTCACGCCGCACCTCTCGTCGGAGCACCAGCGCCGCCGCCCGGTCGGGTCCACGAAGATGCCGGAGCACTCGTCGTCCCCGCACGCCCTGAGCCGGGCCCGGTTGGGCCCGGTGAGGTCGTCGACCGCCTGGCGGGCCAGCCGGGCCAGGGCCTCACGGGTGGTGGCGGGTCGGTCGGCGGCCAGCGACACGCCGGACCGGCGCAGCACCACGGGCGCGTCGTCGAGCAGCGTCTCGTCGACGATCCGTACGTCGCTCCTCGCGGGCGGTTGGTCGGTGGCGGCGGCTCGGGCGAGGCCGTGGAGCGCCTCACGCAGCCGATGTGCCCGGACGACGTCGTCGTCGGAGACCGGGCTGGTCGGCGCCAGGCCCCACTCCCTCAGCCAGCCGCGCAGCTGCCCGGGCGTCTCGACGAGCTCGTGGGAGACCACGGCGTACCGGTCCACGAGTGTGACCGCGAAGTCCAGCCAGTCGCGGCCGTATCCCGTACGGAACTCCTCCACCTCGTCAGTGTAACGCATTGACTCGTTACCGCGAGGGTGGAAGCATGTAACGAGTGAACTCGTTACGCCGCGGCCCTGACCTGCTCGCTCCCTCGTTCGTCGTGCTGTGGAGCAGTGGGTACGTCGTCGGCTCGGTGGCCACACGCTCGATCGCACCCCTGACCGTCACCTTGTGGCGCTTCGTGATCTCCGCGCTCGTGCTGGCCGCAATCGCCGGGTACCGGCGCGAGAGCTGGCCGGTCCGGCCGGCGGACCTCGGCTTCACGGCGGTCACCGGGGTCGTGGCCTTCACGGTGCAGTTCACCGCGCTCTACCGAGGGCTGGCCGACGGCATGCCGCCCGCCACGACGGCCCTGATCGCCTGCTCGGCTCCGCTCGTCGTCGCCGTGGGCGGCGCCGCGCTGGGCTGGGACCGTCTCAGCGCCCGGCAGTGGCTCGGAGTCGGGCTCGGGGTCGCGGGTGTGGTGGTGACGCTGAGCGACCGGCTCGGTCGTCCGCCGAGCATCGGCGCCCTGGTCTGGACGGTGATCGGGCTCGGTGGCCTCGCCGGCGGTTCACTGCTGCAGGGCCGCCTGTTCGGCCGGGGCGGGCCGACGGCGTTGACTGCCGTGCAGGTCGCCGTCGCCGCCGTGACGACGGCCGTATGGGCACCGATCGCGGGGTCACTGGAGATCCCGACCACGGCGTCGGCACTGGCGTCCTTCGGCTGGCTGGCGCTGGTCGCTGGGGTGGTCGGGCCCCTGCTCCTCCTGGCGCTGATCCAGCGGCACGGACCGGCGCGCGGCACCAGCCTGCTGTTCCTGGTGCCGTCCGTCACGGCGTTCCTCGGGTGGGCGCTGTTGCGCGAGCCGGTGGGTCTCGTCGCGGTGGTGGGTCTCGGGATCGCCGGACTCGGTCTGTGGCTGGGGCGGCGTACGCCGGTGGTGGTGGACGACGTACCGGAGCCCGTCGCGGCGGGCGTCAAGCGGACGCCGGAGCCCGAGCTGTGCGAGTCCCCGTAGTCTCCCGACATGGACCTCACACTCACCGATGAGGAGCGGGAGATCCGCGAGTGGGTGCGGACCTTCGTCACCAGGGAGCTGATGCCGCTCGAGCCGCAGGTCCTCGAGCGAGAGCGCCGCGGCGAGCTGGGCACCACACCCGACGAGGTCAAGGTGCTGCAGGACAGGGCGCGGGAGTCCGGGTTCTTCGGTGTGCAGACGCCCGAGGAGTACGGCGGGATGGGCCTCGGCGCGGTCATGCACGCGCTGATCGAGGTGGAGCTGGGTCGGACCTTCGTGCCGTTCAAGCTCGGGGGCGATGCCGACAACATCCTGTTCGAGGCCAACGAGCAGCAGCGCGAGTCCTACCTCCGTCCGACGATCGACGGGACCCGTCGCAGCTGCTTCGCGATCACCGAGCCCGGTGCCGGCTCCGATGCCCGCAACATCCGCACGACCGCGGTGCGTGAGGGTGACGAGTGGGTCATCAACGGCGAGAAGACCTTCATCACCGGCGGTGACGTCGCCGACTTCACCATGGTCTTCGCGGTGACCGACAAGGAGAAGGGTGCCGATGGAGGAGTGACCTGCTTCCTGGTCGATCGTGAGGCCGGCTGGACGTCGGCGCCGATCCCGACCATGGGGGAGTGGGGCCCGGCGTCCCTGTCGTTCCAGGACGTCCGTGTCCCGCACACGGCGATCCTCGGCGAGGAGGGCGGCGGCTTCGAGCTGGCCATGCGCTGGATCGGCAAGGGGCGCTACCTGCTGCCCGCCCGTGCTCTCGGCGCGTGTGAACGGCTCGTCGAGATGGCGATGGAGCAGGCCAGGAACCGCGTGACGTTCGGCGAGCCGATCGCCAACCGTCAGGCGATCCAGTGGATGATCGCCGACTCCGCCGTCGAGATCGAGGCGCTCCGCTGGCTCGTGCTCACGGCGGCGTGGCAGGTCGATCACGGCATCGACTCACGCCAGGCCCAGTCGATGGCCAAGCTCTACGGCGGCGTCCATGCCAACCAGATCGTCGACCGGGTCCTGCAGATCCACGGCGGCATGGGCTACACCCGGGAGCTCCCCATCGAGCGGTGGTACCGCGAGCTCCGGCTGTTGCGGATCTACGAGGGCACCGACGAGATCCAGCGCCGCACCATCGCCCGCAACCTCTTGTCCGGTCACGTCTCGGTGCGGGGGCACCTGGGCTAGGAGTCGTCTGCGGGCCGCGCGACGTCCAGGACGTCCATGGCGGCGAGCACGGCCCGCACGTGCCCGACCTCGTGGGTGCGGAACAGGTCGGTGCCGCCGAGCCGCGCGAGGACCGCGAAGAACCCCTCGGCCTTGCGGAACTCGTCCTCGAACAGGTCGAAGGCGTGGGGGAGGGCGTTGCAGACGGGGACGCCGAGGCTACGCAGCCGGAAACACTGCGCCAGCACCGCCGCCTGGTGGCGCACGCGCACGACGGGGTCGACCAGGTTGCCGTAGTAGAAGCCGAGCCCGGGGTCGATCACGACCTTGCCGACGCCGAGCGACCGGGCGCGCTCGATGCGGGGCGCGAAGTGGTCCAGGAGGTAGGGCAACGGGTCGCTCCCGGTGGGGGCACTGGCCGGTGCACGGACGTCGTCGGGCTCGCAGAAGCACAGGATGACCGCCGCGCCGTACGCCGCGGCGTTCTCCAGCATCTCGTCCTCACCGTTGCGACCGGTGAGGTTGAGGACGCGGGCGCCGGCCGCGAGGCAGGCCTTGACGACCTCGGCGCGGTAGGTCTCGACGGAGACGACGCACTCGTCGGCGAGTGCCTCCACGACGGGGAGGAGCGCTGCGAGCTGCTCGGACGCGTCGACACGGGCGGCGAGCGCGGTGCTCGACTCGGCGCCGACGTCGACCATCTGCGCGCCCTGGGCCACCTGGGTGCGGGCCTTGCGCACGGCAGCCTCGGTGGAGACCGCGACGCTCTCCCGGTACGTCGAGTCGCGCGACAGGTTGACGATGCCCATCAGGACCGGGTCCGCGCCGCCGATCGTCACCCCGCCCACCTCGACCGGCTGGACCGCGCGGGCGAGGTCGTCGGCGTACTCGCTGTGCAGCGCTGCCAGGGCCGACAGCGAGATCATCCCCGCAGTCTAGGCGGGGATCGAGCGGGACCCCGTACCCCCCGGAACTGCCGGGCTGACCCCGTGTGACGATGGGGCGCGACCGTCTTCGACACGACCTCGACAGACTGGGAGACGACGGATGCGAGTCCTGCTCGGCCATGGTGACGACCTGCCGGAGCTGTACGCCGCCCCCGACCAGCCGTGGCTGCGCGTGAACATGGTCGCGACCGTGGACGGCGCCGCGACCGGCGAGGACGGGACGAGCCGGTCGATCAACTCGGGCGCCGACAAGGTCGTCTTCGACCTGCTGCGCGACATCTCGGACGCGGTGGTGGTCGGCGCCGGCACCGTCCGGATCGAGGGGTACGCCGTGGGGCGCAAGCCACTGGTCGTGGTGTCGCGCACCGCGTCGGTCCCGCCGACGCAACGTCGGGCGGACCGCGGCAAGGTGCTGATGGCCACCGTCTCCACGGCGCCGTACCTCGCGGAGGCGCGGCAGGTCCTCGGCAACGAGAACGTCCTGGTGCTCGGGTCCCACCGCGTCGACCTCGCCCGGATGAAGGACGAGCTGGTGCTCCGGGGCTATCGCCACCTGCTGTCGGAGGGCGGCCCCCACCTGCTCCGCGACCTGCTCGACCAGGGCGTCGCCGACGAGCTGGATGCGACGACCACCCCCCGGATCGTCGGTGGCGGGCACATCCGCATCACCGACGGCCCACCTCTCGACGTCCCGCTCCGCCTGCACACCCTCGTCGAGCAGGACGACAGCCTCCTCGCCCGCTGGTTCGTCTCCCGGTAGGAGTGTGTTCTTTCGATAGTCCCTGACGAAATGGTTGTGATTCGGGGGCTGAGGCAACCATTTCGTCAGGGACTATCCCTCGAGCTGTGGATGAAGGGCGAGGCAGGGATCGTGTTCCCGGGACCATCTCAGGATGTCGACTCTCGGGCCCGGTCCTCGACCCCTCGCACTTCCGAGCGACCTCGTGTGGCCGGTGCGTGTCGACCCGCGAGGGGTCACCGGGCCGACGCGAGAGCAGGCACGGACGGGGGCGTGGCGTCGGACGAGTCAGGGTTTGTACGTGCCGGCCGCGGTGGAGCAGACGGTGAGACAGCGGATCGTGGAGGCCTCGGCCGTGCTCCCGACGTACGGCGCGGTCGGTGGGTGGGCGAGCCTCCGCTGGCTCGGCGGGTCGTGGTTCACCGGCGAGCACCACGGTCGCACCCTCGAGGTCACGCTCTCGCTCATGGATCGATCGGCCCGCCCGCGAACAGGCATCGCCACCAGTGAGGAGCGGCTCGACCCGACTCAGATCGCGGCGTACGCCGGGATCCGCGTCACGAACGCGGCGTACGCGCTCCTGTTCGAGATCCGGTACGCCGACACCGATCTCGAGGCGCTGATCGCGGCCGACATGGCGGCGTACGACGACCTCGTGAGCCGGAACGAGCTCGCCCTCATCGTGGCCCAGTCACCCGGCTGGACCGGCATCGGACGTGGTCGCACCGTGGTCGGACTCATGGACGAGAACGCATGGTCGCCGGCCGAGGTGGCCATGCGATGCATCTGGGTGGACGAAGCCGGGCTTCCGCGTCCCCTCACCAACCGGCCCGTTTTCGACCTGGGTGGTCGGCTGCTCGGGACGCCGGACCTCCTCGACCCGGTGTACGGCGTGGCCGGCGAGTACGACAGCACGCTCCATCTCGAGACCGGGCGTCGCCGGCAGGACCTCGAGCGCGAGAGCCGCTTCCGGAGCGTCGGGCTGGAGCCGGTAGCCATGGTGACCGGTGAGCTGGCCGAACCGTGGCGGTTCATCGGACGTCTGCACGCGGCCTACGCCGCGGCGGAGCGGCGGGGTGCCTCCGAACGCCGCTGGACCATCGAGCCCCCCGGCTGGTGGACGCCTACCCAGACCGTGGCCCTCCGTCGCGCGCTGACCGCCGACCAGCGGGGCCGGTGGCTCCGCTACCGCCACCCCGCGGCCTGACGTCGTTCGCGGCATAGTCCCTGACGAAATGGTCGTGATCCACGCCGTACGACGACCATTTCGTCAGGGACTATCCCCGCCACCACCTCGCCGGCGCCCGTGGCAAGGTGGTGGGGTGAGCATCGAGGGGATCGACCCGGCTGTTCCTCCGTCGGGCACGGGGTGTGTGGAGTGTCTGGAGGGGCAGGGGTGGTGGTTCCATCTACGGCGCTGTGCTCAGTGCGGGCACATCGGCTGCTGCGACACCTCGCCCGGCCAGCACGCCACCGCCCACTTCCGTGAGTCGGGGCACCCGTACATCACCAGCTTCGAGCCGGGTGAGGACTGGTTCTGGGACTTCCGCGACGAGCAGGCGTACGACGGTCCGGTGCTGGCCGAGCCGCAGAGTCACCCGTACGACCAGCCCACCCCCGGCCCGGCCGGTGCCGTGCCCGACGACTGGACCCAGCACCTGCACGGCTAGCCGGTCGTCGCCGCGGGAGCCGAGGGCTCGGGCTCGGTACCTGGCTGTCGGGTCGGCAGGGACCCGGCAGCGAACACTGCGAGCAGCGCGATCAGGCCGAGCAGGGACAGCGCCGCCCGCAACGCGTCGATCCGTGCCTCCGAGTTCTCGTCGACGATCGCGGACGCGGTGGCGGGGGCGACGCCCGCCTCGTCCAGAGCCTTCTCCAACGAGTCGTCGGACAGGAACGGGACACCCCCCGAGAGCTCGACCTGAGCCTGCGTCGACACCTGGTCCGGCACATCCGGGTTGCCCTCGATCCCCGAGAAGAACGAGGTGGACAGCGCCGAGATCAAGACCGCACCCGCGAGCGCCGTCCCGATCGAGGCACCGAGGTTGGTCACCGTGTTCTGCAGTCCGCCGATCTCGGCACTGTGCTCGTCGCCCACCGCGGAAACCGTGACCGCGCCGAGCTGGGAGGCCAGCGCGCCGACGCCGAGACCGGCCAGGAGCAGCGGCCCGGTCACCACCTCGGCTCCGACGCCGATGTCGAGTGACGCGATCAGGGACACCAGGCCCGCGAGCAGCGCCAGGAAGCCGAGCCGCACGACGCGGCGGGGTGAGGCGTGCGGGAAGAACCGCGGGATGCCCACAGCGCCGATGAGCAGGGTGATGGACAGGGGCATGATCCGCAGCCCGGTGTCGATCGCCGAGAGGCCGAGCGCCACCGACAGGAAGAGTGGTACGACGAAGAAGACGCCGGCCTGCAGCAGGTACTGCAGGCAGAACGAGGTCAGGCCGCTGCGCAGCTGCGGGACCCGGAGGAGCGCGGGGTCGATGAGAGCGGGGCGACCCGACTCGCGCCGCCGCCGCTCCCAGGTCAAGAAGAGACGGAGCACCAGGCCGCCCAGGAGCACCAGCCAGACCACGGGCGACAGTCCCAGCCACGACTTCTCGTCGGGCTCCTTGGGCAGGACGAAACCCCATTCCCCGGCGCGCAGTATCCCGAACACGATGAGGCCGAGGCCCAACGCCGACAATGTCGTGCCGACCAGGTCCAGACCGGCGTCGGGATCAGCGGGACGGTCGTGCATCCGCCGGGCCAGGATCACGATCACGATGACCAGCACGACCTCTCCGGCGAACACCCAGCGCCACGACGCGTACGTCGTCATCAGCCCGCCGATCAGCGGGCCTGCGGCCACCGCGATCGCCCCCGCCGCCGCGACCAGGCCGTAGGCCCTCGGCCGGTCCGGCCGGGCGAAGTTGGACGCGACCAGCGCCACGATGGCGGGCATGATCAGAGCGGCGCCGATGCCCTCCAGCAGCGACCACCCGATCAGCAGCCAGGTCAGGTTCTGCGCCAGCGCGGTGGTGAACGACCCGACGCCGTAGATGGCGCAGCCGATCGCGAACGCCCGCTTCCGGCCGAGGATCTCGCCGACCTTCCCGCCGGTGATCATCAGCGTGGCCATCACCAGTGTGTACAGGGTGATCGCGGTCTGGATGCCGGTGACGGTGGTGCCGACGTCCTCGGCGACGGTGGCGATCGAGACGTTCATGACCGAGCTGTCGAGGGTCATCAGGAACTGCGCGGTCGCCAGCGTGCCGAGCACGCCGGCGGAGGCGGAGCGGGTGGTGTCGACAGCACCCGACGTCATGGGGCGGAGCCAAACAGCCGCCACGACGAGGGCGCTCACCCGAGTCGGGTGATCTCCGACCTCAGCGGGTGCCCTTCCGCGCCCGTGCAGCCATCTTGGCCCGGTCGTTCTGGTCGAGCACGACCTTGCGGATCCGCACGGTGTGCGGCGTGACCTCGACGCACTCGTCCTCGCGGCAGAACTCCAGGCACTGCTCCAAAGAGAGCCTCCGGGGGGGCACCAGCTTCTCGAAGTTGTCAGACGTCGAGGAGCGGATGTTGGTCTGCTGCTTCTCCTTGGTGATGTTGACGTCCATGTCGTCGGCTCGGGAGTTCTCGCCGACGATCATCCCCTCGTAGACCTCCGTCGTCGGCTCCACGAAGAGGATGCCGCGCTCCTGCAGGTTCGTCATCGCGTACGCCGTGGCAGCACCCGCGCGGTCGGCGACCAGCGAGCCCGACGCCCGCGAGCGGATCTCGCCCGCCCACGGCTCGTACTTCTCGAACACGTGGTGCGCGATCCCGGTGCCGCGGGTCTCGGTCAGGAACTCGGTCCGGAAGCCGATCAGCCCTCGGGCCGGCACCAGGAACTCCATCCGCACCCAGCCGGTGCCGTGGTTGGTCATCTGCTCCATGCGGCCCTTGCGGGTGGCCATCAGCTCGGTGATCGTCCCGAGGTACTCCTCCGGTGCGTCGATCGTCAACCGCTCGACCGGCTCGTGGAGCTTGCCGTCGATCTCGCGGGTGACCACCTGCGGCTTGCCGACCGTCAGCTCGTAGCCCTCACGCCGCATCTGCTCGACCAGGATCGCCAGGGCGAGCTCGCCCCGACCCTGCACCTCCCAGGCGTCCGGACGCTCCGTCGGGTGGACGCGCAGCGACACGTTGCCCACGAGCTCGCGGTCGAGCCGGTCCTTGACCAGCCGCGCGGTCACCTTCGAGCCCTTCACCTTGCCGACCAGCGGCGAGGTGTTGGTGCCGATCGTCATCGAGATGGCCGGCTCGTCGACGGTGATCAGCGGCAGCGGAATCGGGTCGTCGACGTCGGCCAGGGTCTCGCCGATCGTGATCTCGGGGATGCCCGCGATCGCCGCGATGTCTCCGGGTCCGGCCGACTCGGCCGGCACCCGGTCGAGTGCCTCGGTCATCAGGAGCTCGGTGACCTTGACGGTGCGGCTCGAGCCGTCGCGCCGCAGCCATGCGACGTTCTGCCCCTTGCGCAGCGTGCCCTGGTGGACGCGCACCAGCGCCAGCCGCCCGAGGAACGGCGAGGCGTCGAGGTTGGTCACGTGGGCCTGCAGCGGCGCGCCCTCGTCGTACGTCGGCGCCGGGATCGTCTCGAGGATCGTGCGGAACAGCGGCTCGAGGTCGGGCGAGTCCGGCAGGGTCCCGTTCCCGGGCACCTCGAGCGACGCCCGGCCCGCCTTCGCGGAGGCGTAGACGACCGGGAAGTCCAGGGCGTCCTGGCTGTGGTGCTCGTCGAGGAGGTCGAGGAACAGCTCGTAGGTCTCGTCCACCACCTCCGAGATCCGGGCGTCGGCCCGGTCCACCTTGTTCACGACGAGGACGACGGGGAGGTCGGCGTTCAGGGCCTTGCGGAGCACGAACCGCGTCTGCGGAAGCGGTCCCTCGGACGCATCGACCAGCAGGACGATCCCGTCGACCATCGACAGTCCCCGCTCCACCTCGCCGCCGAAGTCCGCGTGGCCCGGGGTGTCGATGATGTTGATCGTCATCCCGCCCGCGACCCCGAGGTCCGCGGCGCTCTTCCCGGTGTAGTGGATGGCGGTGTTCTTGGCGAGGATCGTGATCCCCTTCTCGCGCTCCAGGTCACCGGAGTCGAGGATCCGTTCGACGACCCCGGCCTCCTCCTGGTGGGCGGTGAACGCACCCGCCTGGTGGAGCATGGCATCCACGAGCGTCGTCTTGCCGTGGTCGACATGCGCGACGATCGCGACGTTGCGGAGATCTGCACGGGTCGAACGAGTGACAGGCATGGCGGTACGACGTCGCTTTCGCAGGTGGGGAATCGGCCACCGATCCTATCGGCGGCACACGTCCCGGCCCTCATCGTCGACCTCTGCCTAGGGTGGTCGGCATGGTCACGATCGCCACCGCCGAGCGGGTCGACCGCGACGGGCTCATGGAGTTCGTCCGCGACCGCCATCGCTTCACCCTGATGACCGTCCGCCGCGACGGCCGGCCGCATCTGTCGCCGGTGACGGGAGGCGTGGACGCCGACGGGCGGCTGGTGGTCTCGACGTATCCCGACCGGGCGAAAGCAGTCCATCTCCGCCGCGACCCGTCCTGCTCCGTCCTGGTCAACTCCGACGACTGGAACGACTCCTACGTCCAGGTCTACGGCACCGCCGAGGTCCTGGACATGCCGAGCCCGGATGCGTTGGAGGGCCTGGTCGACTACTTCCGGTGCATCTCGGGCGAGCACCCCGACTGGGAGGAGTACCGCGCCGCGATGCGCCGTCAGGGAAAGTCGCTGATCCGGATCACCGTCACCGACTGGGGTCCGGTCGCGCACGGCGGCTTCCCCTCGGACCGGGTCCCTGTCTGAGCCGCCCGAGGCGTGCCGGTGTCTGCGCGCCAGACGGGTGACCTGGGTCCGGACACGACGAGGGCCCGGCCGCCGCGACCGGGCCCATGTCGGGAAGGAGGACTATGCCGTCAGTGCAGCACTGCGGAGCATCTCGGCTGTTGCCAGTCGCACTCGAAACGCGCGCTGACGTGCCCACAGGGGGAGTGGGGCACGGTCGCGGTTCGCCATCTCAGCCATGCGGCTGATCCGGTCTCCCAGGCAGTCCTCACACGGACAACCATGGGCACCATGGGGGGACAGGGTGCTCATCTCGGTGTTGCCTCCTTTTGACCTAAGAGACGGTCAAGACGGCCGGCGTGACGCGGGTTCAGGTAAACCTCTTCCCGAGCACGGCGGTCGATCGTCGCCCTCGGCGACCACGAAGATGGGATCGGTGATCCAGCAGCCCACACCGTCGACGGAATGCGTGGCTCAGGGGCGGCCAGGGGCACGGATTCCGTACGCCGCATCGCCGCGCGAGTTTTACCTTCGGCCCACCGACCGATCCCGTCAGGAGGCCGCGACCAGCTCGAACGCCCGCCACATCGCGGCGTACCGACCGTCCCGAGCGACCAGCTCGTCGTGCGTTCCCTCCTCGAGCACCCGCCCCTCCCCGAGGACGACGATGCGGTCCGCGGTCCGGGCGGTCTGCAGGCGGTGCGCGATCAGGATCGTCGTGCGCCGCCCTGCCACGGCAGCCATCGCGGCGGCGACCCGCGCTTCGCTGGCCAGGTCGAGGTTCGCGGTCGCCTCGTCGAGGAGCAGGACGGCCGGGTCGACCAGCTCGGCCCTGGCCAGCGCGATGAGCTGCCGCTGACCGGAGGAGAGCGAGGTACCGCGCTCGGTGATCTCGTGCAGGTAGCCACCCGGCAGGGACGCCACCAGGTCGTGCGCCCCGACCGCCCGCGCCGCCGCCTCGACCTCCGCATCGGTCGCGTCGGGGCGGCC
>DATBDF010000250.1:0-30226 GCA_036270075.1 Nocardioides sp.
GCGGCGCAGGTCGGGTGCACGCTCGCGGCGTACGTCGTGGAGACGGTGGGAACGCAGGAGTACACGTTCACCCACCCCCGGTTCGTCGAGCGTGTCCGGGGGGCCTACGGCGAGCTCGCGGCCGCCGACGTCGCCGCTCACCTGGGCGCCTGAGCGGTCGCTGCTCAGCCGACCCGGCGTACGACGTATCGCGGCACGCCGTCCTCGGCCGCTTCCTCTCCGACGTACTCATGGCCGGTCATCCGGCACCACGCCGGTACGTCGACGCGCGCGGCCGGGTCCGCGGTGACGACGGCGAGGAGGCCGCCCTCCTCGACCTCGCCGATGTGCCGGCCAAGCTCGATGACCGGGGCGGGGCAGACCAGGCCCCGACAGTCCAGCTCGCGCATCACAACCGTGCTCGCAGCCGCTCGATCGCGTCGGGAAGCACGGTGAGGAACCGCCCGACGTCGTCCTCGGTCGTGTTGCGGTCGACCGAGACGCGGACGTTCCCGTGGGTGAGCGCGCCCATGGCCGCGAGTACATGGCTCGGCTCGAGGGTCGAGGTCGTGCACGCGGACCCACTGGCCACCTCGAATCCCAGCCGGTCCAGCTCGGTGACCAGCGCCTCGCCGTCGACGTAGAGGCAGGAGAAGGTCACCAGGTGGGGCAACCGATCGACGGCGTCCCCCACCACCTCGACGTCGGGCAGGCCGCTCACCACGCGGCGGATCCACTCGATCAGCGCGTGCGCCCGGGCGTTCTCGGTCTCGCGTTCCGTGACCACCGCTTGGAGGGCGGCCGCGGCCGCCAGGATCGCCGGCACGTTCTCGAACCCGATCCCGTGCTCGCCTGCCCGCTCGTCCTCGGGGAAGGGGTCACGCCACCGCGCCCCGCGGCGTACCACGAGGATGCCCACGCCCGGCGGGCCGCCCCACTTGTGGGCGGACGCGGCCAAGGCCGTCCAGCCCTCGGGGAGCGGCAGCCGACCGGCGGAGGCGCAGGCGTCGACGAACACGGGCACGCCGCCGGCCCGCTCGGCGACCTCGGCGACCTCGGCGACCGGCTGGACCGTGCCGACCTCGTGGTTCGCCGACTGGCAGGCGACGACGGCGGCGTCGGTGACGTGGAGGTCGTCGAGGTCGTCGAGCCGGATCCGGCCGGTCGGCTCCACCGCGACCGGTTGGGTCGCGGCACCGGACCAGGCGGCCGCGAGCAGCACCGCCGAGTGCTCGACGGCGGAGTGAAGGATCACGTCGCGTTGGGCGCGCGCTGCCCGGTGCAGGCCCAGCAGCCCGCGGTGGACGGCCTCGGTGCCCGACCCGGTGAACGTGACCTCGTCGGCCCTGACTCCGAGTGCCTCGGCCGTCGCCGCCCGCGCGTTGTCCAGGACCAGCCGCGCTGCGCGTCCGGCGTGGTGGATCCGCCGCGGGTCGGCGTAGGCCGCGTCCAGCGCGGCCTGGAAGGCCTGCTTCGCCGCAGGGTGCAGCGACTCTCCGGAGGCCGAGTCGAGGTAGACCCGGCGGACAGACTCGGGGCTGCTGCCCGCCGTCGCGGGTGTCGACACGCCGCCAACCTAGCCCGCCTCCGGGCTCCGACTTACCGTCGACCCACCCCGCCGCCCGGGCACCGGTTCGGATAGTGTGCGCAGTGATCGAGAACGCCCAGCAGGTCACATCGCAGAAAGGCTGGTTCGTGGGTCGGCAAGTCCCCGCTGCCTCGGCCGCGACACCACGTCGTACGCCTCCTCATCTGTCGAGGATCGCCCGCCGCTACGGCGTCGCACTCACGGCCGTCGTCCTCGTCCTGACCCTCACCGGCTGTAGCGGCGAGCAGCGTCACGACTGGGCCAATCTCGCGATGCCCGACCCGATCACCGAGCAGGGTCAGCACACGTTCCTGCTCTGGCGCTGGGCCTGGATCGCCGCGCTGGCCACCGGCGCCGTCGTCTGGGGACTGATTTTCTACGCCTGCTTCCGGTTCTACCGGCGCAGCGATGACGAGATCCCGGTCCAGACGCGCTACAACCTGCCGCTCGAGATCTTCTACACGATCGCCCCGATCATCATGGTCGTGGTGTTCTTCGTGCACACCGAACGCACCCAGAACCTCCTCACCAAGGACGTGCCCAACCCCGACGTGACGATCTACGTCGTGGGGCAGCAGTGGACCTGGACCTTCAACTACATGCCCGGGGGTGTCATCGACACCCCGGGCGACAAGGTGCTCTACACCGTGGGGCAGGCGGGTGAGCCGCCCACGCTCTGGCTGCCGGTGGGCGAGACGGTCGAGTTCAAGCTGCACTCGCCGGACGTGATCCACGACTTCGGCGTCCCCGGCTTCCTGGAGAAGCAGGACGTGATCCCCGGGCCGGCGTACCAGGACAACCACTTCCAGGTGACGCCGATCGTGACGGGTGACTACCGTGGCAAGTGCTACGAGCTCTGCGGCGTCTACCACTCGCGGATGCTCTTCAACGTCAGGATCGTCAGCGACAGCGAGTTCCAGGACTACCTGCACGGGTTGGCCGGCCAGGGTTACGTCTCGAACGGGCCTCTGCTCGGCGGGATCACCAGCCAGGTGCAGGCGGGCCTCGAGAGCGGTTCTGAGGGAGGCTCCGAATGACCGCCACCACGCCGTCCACGGCCACCACGATCCCGCGACCTCGCCGGGAGCTGGGCCACCGGATCGTCAGGGTCATCACCAGCACCGACCACAAGGTGATCGGCAACCTCTACCTCTGCACGTCGTTCGCCTGGTTCCTGATCGGCGGCGTCATGGCGCTGATCATGCGGTCCGAGCTGGCCAACCCCGGCATGCAGTTCGTGAACGACGAGGTCTACAACCAGCTGTTCACGATGCACGGCACGATCATGCTGCTGCTCTTCGCGACGCCGCTGTTCTTCGGGTTCGGCAACGCGATCATGCCGCTCCAGATCGGCTCGCCCGACGTGGCGTTCCCGCGCCTGAACATGCTCAGCTACTGGCTGTTCCTGTTCGGCGGGATCATCGCGGGCTCGGGGTTCATCACCCCGTCGGGCGCCGCGGACTTCGGGTGGTTCGCCTACACCCCGCTGTCCGACGCGGTCCGCTCGCCCAACGTCGGCGGGGACCTCTGGATCATGGGCCTGTGGATGGCCGGCCTGGGCACGATCCTCGGCGCGGTCAACTTCATCACCACCATCATCTGCATGCGCGCACCCGGCATGACGATGTTCCGGATGCCGATCTTCGTGTGGAACACGATGGTCACCAGCCTGCTCGTGCTGGTCGCGTTCCCCGTGCTCGCCGGTGCGCTGCTCTCGCTCGAGGCCGACAGACGGCTGGGGGCCCACGTCTTCGACACCAGTCACGGTGGCCCGATCCTCTGGCAGCACCTGTTCTGGTTCTTCGGGCATCCCGAGGTCTACATCATCGCCCTGCCGTTCTTCGGCATCATCACCGAGATCCTGCCGGTGTTCAGCCGCAAGCCGATCTTCGGCTACATCGGGCTGGTTGGTGCGACGCTGGCGATCGCGGTCCTGTCGATCGCCGTGTGGGCGCACCACATGTTCGTCACCGGCCGGGTCGACCTGCCGTTCTTCTCCGGCATGACGTTCCTGATCGCGGTCCCGACCGGAGTGAAGTTCTTCAACTGGATAGGCACGATGTGGGGGGGATCTCTGTCCTTCGACACCCCCATGCTCTGGAGCATCGGCTTCCTGGTGACCTTCCTGTTCGGGGGTCTCACCGGCATCATCCTGGCCAGCCCGCCGCTGGACTTCCACGTCTCCGACTCCTACTTCGTGGTGGCGCACTTCCACTATGTCGTGTTCGGCACCGTGGTCTTCGCGATGTTCGCCGGGTTCTACTTCTGGTGGCCCAAGCTCACCGGACGGATGCTCGACGAGCGGCTGGGCAAGGTGCACTTCTGGATGCTGTTCATCGGCTTCCACACGACGTTCCTGGTCCAGCACTGGCTGGGCGTCGAGGGTATGCCCCGCCGGTACGCCGACTACCTGCCGCAGGACGGGTTCACCACGCTCAACCAGGTGTCCACCGTGGGGGCGTTCCTGCTCGGCGCGTCCACGATCCCGTTCCTCTACAACGTGTGGATCTCGCGGCACGCGCCGTTGGTCGAGGTCGACGACCCCTGGGGCTGGGGTCGGTCGCTGGAGTGGGCCACGAGCTGCCCGCCGCCGCGCCACAACTTCGAGAGCATCCCGCGCATCCGGTCCGAGTCTCCGGCGTTCGACCTGCACCACCCCGAGATCGCCGCGATCGAGATGGAGGACAACTACGCCATGGCGACCTCCGGTGGGTTCGCGGACGCCCCGGACGTCGAGGGCCGCGAGGAGCATCTGCGCGACCAGATGGGTGACGACCAGTGAAGATCGAAGCCTGGATCTTCGCGATCTCGACGGCCTTCTTCGTGATCGTGGCGCCGGCGTACTGGCTGATCACCGGGGACTGGACCGGCACCTCGGCGCTGGTGATGACCACGCTGCTGATGGCCATGGTGACCCTGTACCTCGGTTTCCACGCCTCCAAGATGGAGCCGCGGCCGGAGGACCGGAAGGACGCCGAGATCGCCGACGGGGCCGGGGAGCTCGGCTTCTTCCCGCCCTACTCCTGGTGGCCCCTGTGGTGCGGTGGATCGCTGGCGGTGATCGTGTACGGCGTGGCGCTCGGCGCCTGGTGGCTGATGATCATCGGCATCGGGCTCGGTGCCATCGCCCTGACCGGATGGGTCTTCGAGTTCTACCGCGGCGAGCACGCCCACTGAGCGTGACCGGGGTCCTCGGCGGCAACTTTCGGGTGGTTGTCCGCGTCCCAGCGACATGAGACCGGCCGACGGCCAGGATTCGGGGTGCGTCGGGGGTCTCGGGTTACATTGAGGCCAGCACCTATCACCTTCACGGGGAGTCTGATGTTCGTCACCCGCGCCCGCATGCCCTTGCTCGTCGGTGCCCTGATGACCGTGTCTCTGGTCGCCGCGGGCTGCGGCAACGGCGGTTCCGGCTCCGACGACGGCTCCAGCAGCCTGAACGACGTCCTGCACTCCCAGGGGACCGAGTCCTCGGCGCCTGCCCTGCCCAAGCCCGCCGTGCACACGAACGTGCCGCGAGGCGCCACCTCGGTGCCCGTCGACCACCGGATCTCGGTGCGCGCGGACTCCGGCATCCTGACGGCGGTCAACGTGACCTCCAAGTCCGGACCGATCCCCGGGAAGATGTCGTCGGACAACAAGACCTGGACCGCGGGCACGCTCCTCGAGCCCGGCACGACGTACACCGTGGTGAGCCAGGCGTCGATCGACGGCGGACAGTCGGTCAAGCGGACCAGCCACTTCCGGACCGCCCCGCTGTCCCTCGACCAGCAGACCTATCCGTCGATCGCCCCGCTCGCCGGCCAGACGGTCGGCGTGGGGATGCCGGTGATCGTGCGGTTCGACGTGCCGGTCACCGACCGCGCGTCGATCGAGAAGCACCTCCAGGTCGTGTCGCAGCCGGCGCAGAAGGGCAGCTGGCACTGGATCAGCAGCACCGAGGTCCACTGGCGCCCCGTGCACTACTGGAAGGCCGGCACCAAGGTCACGGTGAACGCCGACGTCAACAGCGTCCCCGCGGGCAACGGGATCTTCGGCCAGCTCGACCGGAGCGTCTCGTTCAACATCGGCCCGGCGCACGTCTACCAGGTCAACACCAGGACCGACCAGATGCGGGTCTTCAGCAACGGCAAGCTCCTGCGGACGATCCCGATCACGACCGGCCAGCAGCCGCAGTACACGACCCGTTCCGGCACCAAGGTCATCATCGAGAAGTTCCCGTCGAAGGACATGAACTCCGAGACCGTCGGCATCACCGGGGCCGACGCCTACAACATCCACGGTGTGCAGTGGGCGATGCGCGTGACCTACTCCGGCGAGTTCGTCCACGCCGCGCCGTGGTCGGTGGCCGACCAGGGCCACGCGAACGTCTCCCATGGCTGCACCGGCATGAGCACCGCGAACGCCGACTGGCTCTACCACATGACCAACATCGGCGACGTGGTCCAGTACACCGGCACCGACAAGCCGATGACACTCACCAACGGCTACGGCGACTGGAATGAGTCGTTCGCGACGTACCGCCAGGGCTCCGCCCTCCACTGACCTGGCGCTCGTGTCACGCCGTAGGGCGCTGACCTGGCGTTCGGGGTCACGCGATGAAACCGCCCACCCCCGCGATGTGAAGCCACTGTCCACAGGCACTCGTGACGGGACGATGCGACGGAGCTGGTGTGGGCAATGCTCGACCATGACCTCGACTCCTCTTCTCGGCCCGGACGCGCCGGTCCCTGTCGACCGGCCTTTCACCCGTCTGGAGGCCCTTGCGAGTGGCGTCTCGCGCCGCCAGCTCGCACGCATGATGCAGGATGGGCTGATCGTGAGTCCGCTGCGCGGTGCCCTCCACGCGGCAGGGCTGCCCGACGATCTCGAGCTCAGGATCGCCTGTGCCAAGCTCGTGGTCCCGCCTGATGCGGTGGTCACGGATCGAACTGCGGGCTGGCTCCACTTCGCACCGATGGTCCTCGCGCCCGGTGATCACCTCGAGGTGCCGAAGGTCGACCTCTTTCGCCCACCTGGGAACCGCGTCAGGCGGGCGTCGGTGCGGAGCGGGGAGCGAGCATTCCTGGCCGAGGAGATCGTGGAGATCGGAGGTCTGCGCGTCACGTCCAAGCTGCGGACGACGTGCGATCTCGGGATGCAGCTCCCGCGTCGTCCGGCGTACGCCGGGATGTGCGCCATGATGAAGGTCGCAGACTTCACCATCGCCACCATCAGGCAGCAGGCTGATACCCGGTTCAAGGGCTATCGATGGGTGACCCAGCTGCGTAGCCTCGCGCCACTCGTCAGGTCATGCTTCGAGTCGCCGGGGGAGTGCGCGCTCGCGCTGGCATGGCTGGACGAGGAGACCTTGCCGCCGTTCGTGCCGCAGCACGAGGTCAGGGGACCCTACGGGCCCTGCTTCCTCGATCTCGCCATCCCGGATCTGCTGTACGCAGCGGAGTACGACGGTGCTGCCTGGCACGGCCCCGAGCAGGCCGCGCACGACCACGAGCGCCGAGACTTCCTGTGCCGCGAGGGTGGCTGGATCATCGATGTCTTCCGGGACGAGCAGGTGTCGGGACCGAGTCCGGTGGCGGGCGAGTTGCTACGTGCCGGTATCGCCCGCGCTCGACGGCGCCTTGGCCAGCTCGCGTGGACGGGTCAGAACCGCGCGCCCGCGCCCCGCGCCGCACGTTCAGCGCCGTACGAGGTTGCCTGATCGCCAGGTCGGCGGCCTATGCCGTGTCCCGATCGCCAGGTCGGCGGCCTCTGGCGTGTCCTGATCGCCAGGTCAGCGTCGTACACCGTGACCCGATCGCCAGGTCAGCGCCCTCCGGCGTGACCCGATCGCCAGGTCGGCGTCGTACGCCGTGTCCTGATCGCCAGGTCAGCGCCCTCCGGCGTGACCCGATCGCCAGGTCAGGGGTGGCGGAGGGGGATGTCGTCGACGTCGCGGAGGTTGTGGTCGTCGAACTCGTGGCCGGCGGCGGGGTGGTCGAGACCGGACTCGAGCTCGTGCTCGTGCTCCGCGTGGTGGCGGGCCTCCTCGAGCTCCTCGGCGGTCGGCTTCTGCACGTTGTCGGCGTACATGCCGCGCGAGAGCTTGGCGCGCACCCGGTCGACCCGGCCACCGGGGGCCGCGACGCCGTTCTCGTCGACCTCCGACTCGACCTCGTGGATCTGGTCGCGCTGCCGAGCCGTGAGCGTGTAGGCGCTGGCCTCGCTGATCGGCAGGTGTCGTTCGGTGTAGCCGCCCTCGGGCGAGCGCATGATGATGCCGGTCTCGTACCCGTGCAGCAGGCGGTCGTTGTCGGCGCGCTGGAGGGCGATGCACCACCGGCGCGTGATGTAGAAGACGATCGGCGGGATGATGAAGATCGCCGCGCGCATGAAGTACGTGATGGAGTTCAGGCTCCAGTGGAAGTGGGTGGCCAGGATGTCGTTGCCACCGGCTGCCCACAGCAGGCCGTAGACGGTCACCATCGCCGCCAGGAACGCCGTCCGCGTGGGCGCGTTGCGCGGTCGCTGCAGCAGGTGGTGCTCACGCTTGTCGCCGGTCACCCACTGCTCGAGGAACGGCCAGCCGATGATCATGCCGAACAGCAGGAACGGCGCGATCTGGCCGGGGATCAGGACGTTCCAGGAGATCGTGACCCCCCAGATGTGGGTCTCCCAGTTGGGCATGATGCGCAGGAGGCCCTCGGCGATGCCCATGTACCAGTCGGGCTGGGAGCCCGCGGTGACCTTCGACGGGTCGTAGGGCCCGTACTTCCAGATCGGGTTGATCGACAGCAGCGCGCCCATCAGGGCGGTCACGCCGAAGACCATGAAGAAGAACCCGCCCGCCTTGGCGGCGTACACGGGGAGCATCGGGAAGCCGACCACGTTGCGCTCGGTGCGACCGGGTCCTGCCCACTGGGTGTGCTTGTGGAAGACCAGCAGCGTCATGTGCAGGCCGATCAGGGCGAGGATCAGCCCCGGGATCAGCAGCACGTGCAGGATGTACAGGCGCGGGATGATCACGTCGCCGGGGAACTCGCCCCCGAATATCAGGAACGACATATAGGTGCCGACGACGGGTGTCGCCTTGATCAGCCCGTCCGCGATCCGCAGGCCGGTGCCGGACAGCAGGTCGTCCGGCAGCGAGTAGCCGGCGAAGCCCTCGAGGATGCCGAGCAGGAGCAGCATCGAGCCGACGATCCAGTTCAGCTCACGCGGCTTGCGGAAGGCACCGGTGACGAAGGTGCGCATCAGGTGCACGAACATGGCCGCGATGAACAGCATCGCTGCCCAGTGATGCATCTGGCGCATCAGCAGGCCGCCGCGAATGTCGAAGCTGATGTGCAGGGTCGAGGCGTAGGCGTCCGACATCGGTACGCCGCGCAGCTGCGTGTAGGAGCCCTCGTACGTCGACTCCGACATCGACGGCACGAACCAGAACGTCAGGAACGTGCCGGTCAGCAGCAGGACGACGAACGACCACAGGGCGATCTCGCCGAGCATGAAGGACCAGTGGTCCGGGAACACCTTGCGGGCGAAGACCTTCGTCAGGGTGCCCAGGCTCAACCGGTCGTCGGCCCAGCCCGCCACCGCGCCGGCCTTGTTCGGCTTCTTGGTGGTCGCCGGGGTGTCGCGATTGGTGTCGGCGATCTTGCTGGTGTCCAGGGACATGGTCAGCCTCGCTCCCAGAAACTCGGCCCGACGGGTTCGTTGAAGTCCTGCTTCGCTGCCAAGTATCCGTCGTCGTCAACCGTGAGCTCGAGCTGGGGAAGCGGCCTGGCCGCCGGCCCGAAGACCACGCGACCGCTGTCGGCCAGGTCGAAGGTCGACTGGTGGCAGGGGCACAGCAGGTGGTGGGTGGTGCGCTCGTTCAGGGAGATCGGGCAGCCGACGTGGGTGCAGATCTTGGAGTAGCAGACGATCCCGGCCACCGACCAGTTGAGGGTCTGCTCCGAGACGATGTCGCTGGGCACCATCCGGTGCAGGACCACGGCCGCCTTGGACTTGGCGATGAGCAGGTCGGTGCCCTCGACGATGGGCTGCTTGGTCTCGGGGTCGGTGGCGAAGATGACCTCGGGCTCGGCGTTGACGAGATCGCCGATCTCCAGGTCGGTGACCTTGATCGGGGTCCCGACCACGTCGCGCACGACACGCTGGAGGGTGCGGTTCTGCGTCTGCCACCACGCCTGCATCTCCGGCGTCCAGGTGTCGAGGTCCCAGATCGTGTGGTACAGCTTGTCGCCCGGCAGCGGGCCGAGGTCGGCCAGCATCACGATCGGCAGGATGCCGAGGACGCCGCCGGCGGCGAGGAGCGAATTGCGGATCAGCGGACGGCGACCGAGGCCCGACTCCTCCAGCCCGGTCTGCAGGATCGCCACCGCGGCCTCGCGGTCCTCCTGGGAGGACGCCGCGGGGTGGCGCATCTCGACGATCTCCTGGTCGCCCATCAGCTTGCGGGCCCACTGGATCATCCCCGCACCCATGGCCAGCAGCACCAGCGCGAGGCACAGGCCCAGTGCGACGTTGCTCGCGCCGAGGTTGCCGATCAGGTCGGGGTCGTCGCCGACCTGGAAGACGACGTAGCTGACGACGAAGAGGATGGAACCGACGACGGCGAGCCCGAACAGGCCGGCGACCTGACGCTCGGCCCGGCGTTCGGCCTTCGGGTCGACGTCGGTGGGTCGCCACTCGTGGGCGGGCAGACCGGGATCGGGGATGGGCTCGTCGACGACGACCGGCGGGTGTCCGTCATGCGTGGTCTCGGGGAGGTGGTCGCTCACGATTCCGCCTTCTGCTTCGACGACCGAGCGGTGTGCGCCGCGATCCAGGTGGCCACCCCGACCAGCGAGCCGATGCCGACGATCCAGGCGAACATGCCCTCGCTCACGGGGCCGATGCCGCCCATGCCGAAGCCGCCGTAGTCGGGGTTGTCGTCGAGTGACTGGAGGTAGGCGACGATGTCGCGCTTCTCGTCGACCGACAGGTTGCCGTTCGAGAACTTGTCCATGGCCTGCGGGCCCGTGAGCATCGCCTCGAAGATGTACTTCGGCTCGACGCCGCGGAGGTTGGGCGCGTAGCCGCCGTGCGGCATGGCACCGCCGGCCCCCTCGAAGTTGTGGCAGGCGGTGCAGTTGGTCAGGAAGATCTCACCACCCCGGGTGATCGCCTCCTGCCGTTGCTCATCGGTCATGTTGTCGATGTTGTACTCGGCCTCGTCCGGGACCGCCGGACCGGGACCGAGGGAGGCGACGTACGCCGCGAGGGCGTCGATCTCGTCCTGGGTGTAGCTGGTCTCCTTCTGCGGGATCTGCGGTCCCGGCTGCTGGGCAGGCATGCGACCCGTGCCGACCTGGAAGTCGACCGCTGCGGCACCGACACCGGCGAGGGGCGGGCCGAGCTGGTTGCCGTCCTCGGTCTTGACGCCCTGGCCGTTGAGGCCGTGGCAGAACGAGCAGCCGACCAGGAAGAGCTTGCGCCCCTTCTCGATCTGCGCCGCCGAGTCGTTCTCGTGGGCGGAAGCCGGCGAGAAGGCGGCGTACAGCCCCCCGGTCAGGAGCAGCCCCATCAGAACCACGAGCAGCCCGGCGACGGGCCCGCGGCGATGCCGGGAGAGTCTGCCGAGGGGGCGGTTCAGGAGGCGCACAGTCGGTCCCTTGCGGTCACGGGATGGGTCATCGGACGGGTCATTGGATGAGGTAGATCGTCGCGAACAGTCCGATCCAGACCACGTCGACGAAGTGCCAGTAGTACGACACGACGATCGCGCTGACGGCTTGCTCGTGGGTGAAGCGGCGTGCCATGAACGTCCGGCCGAGCACGTACAGGAAGGCGACCAGCCCGCCGGTCACGTGGAGCGCGTGGAAGCCGGTGGTCAGGTAGAACATCGAGCCGTAGCCGGAGGACGAGATGGTGACGCCCTCATGGACCAGCGAGGTGTACTCCGTTGCCTGACCGGACACGAACACCGCGCCCATGATGTAGGTGAGGATGAACCACTCACGCAGGCCCCATCCCTTCACCTGGAAGACCGAGCCGCTGCGCCCGACCTGACCGCGCTCGGCGGCGAAGACCCCCATCTGGCAGGTCAGCGAGGACAGCACCAGGATGGTGGTGTTCACCGCGGCGAAGGGGACGTCGAGCTTCTCGGTGTTCTGCGCCCACAGCACCGGGCTGACCGCGCGGATGGTGAAGTACGACGCGAAGAGAGCGGCGAAGAACATCAGCTCGCTGGACAGCCAGAGGATGGTTCCGACGCTCACCATGCTCGGGCGGTCGTGGTGTCCGTGGAGCCGCGAGGCCGGGATCGTCGTCGAAGCTGTCGCCACGGGCGCCATTATGTCCTCACCCCTCGATGCTGGGCACCCCGACCCCCTGGCGGGACCGAGTTGTTTCGGCCAGCCGCACCCGGCCTATTCTCGCAAGCGTGATCGCACCCGTGATGCACGGCGCCGGAGGCCACGAGGAGGCCCTCCCGAGGTTCACCCTCGGCGCCGTCTTCACGCAGTGGGAGCTGCTCTCCTGGGCGAGCCTGGTGATCGTGCTGACCGCGGGGGTCTACCTGTGGGGCGTCTCCCGGATGCACCGCCGGGGGGACCGCTGGCCGCTCGGCCGTACGGCGGCGTTCCTGGGCGCCATGGTGCTGGCCGCGCTCGCCACCGTCTCGGGGATCGGGACCTACGACGACACCCTCCTGAGCGTGCACATGGCCCAGCACATGATCCTGTCGATGCTGGTGCCGTTGTCGATGGCGCTCGGCGCCCCGATCACCCTCGCCCTGAGGACGCTGCCGCGACGTCCGCGTGGCTGGTTGCTGGTCGTCCTGCACTCGCGGGCGGCCAAGGTCCTCACCTTCCCGCCGCTGACCTTCGCGCTGTTCGTCCTCACGCCGTGGGCGCTCTACTTCACCGGCTGGTACACCGCGACGCTGCACCACGACTACCTGCACGAGATGACCCATGCCCACATGGTCCTCGTCGGGTGCCTGTTCTTCTGGCCCCTCGTGGGAGTGGATCCGCTGCCCAACCGGATCGACTACCCGTTCCGGGTGCTCCTGATCGTGTTGACGCTGCCCTTCCACGCGTTCATGGGTGTCACGATCATGGCTCAGGAGAAGCTGATCGGCGGCGACTGGTACCCCGAGCTCCACGAGGGACCGATGGGCGCCTGGCTGCCGAGTCCGCACGGCGACCAGCACCTGGCCGGCGGCATCCTCTGGAGCGCCGGCGACATGGTCGGGCTCTTCTTCTTCGCCGTCCTCTTCGCCCAGTGGGTGCGCTCGTCGATGGCCGAGGCCCGGCGCGAGGACCGGCGTCTGGACCTGCTCGAGGCGCGAGAGGCCAAGGCCGCCCGGGCCCCCGACGGACGGTAGCCTTCTGCCCGTGAGCGACTCCCACGACGCGGCAGCGGCCGAGAAGCGGCTGCGTGTGCTGGTCTACAGCGACGACGTCAACGTCCGGCAGCAGGTCATCCTCGCCCTGGGACGCCGCCCTCACCCCGACCTCCCGCAGCTGGAGTACGTCGAGGTCGCCACCGAGCCCGTGGTGCTGCAGAACATGGACGCCGGTGGGATCGACCTGGCGATCCTCGACGGCGAAGCGGTCCCGGTCGGCGGCATGGGGATCGCCAAGCAGCTCAAGGACGAGATCTACCGGTGCCCGCCGGTGCTGGTGCTGATCGGCCGGCCGCAGGACGCGTGGCTGGCGACGTGGTGCCGTGCCGAGGCGGCCGTCCCGCACCCGATCGACCCCGTTCGCCTCGCCGAGGCCGTCACCACACTGCTGCGGCCGCGGGTGCCGGCCACCTCCGCCGGCTGACGCTCGTGCCTCCCACCTGGAGCGACGTGCTCGGGACACTCGTCCAGCGTCAGGACCTGACCGCCGACCAGGCGTCCTGGGCGATGGGCGAGATCCTCGCCGAGGCAGCCACGCCGGCCCAGGTCGCCGGGTTCGCGGTCGCACTGCGGAGCAAGGGCGAGACGGTCGACGAGGTCACCGGCCTCCTCGACGCCATGTACTCCGTCTCGGCGCCGTTGACGATCCCCGGGCGCGCGCTCGACGTCGTCGGCACCGGCGGCGACCGCTCGATGAGCGTGAACATCTCGACCATGGCCGCGATCGTCGCGGCGGGTGCGGGCGCTCGCGTGGTCAAGCACGGCAACCGGTCGGCGTCCTCGCAAGCAGGCTCGGCGGACGTGCTGGAGGCGCTCGGCATCCGCCTGGACCTCCGGCCGGACCAGGTGGCGCGGATCGCCGAGGAGGTGGGCATCACGTTCTGCTTCGCCGCGGCTTTCCACCCGGCCATGCGGCACGCCGCCGGACCGCGCCGCGAGCTGGGCATCGCCACGACGTTCAACGTGCTCGGCCCGCTCGCCAACCCCGTCAGGCCGGCCGCCCAGGCCGTCGGCTGCGCCGACGCGCGGATGGCGCCGGTCATGGCCGGCGTCCTCGCCCGCCGCGGCGTCGACGCGTGGGTCTTCCGCGGGGACGACGGCTTGGACGAGCTCACCACGACCACGACCTCGCAGGTCTGGCTGGTCCATGACGGCATCGTCACGCCGTCCGAGGTGGATCCCGCGGCCGTCGGCCTCGCCCTCGCCCGCCCGGAGGACCTCCGCGGCGGAGACGTGCAGCACAACGCGGCCGTCGTACGACGGATCCTCGACGGCGAGCAGGGGCCCGTGCGCGACGCGGTGCTCCTCAACGCCGCCGCCGCGCTGGCCGTGTACGACGAGCCGGGAGCGGCGGTCGCGGACGCACTGCCGGCGGCGTTCGGCCGGGCGGCCGAGGCGGTCGACTCGGGGGCCGCCGCGACGGTGCTGACCCGGTGGGTGGAGGCGTCAGCCGGCTGAGTGCCAATCGGGAGGCGCCTCGAGCATCTCCACCGAGTCGGACACGTGCACGACCCGCCACCCCTCCTGGTGGGCGAGCTGGGCGGCCAGCAGGGACGTGGGGCGGAGCAGCGCCACGCGGGCACCGGTCTCGCGCAGGTCGCGCTGCCATCCCGGCGCGACGAGCAACAGGTCGTCGTTCCGCGTCAGCTCCGCGGTGGTGAACGTGTCGCCGTATCCGTGCATGAGGAGGTCCAGCTGCGGGTAGCGCCACATCAGGTAGCCGCCGAGGCTCCAGTCGTTGACCACCTTGGTACCGGCTGGCAGCCCGCCGATCGCCCGGTCGCTCCACGAGGGGAAGGCGAGCGGCTGGTCGGAGGTCCGGGGGACGACCAGGGCGAGCACCACCAGGGAGACCGCGACGCCACCGAGGACCCCCCGTCGCTCACGGCTGCCGACCGGCGTCCGCCTGCCGATCATCGCCTGCAGCGGTCCGGCCGCGAGGGGGGCCAGCATCGCCGCCCCCACCGGCACGGTCCGCACCGAGTACGCCGCGAAGACACCGGCCAGCACGATCAGCAGCGTCTCGGTCCACGAGTTCTGGCGTCGGCGCCAGAGACCGACGAGGGTGGCAGCCAGGAGCACCGCGAAGCCCCCCGACCGCCACGAGACCCAGTCGGGTGGCAGCCACTCGGCGAAGAACGCCGCCCGGTCTCCGACCGCGACCACGCCGCCGTACAGCGCCGGCCCGACCGGCGTCAGCGCGGCCGCAAGGGCGCAGGCGCCGGTCACGCCTGCCGCCCGGAGCACCACGCGAGGGGGGACGCGGTCCAGAGCGAGACCCACGGTCGCCGTCGCGCCGATCAGGAGGGCCACCGGCCACATCCCGTGCAGCGTCGCCCAGAGCCACACCAGCGGCACGAGCCACCAGCGCATCCGGTGGTCGTCGAGGGTGCGGAGCCACGCCGCGACGACCACCGCCGTCAGCAGGTAGCTCACCACCTGCGGGCGCATCGAGAGGCCGTTCTGCATGGCGAACAGGGCGACGGCGCTGACCGGCATCGCGACGAGGAGATCGGCGCGGCCCCGGACGGCGGCGTACACGCCCAGGAAGAGCCCCATCTGCAGCAGTCCGGAGAGCCAGGCGACGCCCGCCAGCCCGAACCAGTCCTCGGTCTTGGCCATCACGATCTCCGACAGCCACTGGGTCGGCACCCAGTCAGCAGTGGCGAACGTGCTGACGCTTCCCGGGTGACGCACCGACCAGCCGTGCAGGAACTCGTGGCCGAACCGGAGGTGGAAGTAGGTGTCGGTGTTCGTCAGCGGGCGGGCCGCGTTGAGGAAGAGGGAGACCACGATGCCGACGTAGACCAGCCACGGCAGGACGACGAGGAACCGGCGCCACCACAGGCGTGGGCCGCGCGCCGTAGCCGGGACAGTGCGCGCGTCTGCGTCCGTCGAGGGCGCGGCCGAGCGCGCTGGGCTGACTCCCTCGACGCGGCTCATCTGCGTAGTCGACCACGGTCGACGCCTCCGTCCAACCGAGGCTTCGACGGAGGACGTCACTCCGACTCGGTGACGAAGTCGATCAGCTCCTCGACGCGGCCGAGCAGCGCTGGCTCACAGTCGGCGTACGACGTCACGCGGGCCAGGATCTGCTGCCAGGCGCGAGCGATGTCCGCCTGGTCGGCGTGCGGCCATCCGAGCGCGGCACAGACCCCGTGCTTCCACTCGACGTCACGCGGGACCTCCGGCCAGGCGGCCAGGCCGAGCCGCTCCGGCTTCACGCCGGCCCACACGTCCACGAACGGGTGACCGACGACCAGGACGTGGGTGCCGACGGTGGAGCGGCGCACGTCCTCGGCGATGCGACTCTCCTTGGAGCCGGGGACCAGGTGGTCCACCAGCACGCCCACGCGCCGCCCCGGCCCGGGCCCGAAGTCACCGAGCGCGGCGACGAGGTCGTCGACGCCGCCCAGGTGCTCCACGACCACGCCCTCGACGCGCAGGTCGTCGCCCCAGACCTTCTCGACCAGCTCGGCATCGTGCCGGCCCTCGACGAAGATCCGGCTCTCGCGGGCCACCCGGGCCCTCCCGCCCTGGACGGCGACGGATCCCGACGCCGTACGCCGCGGGGCCGTGGGTGCGGCTCGGGTCACCGGCGGCTTCAGCACCACGGGTCGGCCCTCGAGCAGGAAGCCGGGTCCGAGAGGGAACGCTCGTCGCCGGCCGCGGCGGTCCTCCAGCGTGAGGGTGCCGCGGTCCCGGTCGACGGCGACGACCTCCCCACAGAAGTCGGTCATGACCTCTTCGACGACGAGCCCCGGCGTCGCCTCCGCGGGGGTCGCCCTGCCCCTGGCCGGTGCCGTCCAGTCGGAGGCGAGCACGTCTGATCCGTAGCGGTCGCGGGTCACCGGTCGAGGCTAGGTGTCGGGCCGCCACCGGCCGCCCAGGCGCGCCGCGTCAGGCAGGCTCAGGCAGAGCGGCCATCCTCGGAACGGGTCCCGGAGGACGCGTCGCCTCCCCCCTCGGCCGCGTCCTCCGAGTCCCCGCCCGAGCCGCCCGCGGTGTCCTTCAGGACGTCGTCGGGCACGTCGTCGCCGGCCGGCTGTGCCAGCGGGTTGTCCTCGCTCGGCTTCACGTCGTCAGGGAGCTCGTCGTCGGAGACGGTCAGCGGACCGTCCTGCTCGGCCTGCTCCCCGCGATCCGGCGACTGCTCACTCACGCCGACCGTTCTATGTGGGCAGCGTCGCGGCCGCACCACCCGTAAGGGTGTATCGGCAGGGCGACGTCACGCGAGCGGGAGACTCCGGCCGCCGGGAGGGAGCTGCTCGTACCCGCGTACCACCGCATGCGCGAGGGCCTGCGGTGGGAACGGCCAGTCGCCCTCCTCGACCGCGCGCTCGACCGGAATGCCCGCGCCCGCCAGGTCGCGGATCGTCTGGGCGGTGATCGCGATGTCCTGGCGCTGCTGCTCGACGAAGTCGCGGTCGACCAGCGCTCCGTGGCCGGGCACGACGACGGCGTCGCGGCCGACGAGGTTGATCACGACGTCGAGGGTGCCGGGCCAGTCGAGCGGATGACAGTCGGAGCCGTACGCCGGCGGACCGCTCTCCTCGACGAGGTCGCCCGCGAGCACGACGTCCGCGTCCGGCACCCGGATCACGGCATCCCCGGCGGTGTGGCCACGCCCTGGGTGGGCCAGCTCCACCTGACGGTCGCCGAGGTCGAGGACCCGGACCGAGGAGAACGTGTGGTCGGCGACGACGACCTCCGTCTCGAGGACCTCGTCCCGGTGGGGGTCGTCCCACTCCACGGCGAATCGCTCCTTGATGTGCTCGCCGGCGTCGACGGTGCGCTCCGCCGCGACCTCGTGGGCGTGGATGGGGACCTCGCCGTACGCCGCCCGGAACGCGCCGTTGCCGAAGGTGTGGTCGAAGTGCTCATGGGTGTTGACGATCGCCGTGACGTCGCCGATGCCGAGAGCTCGCACCTCCTCGACGATGGCCCGGGCGGCGCGTGCGGATGCCTGGGTGTCCACCACCACCAGCCCGGACGAGCCGCGGATGAGGCAGACGTTGAGGTCGTACCACTCCTGTCGCGCGACCCAGACCTGGTCGGCCACCTCGCGGAACATCACCACGGGGTGAGCCTAGACACCCGCGCACACACCCCGGTCCGGCTGGAGCGCTGGAGTAGTGTTGGCACTCGTCGGTGGGGAGTGCCAACACGCAGGAGAGCGCCGGAGAGCACAGACGAGAGCACAGGCAAGCGCGCAGCCGAGAACACAGGCAAGCGCGCAGACGAGGGCGCAGACGAGCAGAGAGAGGACGGTGGCGATGCAGGACGAACGCCGCCAGGCCGTGCTCCGCGCCATCGTCGAGGACTACGTGGCGACCCAGGAGCCGGTGGGCTCCAAGGCCCTCGTCGAACGGCACCAGCTGGGGGTCTCCCCGGCCACGGTCCGCAACGACATGGCGGCGCTGGAGGAAGAGGGCCTGATCACGCAGCCCCACACCAGCGCCGGTCGCATCCCCACCGACAAGGGCTATCGGCTCTTCGTCGACCGGTTGACGACGATCAAGCCGATGAGCGCCGCCGAGAAGCGCGCGATCGCCTCGATCCTCGACGGCGCCGTCGACCTCGACGACGTGGTGCAGCGTTCGGTGCGCCTGCTCGCCCAGCTCACGCACCAGGTGGCCCTCGTGCAGTACCCCACGCTGTCTCGGTCGACCGTCCGGCACGTCGAGCTCGTCGCCCTGACCCCGACCCGGCTGCTGCTGGTGCTGATCCTGAGCTCCGGTCGGGTGGAGCAGCGGCTCGTAGAGCTGACGAGCCCCGTGGACGACGAAGGCGTCGCGGCCCTGCGAGGACGCGTGGCCGGCGCCGTCCACGGCCGCGTGATCGCCGACGCCGGCGCGGAGCTCGGGACCCTCGTCGCGCCGCCGGACGACGGCGGCATCCAGGACGCCGTCGTGGAGGCACTCGTCGAGGCGATGTCCGACCACCGCTCCTCCGAGCGCGTCGCGGTGGGCGGTGCCGCCAACCTGGCCCACTTCGGCGACAGCTTCGAGGTCTCCGTGCGGCCCCTCCTCGAGGCGCTCGAGGAGCACGTCGTCCTGCTCAAGCTGCTCGGGGAGGCCCAGTCCGGGGGTCTGGTGACCGTCCGGATCGGCCACGAGGGGCCCTACCAGGAGTTCGCCAGTACCAGCGTCGTGTCCACGGGGTACGGACCCGGGGACGAGGCGGTCGGCAACCTGGGTGTGGTCGGCCCCACCCGCATGGACTATCCGGGGACGATGGCAGCGGTGCGCGCGGTCGCCCGCTACGTCTCCCGCATCCTCGACGAGGCATAACACCCACGCACGACAACAAGGACTCTCTTCCTCGATGGCAACAGACCAGGACCTGTACGAGCTGCTCGGCGTCTCCCGCGACGCCGACGCGGACACGATCAAGAAGGCGTACCGCCGACTTGCTCGTCAGCTGCACCCCGACGTGAACCCCGACCCGGCGACCCAGGAGCGGTTCAAGGAGGTCTCGCGCGCCTACGAGATCCTCAGCGACCCGCAGAAGCGCGCGGCGTACGACCGCGGGGGTGACGTCTTCGGTGGCGCGGGCGGGTTCGGCGCCGGCTTCTCGTTCACCGACATCATGGACGCGTTCTTCGGCGGGCAGGGCGGACCGCAGGGCCGGGGCCCGCGGCCGCGGGTCCACCGAGGGCAGGACGCGCTGATCCGGATGGAGGTGTCGCTCGCCGAGGCCGCCTTCGGGGTCGCGCGTGAGCTGAAGGTGGACACCGCCGTGGTCTGCACGACCTGCCAGGGCGAGGGCACCGCGCCGGGGACCCACCCGGTGCCGTGCGAGACCTGCCGGGGCACCGGCGAGGTGGCACACGTGCAGCGGTCGTTCCTGGGCGAGATCCGCACCCTGCGCCCCTGCTCGGCCTGCCGCGGCTACGGCACCCTGATCCCCGACCCGTGCCGCGAGTGCTCCGGCGACGGACGCGTGCGAGCACGGCGTTCGATCACCGTGAAGATCCCGGCCGGCGTCGACACCGGCACCCGGGTGCAGCTGGCCGGACAGGGCGAGGTCGGCGCCGGCGGTGGCCCGCCAGGCGACCTCTACGTCGAGGTGCACGTCGCGCCGCACGACGTCTTCACCCGCGACGGCACGACGCTGCACTGCACGGTCGCCGTGCCGATGACCGCGGCCTCGCTCGGCACGACGCTGACCCTGCCCACGCTCGAGGCCGACGTCGAGTCGGGCGCCGACAGCGGAGTCGAGACATCGTTCGAGCTCGACGTGAAGCCGGGCACGCAGTCCGGCAGCGAGCACACCTTCCGGGGGCGCGGCGTACCCGGGCTCCGCGGCGGCCGTGGCGACCTGGTCGTCACTGTGATGGTCGAGACGCCGTCCCGGCTCGACCCCCGCCAGGAGGAGCTGCTGCGTGAGCTCGCGGCCATCCGTGGCGAGGAGAAGCCCGACGGCCGGATCGGGCCGACCCGCCCCTCGTCGGTGTTCGGGCGCATCCGCGACGCGTTCAACCACTGATCGAGGCCTCGGCGATGTCGCTCCCGGTGCACTGGGTCGAGTCGCTGGAGGGCGCGCGCCATGGTGACGAGGTGACCGTCGAGGGGGACGAGGCACACCACGCCGTGGCGGTACGCCGGCTCCGCGTGGGGGAGTCCGTGATGCTCACCGACGGCCGGGGCACGACACTGGTCGGCACCGTGGCCGAGACCGGCAAGCGACGACTGACCGTGCGCGCGGATCGTGTGGACACGGTGGCCGAACCCAGCCCCCAGGTCACCGTCGTCCAGGCCCTGCCGAAGGGTGACCGCGGCGAGCTCGCGGTCGAGGTTCTCACCGAGATCGGCGTCGCCACGATCGTGCCGTGGGCTGCCGCGCGCTCGGTGGCGGTATGGCGGGGCGAGCGGGCGGACAAGGGCGTCGCCCGCTGGCGCGCCACCGCCCGCGAGGCCGCCAAGCAGGCGCGGCGCGCCTGGTTCCCGGAGGTCACCGAGCTGGCGTCGACAGCCGACGTCGCTGCACTCGTCGCCGGCGCCTCGCTCGCGGTCGTGCTCCACGAGGCTGCCGATCTCCCGCTGGCGCAGGTGAGGGTGCCCGAGCAGGGCACCCTGCTGCTGGTCGTGGGTCCCGAGGGTGGGCTCGCCGACGAGGAGCTGGCCGCGCTGCGCGGCGCCGGAGCGAGCGTCGTACACCTCGGTGCGGAGGTGCTGCGGACGTCGACCGCCGGCGTCGGCGCCGTGGCCGCGCTGCTCTCACGCACCGCTCGCTGGGGGGACCTCAGGGGATGACGACGGTCCTCGTGTCGATGGCCGGACCCGAGCCGTCGGTGCCGCCCGAGGGGTCCAGGTTCGACGCCGTGAGCACGTAGGTCCCCGGGGCCACGTCGGACGTGTCGAGCGCGACTCGCCACGGGTACAGCCGGCTCGGGTCACCGGAGCCGCTGGCCGTGCCCGAGTCCGTCAGCACAGTGGTGTCTCCCGACGGGCTCGTGCTCACCAGCTGGATCACCACGGTGCCGTCGGACCCGTTGTTGGTCCCGGTCACGGCGAACCAGCCATGTCCGATGTCCTGGCCCTCGGACGGAGAGGTGATGTTGATCGGGGAGAGGACGTCGCCGGCCCGCCCCGGGGCCAGCGGGTGGTTCGTGCGCACGCCCAGGACGGAGGGCGCCGGCTTCCCGTTGCGGAGGAACTGGACCTTGGCCTCCGGGTGACCGCTGGCCGCCACGAGCGTGTACACGGCCTGCTGGATGCTCTCGTTCGCCGTCCGGGCCGACATGCCGGCGCGGCGATGGGCACGGATGGAGCCGAGCTTGGCCCGGACGACGCCGTGCTCGAAGTCTGCCGAGATCACGCTCCCGACGGGCCACGCGGTGTGGTAGTCGGGGTCGCTCGGGGTCATGAGGGCAGCCACGGCCGTCTCGAACGGGTTGCCCGCGACGCGAATCTGTTCCTGGAAGAGCACGTCACCGCGTGGGCCGTGCCCGAGGTAGTACACCGTCAGCTGGTCCTGGGACGAACGCGTCGACGGGGACGGCGCTGCCGTGTCGGTGGCGATCTGGGTCGGCTGGGTGGAACCACCGTCGCTCGCGGGGTCGAGGCCCGAGGGCCGGTCGCCCGCGACCGAGGCGACATAGGCGACCACGCCGATCACGGCGGCCACGATCGCGGCGGCGGCGTACCACGGCCGGGTGTGGAGGGCTGCGACCGGACGGGGAGCAGGCCGCAGGGAGGCGCGGAGCTCGTCGATCCGGTCCTCCGGCTCGATGTCGGAGACCGCGTCGGTAAGCAGCCGGTGCAGCTCGTCGTCGTTCATCGGGTCTCCTCGAGCACACCGCTGAGCTGGGCTCGCAGGGCGGCGGCGCCTCGCGACGCGTGGCTCTTGACGGCGCCGCGGCTGATCCCGAGCGTCTCCGCGATCTCGGCCTCGGAGAGGTCGGCGTAGTAGCGCAGGGCGAGCACCTCGCGCTGACGACGAGGCAACGCGCGGAGCGCGGCGAGCACGGTCGCACGCCGCGCGTGATCGCTGGCGGCGTGGTCGGGGCCGGCGACCGGCTCGGGCGGAGGTTCGCGGTCGACGTGCCGGCGTACGACGGCGAGATGTCGCAGGTGCGAGCGCGACCGGTTCACGACGCTCTGTCGCAGATAGGCCAGGGCCTTGTCGGGGTCGTGCAACCGGCTCCATCGACCGTGCACGGCGACGAAGCACTCCTGGACGATCTCCTCGGCCGTGCCGACGTCGTGCACGAGGAGGAAGGCGAGGCGGACCAGCCGGCGCCAGTGGGCGGCGTACAGCAGCTCGAGCGCCTCGTCGGCGCTCCAGCTGGTGTTCTGGCTCCGGGGAGCCATCAGCCGGACCTCCGCATGTCCGATCACGGTAGTAGCACGCACGCGAGGCGCTCCGGGTTTACCGCCGCGATCTCGGGGCGCATGACACGATGACGTCATGGCCGACTGCCTGTTCTGCTCGATCGTCGCGGGCGACATCCCGTCCGACGTGGTCGCGGAGACCGACACCGCGTTCGCGTTCCGCGACGTCAACCCACAGGCACCGCTGCACGTCCTCGTCGTGCCCCGCACCCACGTCGCGAACGCGGGGGAGCTGGCAGACCGAGAGCCCGAGACCGTGGCCGAGCTCGTCCGCGTGGCTCGACAGGTGGCCACGGACGCCGGGCACGACAGCTACCGGCTGGTCCTCAACACCGGGGAGCAGGCGGGGCAGTCGGTGTTCCACGCACACCTGCACATGCTGGCCGGAAGGCCTCAGGCATGGCCTCCCGGGTGACGGGGAAGGTCGCGGCCGTCACGGCTGCGGTCGCCGTGGCCGCGCTGGCGATCGCGCTCGCCCTGGTCGCCGCCGGGAACTCCGCCGCACCCTCCGCGACGCTTCCGGCCCCGTCAGCCGGCACCACGGCGACCGGGGCCCAGCACCAGCAGACGCATGCCGTGGCGGCAGTGAAGCCGAAGCCGCTGCGTCCCGGCGAGAGCCGGATGGCGCTGCGGATGTCCACGGCCTACCGACCCGCGGCGCCGAACGGCGTCGGGACCGACGACTACCGGTGCTTCCTCCTCGATCCGCGCCTGACGCAGGACCGGTACCTGACCGGGACCTTCGTCAAGCCCGACGACCGCGCCGTCGTGCACCACGTGATCCTGTTCCGGGTCGACCCCGACCAGGTGTCGGCCGCCAAGCAGCTCGACGCGAAGGACCCCGGCGAGGGCTGGACGTGCTTCGGCGACAGCGGCCTGCCCAACAGCAACGATCTCGACGACGCGCCGTGGCTGGGTGCCTGGGCGCCCGGGAGCCAGGAGTCCGTCGACGCGCCCGGGTACGGCGTACCGCTCCCGGCCGGAAGCCGGATCGTGATGCAGGTCCACTACAACCTGCTCGCGGGGTCCGGAGCGGATCGCTCGGCCGCGCTGCTCCGGCTGGCGCCTCCGGCGGCGCACCTGACACCGATCGAGACGATGCTGCTCCCGGCACCCGTCGAGCTCCCGTGTCGTCCCGGCCACACCGACAACGTGCTCTGCGACCGCACGACCTCCATCGCCGACGTGGTGCGCCGGTTCGGACCCGTCGGGCAGACGAACAACTGGCTGAACGTCCTGTGCGGCGAGCAGCGTGACACCGAGGTCACCACCTGCACCCGCACCATCCGTGAGCCGACGACGATCCGCGCCGTCGCGGGCCACATGCACCTGCTCGGGCGGTCGATCAAGATCCAGGTCGACCCCGGCACTCCCCGGGCCCGGACCATCCTCGACATCCCCGTCTGGGATTTCGACAACCAGGGGGCGCGGCAGATCAAGCCCGTGTCGCTCCAGCCGGGCGAGACGGTCAAGGTCACCTGCAAGCACGTCCAGTGGCTGCGCGACCAGCTGCCGGCGTTCCACGGCCAGCCGGACCGGTACGTCGTGTGGGGCGAGGGCACGACCGACGAGATGTGCCTCGGCATCCTGGCCGTCACGCATCCCTGACGATGTGCCTGAGCACCGGCAGGCTCAAAGCGCTGGGTCGGCGGGGGTGCCCGCCCGTACCATGGGCCACCTGATGACAGAGAGCCAACAGACCGACCAGACTCCGCTCGATCAGCAGGGCACCCGACACACCGTCGTGGTGCCCGGCAGCATCGACATGGTCCGCCTCCTCGGCCCGGGCGACGACCACCTCAGCCTCATCGAGCGGTCGTTCGACCTGCGCGTCCACGTGCGTGGCAACCGCATCACGCTCGAGGGCGAGCAGGGTGAGGTCGCCCTGGCGGAGCGGCTCCTCGACGAGCTGGTCACCCTGATCCGCTCCGGTCAGGGGATCACCACCGAGACGGTCGAGCGCGTCCTGGCGATGCTGCGCGCCGAGACCTCCGAGCGCCCGGCCGACGTCTTGTCCCTCAACATCCTGAGCAACCGCGGCCGCTCGATCCGACCCAAGACCCTCAACCAGAAGCGGTACGTCGACTCCATCGACAAGCACACCATCACCTTCGGGATCGGCCCCGCCGGCACCGGCAAGACCTACCTGGCGATGGCCAAGGCCGTGCAGGCGCTGCAGGCCAAGCAGGTCAACCGGATCATCCTCACCCGGCCGGCCGTCGAGGCCGGCGAGCGGCTCGGGTTCCTGCCGGGCACGCTCAGCGAGAAGATCGACCCCTACCTGCGGCCGCTGTACGACGCGCTGCACGACATGGTCGACCCCGACTCGATCCCCAAGCTGCTGGCGGCGGGGACGATCGAGGTGGCTCCGCTGGCCTTCATGCGCGGGCGCTCGCTCAACGACTCCTTCATCATCCTCGACGAGGCGCAGAACACCTCGCCGGAGCAGATGAAGATGTTCCTGACCCGGCTCGGGTTCGGCTCCAAGATCGTGGTCACCGGCGACGTCACGCAGGTCGACCTGCCGAACGGGGTGAGGTCCGGGCTGCGAGTGGTCGAGGGCATCCTGAACGAGCTCGAGGACGTCTCCTTCCAGCGGCTCACCGCCCACGACGTGGTGCGGCACAAGCTGGTCGGCGAGATCGTGGCGGCCTACGAGGACTACGACGCTCGACAGCCGCGCATCACCCCGAGCCGCCCCTCGGCCGGCGACGAAACCCGGTGAACGACGCGGTGTCGTCGGGTGTGGTGCGATGAGCATCGAGGTGCTCAACGAGTCGGGACACGAGCTCGACGTCCAGCGGCTGTCCGCGCTGAGCAGGTTCGTCATGGACCAGATGCGCGTCCACCCGCTCGCCGAGCTGTGCATCAAGGCGGTGGACGAGCCCACCATCGCGACCCTCAACGAGCAATGGATGGAGAAGGAGGGCCCCACCGACGTGCTCGCCTTCCCGATGGACGAGCTGCGTCCGGGCCTGGTCAACGAGGACCCCGAGGAGGGGGTGCTCGGCGACCTGGTCCTGTGCCCGGCCGTCGCGGAGAAGCAGGGAGAGGCAGCCGGACACGGCACCGAGGCGGAGATCGAGCTGCTCACCGTGCACGGCATCCTGCACCTCCTCGGTTACGACCACGCCGAGCCGGAGGAGCACCGGGAGATGTTCGGGCTCCAGGACGAGCTCCTCGCGGCCTGGCGCGCCCAGAAGTGACCCGACGGTGAGCGACCCGACCGGGAGTCCGACCGGTCTGGTCGCAGCCGCGATCCTGGTCGTGCTCGCGGGTGTCTTCTCGGCGGCCGACGCCGCCCTCACGACGTACTCGCGCGCCCGCGCCGAGGAGCTCGTGGGCGAGGGACGCGCGGGCGCCAAGCGTTTGGTGGCGCTCCTGGACGACCGTGCGCGCTACCTGAACACCGCGATCCTGCTGCGCCTGCTCTGCGAGATGGGTGCCGCCGTGCTGCTGACCCTCGTCGTGCTCCGGTGGTACGACGGGTCGGTCTGGCCGACCATCCTGACGACGGTCGGCGTCATGCTCGTCGTCTCGTTCGTCGTGATCGGGGTCGCGCCGCGGACCCTCGGCCGCCAGCACCCCGACCGGGTGGCCCCGGTGGCCGCCGTGATCCTCACTGCCGCGACCCGCGTGGTCTGGCCGGTCTCGAAGCTCCTGATCGTGGTCGGCAACGCGATCACACCCGGCCGCGGCTTCCGCGCCGGCCCCTTCTCGACGGAGACCGAGCTGCGCGAGCTCGTCGACTACGCCGAGGCGTCCTCGGTCATCGAGTCCGGCGAGCGGGCGATGATCCACTCGGTCTTCGAGTTCGGTGATACCATCGCCCGCGAGGTGATGGTGCCCCGGGGTGACGTGGTCTACATCGAGCGCTACAAGAACCTGCGGCAGACCCTCTCGCTGTTCCTCCGCTCCGGGTTCTCGCGCGTTCCGGTCATCGACGAGAACCTCGACGACATCGTGGGCTTCGCCTACCTGAAGGACGTCGTCCGCCGTGACTTCGAGGACCCCGACGTCGAGTTCACCCAGCGCGTGGACGAGGTGATGCGACCGGCCCTCTACGTCCCGGAGTCCAAGCCCGTCGACGCCCTGCTCTCGGAGATGCAGGCGTCGCGACAGCACATCGCCGTCGTTGTCGACGAGTACGGCGGCACCGCCGGGCTCGTCACGATCGAGGACCTGCTCGAGGAGATCGTCGGCGAGATCACCGACGAGTACGACGCCGAGCAGGTCGAGACCGAGCCTCTCGACGACGGCTCGGTGAGGGTCTCGTCGCGCTTCCCGATCGACGACCTGGACGAGCTCTTCGGCATCGACGTCGAGGACGAGGACGTCGACTCCGTGCTGGGGCTGATGGCCAAGCAGCTCGGCCGGGTCCCGATCGCGGGCGCCCACGTGGACGCCCACGGTCTCCGCTTCGTCGCCGAGGCGGCCACGGGCCGGCGCAACAAGATCGAGAGCGTGTTGGTCAGCCGGCTCGCCGCCGACCCCTCTGCCGCAGTGGACTGACGGCGCACGGTCGCCACCTCGGCCGTGACGGGCCGGCCCTCAGCCCGAGACCTCGGAGTCCACGACGTCGGACAAAGTGATCTGGACCATCAGCCGGTCCGCGAGAGAGTCGAGGGTCGATCGGAGCTCGTCGAGGCTGGTCGTCGGCGGCGCCTGGAGCACCGCCTGCGCCTCGAACAGCGTGCCACCGGCCATGGGGGCGTCGCGCACGTCGGTGCTGAGCTCCTCGATGCCGATGCGTGCCGTGGCGAGTGCGCCGGAGATCTCGGCCACGATGCCGGGATGGTCCGGCCCCACCAGCTCGAGGTGGAGCCGTACCGAGGGTCGCACGACCGGTTCGCCGGTGCGCTCGACCGTGACGTGCAGGCCGATGTGCTGCAGTGCGGCCAGGTCGCCGACGAGCGCCTCGGCACTTTCGTCGGGGACCTCCAGGAGCAGGACGCCGGCGAACTTGCCCGCCAGCCGGGCCATCTGGCTGCGTTCCCAGCTCGCGCCGTGCGCGCTGATCGGAGCCGACAGTGCCGAGACCAGTCCGGGCCGGTCGTCGCCGACACAGGTGAGCGTGAACGTGGCCATGGCGCAGCGTAGGGGATCGGGGGCGGCGCCCCCGGGCCCAACCACCTGATGGGCGGGCCCCGCCGGCCAGTGCTCGGATCCATCCCGTCCAGGACGCGCAGCCCGTTAACCTCGGCGCATGCCGGACCTGTCGCCCGAGGACCAGAAGCTGGTGACGCTGGCGCGGGCGACGATGGCGCGGACGGGCGCAGCCGAGGGCGCTGCGGTGCGCGACCTCGACGGGCGCACGTACGCCGCGGCGTCGGTCGCCCTGGAAAGCCTGCGGCTGGCCGCGCTGGAGGTGTGCGTCGCGATGGCGATCTCGTCGGGTTCCCGGGGGCTCGAGGCGGCCGTCCGCTTGGGCGGCGAGGGCTCGCCGGACCTGCGTGCCGTGCACGACTTCGCCGGCGACGCTGTCCTCGTGCACATCGGCGACGCGAGGGGCCGGATCGCCGAGTGACGCTCCGCCGGGCGCGACCCGATCGTGCCCACAGCCTGAACCGAACGCTGCCGTCGCCCCGAAGACGGATGCGAGGTCGCCGCGTCCGCCGTACGGTCCCGGCATGGCCGTGCTCACACCCTCGGTGTCCGGCGACCTCGCTGCGTCGTGGGACGAGTTCTGCTTCCGCTACCTGAGCCGTCGCTCGGGCGACGCGGAGCTCCTCCACGAGGTCATCGAGGCCGAGCCTGACCTGGCGGTGGCGCGCGCCACGGCTGCGCTGCTCGCCGCCGTCGGTGGCGACGAGTCGTTCGACGCGAACGCCGAGGCGGAGGCGGCCGGAGCCGGGCGCGCGCCCCAGGAGTGGGAGCGCTCGTTCGTCGACGCCGCGATCCGCACGGTGGAGCGCGGCATGTGGTCGGCCTACGACGACTGGCAGCGGCACGCGGAGGCGTTCCCGGGCGACCTGGTCGCGTTCGACATCGCCGGCTTCCTGATCACGACGTCGACGCACCCCAACATGTTCGAGCGTGTGGAGGAGCTGGTCAGGCGGACCGGCGATGCCGTCGGGGAGCACGTCTCGGTGCTGGGTTACGAGGCGATGCTGCGGCAGGAGCAGGGACGCCTGGAGGAGGCCCATCGGCTCGCCAGGCGGTGCCTCGAGCTGGACCCGCCGGGCTCCGACGGTGCGCATCCCCTGGCACACGTGTACTTCGAGTCCGGGGACCACGCCGAGGGCCTCGCCTTCCTCGACGGCTGGCTCCCGATCACCGACCAGGACTCGAGGTTCACCACCCACCTCGTGTGGCATGCGGCTCTTCACGAGCTCCAGCTCGGCCGAGGTGAGGCAGCCGTCGAGCGGTACCGGATCTGCGGCGGCCGTCGCGGACCCTCGGACGGGACGTCGTTGCTGTGGCGCTGCCAGCTGCTGAACCACGTCGTGCCCGGGACCGACCCGGGATCGCCGACGATGGCGGAGGTCGTCGCGCCGTACGTCGAGCGGGTGCCGTTCACCTTCGTCGGCGCGCACGTCGCGATCGGGCTCGCCACCGCGGGTGACAGCGACGGCCTCCGGAGGTTTGCCCGCTCCGCCGTCGAGCTCGCCACCCCCGGAGCCGCCGAGCTCCTGCCCGGCCTGGCGCTCGGCTTCGCGGCGTACGTCGAGGGCGACTACGACGCGGCCTCCGACCACCTCCTGCGGCTCGCCGACGACTTCGTCCGGCTCGGCGGCTCCCACGCGCAGCGAGAGGTGTTCGAGGACACGCTGATCCACGCACTGACCCGTGCGGGGCGTCTGGACGAGGCGGCGGTCCTGATCCGGATCCGGCTCGACCGTCGTCCGAGCCCGATCGACTCCGCGCTGCTCAACCGGACCCGTTCTCCGCTCCGGCCGCCTTCGGAGTAAGTTTCCGTTCCGTGCTCACCGGACTGGCCGCTCACGAGGCCGCTGTCGCGCGTCTGAAGGCGTCGTACGACGCGATTCCGGCCGGTCAGACCGTGCGCCTGGCCAAGAAGACCTCGAACCTCTTCCGGCCGCGCGCCGCCTCCGACGTGCCGGGTCTCGACGTGTCCGGGCTGGGGGGCGTGATCTCCATCGACGACGAGGCGCAGACCGCCGACGTCCAGGGGATGTGCACCTACGAGGCTCTGGTCGACGCGACGCTGCCGCGCGGCTTCATCCCCTACGTCGTCCCGCAGCTGCGCACCATCACGCTGGGCGGCGCCGTCAGTGGGCTGGGCATCGAGTCGACGAGCTTCCGCAACGGCCTGCCGCACGAGTCCGTGGTCGACATGGACATCTTCACCGGGGCCGGGGTGGTCGTGACGACGAAGCCCGGTGAGGACCTCTTCGACACGTTCCCGAACTCCTACGGCTCGCTCGGCTACGCCACCCGGCTCAAGATCAAGCTGGAGAAGGTGCCGGGCTATGTCGCGCTGCGCCA
>DATBDF010000251.1:0-7171 GCA_036270075.1 Nocardioides sp.
GGCTTCCAGGCCCTGACCTTGAACCGGGCGAACACCGGACCCTCGGTTGACCACCTGCGCCAGCTCGCCGATCGCCAGCTCGACCGAGCAACCGCGGGTCTCACCGACGAGTGGCGCGGCAGCTACTACGGCGTGCAGCTCGCGCTCGCCGAGGCCTACGCCGCCAGGTACGCCCGAGAAGCGGCCGTCGCCCAGTTCCGGGTAGCGACCTCCCTGGCAGAGCCATTCGGCGCTTACTTCGCCCTCGAGCCACGTCTGAACCTGGCAGAACAGCTGCTGGCCCACGGCGGGAGGGACGAGGGTCGAGAGCTGCTCGTCGAGTGCTGGAGAACCGCCCACGACATGGGCGCGGGTGAGCTCGAGCGCCGTGCGTTCCGGCTCGCCACCCGCTCGCGCGTACCCCTCCCGGAGTCGGCGGTGCAGGAAGGGCCATTGAGCCGACTGACACCCCGGGAACGCGAAGTCCTCGACCTCCTCGCCACCGGGGCCCCCAACAAGACGATCGCGGCCAACCTGTTCATCAGCGAGAAGACGGTGAGCGTGCACGTCTCGAACATGCTCGCCAAGCTCGGCGTCGCCAACCGAGGCGAGGCCGCCGCCCTGGCGCGGCATCTGGTCGGCTGACCACGACGCATTCATGTGTGGTCGCCCGCTTCGCACACGCGCCGTTGACCTGCCAGCGGCCTTCCGTTGACCAGTAGAAGCACCCGGCGTCACACCGCCCCGGGTACCTCGTCCCGCGGGTCGTCGCATCGCGACGACCCATGAGGGTCTGGCGGCAGACCCGTCCGGCACGCGACTTCACGAGGCGGAACGCGGACGACGCAGCTCGACCTCGGCCGCCGCCGTGCCGCCTGGCCCGCAGGGAGGTGAAGGCATGGGACACTGATGGATGCCTCAAGCCGCCCGCCGTGGCCCTTCGCCCGGCACGGGTGTTGGTGTCCTGGACCTGGTCGAAGCCCTTCCCCGTGTCGCGGATGCGGTGGTGGTGCCCGCCATCGGAGAGACACACCTGGCCGTTGCCCGGCGGGTCTACGGCGTGGCCGGCGTGGCCTTTCCGAGAGCGGCCGCCGCGAGGCACGTGCACGAGGGGGTCGCGAACTCGGTGTTCGGCGCGATCCGCCTCGGCCTTCGCGGGTGTTCCGGGGCAGTACGCGGTGCGCGCGCCGGGTTGGGCGGATGGGCCGACCCTCGCCTGGACGGGCGCCGCACCGACGCCGCCTTGACGATGCTGAACGCGATCGCCGGGGACCATCTCTCGGTCGACGCGCCTGCGCTCGCCGTGGGGATGACGGTGCGAGAGGGCGGGAAGAACGTCAACGTCGACGCCGATGCGGTCCGCGCAGCTTTCCCCCACGCCGGCGCTCGGATCGTGGTGTTCCTGCACGGGCTGGGGGACAACGAGCACCGGTGGACCGAGCCGCGGGTGTCGCCCTGTGTCGACGCCGTTCGAGAGATGGGGTGGACACCGGTCCTGATCCGTCTCAACACCGGCCTGTCGCTCGGCGAGAACGGTGCCAGACTCGCCCAGCTCCTGTCGGACCTCGTGCGGGCGTGGCCGGTCCCTCCGCAGCGGATCGCCCTCGTCGGCCACTCGATGGGCGGGCTGGTCGCCCGCTCCGCCGCCCACGCAGGGCGAGACCTCGCACCATGCTGGGTCGACCTGCTCACCGACGTGGTCATGGTGGGCACCCCGCACCTGGGCGCCGACCTGGCACGCGTCGCCGCCGGGGGGAGATGTGCACTGGCGGTGCTGCCCGAGACGTCGCCGTGGGGACGGGTCGTCGATCGACGTTCGGCGGGCATCAAGGACCTCGCAGTCGGGCTGCCCGGGCTGAGGCCGCTGCCCGGCGTCCGCTACCGGCTGGTCTCCGGTCAGCTGGACCGGCCGTGGGGGCTGCTGCTGGGAGATCTCTATGTCCGCAGGTCGTCGGCAACCGGACGCCGGCGCCGAGCCACCCTGTTCCCGGGAGCGGACCACCTCCACCTCGACTCGACGAGTCACCTGGGACTCCTGCGTCACCCCCATCTGCCTCAGCAGCTCGAGAGCTGGCTCCGATGACGGCGATCCGCCCGTGTCGAGCGCGGGTCAGCCGGGGAGGAAGGTGCGCGGATGTGTGACGCAGCCACCGGCGGACAGCTGGATGCGGCGCTGGTGGCGCCACGTCCGGCTCCGGGCGATGCGATCGACCCGGTCGGTTTGGAGCCGGTCGACGAGGTGGTCGTCACCACCTTGGTCGACAACGTGTACGACGCGCTGCTGCCCGGCGATGAACGGACCACCCGAGCGTCGTTCGGCGTGGGCCTCGCCGAGGCACCTCAGTTCGAGGACGGCCGGACGGCGGTGGGTCTTCGGGCCGAGCACGGCTTCTCGGCGCTGGTGACCGTGCGACGCGATGCCACCACGACCTCGCTGCTGTTCGACGCCGGGCTTTCGCCCGACGCGATGGTGGTCAACGCGGATCGTCTCGGCATCGACCTGCTCGCGGTCCAAGGACTGATCCTCAGTCACGGTCACTTCGACCACGTGGGAGGACTCGCGGGACTGGCGACAAGGTCCGCCGGCGGCCGGTCGTTGCCCATGGTGGTGCATCCGATGGCGTGGACCCGCCGTCGTTTGGCCGTCCCCGGTGCGGATCCCCTGGAGATGCCGACGCTCAGTCGTCGCGCGCTGCAGGCCGAAGGTTTCGAGCTCGTGGAACGGCGCCAGCCATCGCTGCTGGTCGACGGTTGTGTCCTGATCACCGGCGAGGTCGACCGAACCACCGAGTTCGAGCGAGGCATGCCCCCGGCTCACGAGGCGTGGACCGGCACGGCCTGGCACCACGATCCGGACGTCGTCGACGACCAGGCTTTGGTGGTTCACGTGCGTGGGCGCGGACTGGTCGTCCTCACCGGTTGCGGCCACGCAGGAGCCGTCAACATCGCGCGTCACGCGCAGCGTCTCACCGGCGTCCCTCGACTCGCTGCTCTGCTCGGAGGCCTGCACCTCAGCGGCCCGGCCTTCGAACCCGTCATCGGACCGACCGTCGAAGCATTGACGGCGATGGAACCCAGCCTCGTCGTACCCGGGCACTGCACGGGCTGGCGCGCGCAGCACGCGCTCGCGGCGGCCCTCCCGGACGCCTGGACCGCCGGCAGCTCCGGATCGTCGTACCGGATCGATGCGGCCTGACGCAGGCGCCGTGTCTCTGCGCCGGATACGTCGTCCCTGGCGGCCTGATGGGTGCAGGTCAGGAGTTCATGGTCTCGGAGACCGTCCACAGACCTCGGCGGCGTCGGGGTCGAGGGCGTGCCGGGCGACCCCGACGGCGTCGAGCCCCGCGGCCGTAGGGTCGTCGGAGTCCGCCTCCTGGCACGTCTCGAAGTAACGGCCGACGATGCCGTGGGGCCGCGGCGAGGTTGCGACGTAGACGGCACTCTCACCTGGCAGCAGGACGGCGCCCGCTTCGAGCTGACCCGCCTCGAGCCCTCCCTGACCGTCGGTTGGCAACGGGCTCAGGAGAGGAGCTCAGGAGTCGGCGAACGCGAGTGGCAGTGTCCACCCGCTCGTCCGTGTGTGGGCCATCCGGACGCGGGTGTGATCTCGTCGTCTGCTAGCGGAGACAGCCGCGGCACTGCTGGCTGGTGCTGTACCCGTCGGGCGAGGTCCGGGTCACCGGGTACGGATGGGTCGTGCCGGAGAACTCGTCGGCCTCGGAACCGCCGGGCGAGCCGGACGTCGAGCCCGTGAGCTCGTCGGAGGTGGTGGGCGCCACCCAGTAGAAGAACCGGGTGTACGAGTGCGTGTACACGGGCGCATCGGTCGACGCGCCCGTGTCGTTGTCCTGCCCCCAGGCGACGCCGATGGCGGACCCCACGACGAGAGCGGCGCCGGCGGCGAGTCCGGCGAGGAGCGGTGTGCGTTGGTGGCCAGTGGTGGTGGCGATGGTGGTCATCTCATGGTCCTTGTGTGCTCGGCCGGCTCGTCCGGCCTCTTGACCACGCATGCTCGGACTAAGACCTGGCCCGCCACGTCCGGCGAAGTCCTACTTTCGGCTTAGTCGCCTGGGTCCGCCGGTCGTGTCGGCGTGAGGTCGCCTGCAGCGCAGGAACGCTGACCGGCAGCAACCGGAGCGCACGGCCGTCGGGTTTGATGGCGGGCCTAGTGTCGGCGACATGGGATCCGGACGAGACTCGAACCAGGCTCATGACCTCGGCTGAGGACGTACGCGGCTCGGTCACGGCGGTCGCCGACTCGGCGTCCGCGCTCGTACGGCGGGTGCGGCACCGGAACGGCATGCTCCTGCTGGAGCTGGACCTCAGCAGGGATCTCGCGGAGGCTCCACCGTCGACGCCGGTGCGGGCGCTGCGGGGTCTGCGTGCCAAGCCCCTGCGAGATGTCGTCCGCGCGCTGGAGAAGGCGGCCGAGGACGACGAGGTCTTCGGGCTCGTGGCGCACACGGGCCGGGAGATCGGCTTCTCCCAGGTCGCCGAGCTGCGGGCGGCAGTGGGTCGGTTCCGCGAGTCCGGGAAGCGCACCGCGGCGTACGCCGAGACGTTCGGGGAGATGGGGCCGGGCAACTCGTCGTACCACCTGGCGAGCGCCTTCGAGAAGATCTGGCTGCAGCCCACGGGAGACCTCGGACTGGTCGGCCTGGCGGCGACGGCGGTCTTCGTGCGCGGCAGCATGGACAAGCTCGGTGTCCAGACCCAGATCGGCCATCGACACGAGTACAAGACCGCCCCCAACACCTTCCTCGAGACAGACCTGACGCCACCACACCGGGAGATGCTGGAGTCCTTGGTCGGGTCGATCACCGACGACATCGTCCGCGACGTCGCAGCGGCGCGTGCGCTGACCGAGGACGCCGTACGAGAGGCCGTGGCCCGCGCGCCGCTGCACGCCCAGGAGGCGCTCGAGGGCGGGTTCGTCGACCGGCTCGGCTATCGCGACCAGCTCTACCGGGAGCTGCGCGACGAGCCGACGGATCGCGAACACGAGCCCCGGCTTCGGTTCGTCGACCGCTACCGACAGCCCCGCCCGCCACTGACCCGCCTGGCCGCCGTTGCTGAGCACCTGCCATCCCCCGTGCGTCAGCAGCGGGACGTGATCGCGGTCGTGGGCGCGCACGGCGCGATCCATCTGGGCCGCAGCAGCTCCGGCCCGCTCTCAGGTCCCAGTGCCGGCGCGGACACGGTGACCGCGGCGCTCCGGTCGGCCGGAAGGAATGAGCGCGTTCGCGCGATCGTGCTGCGCATCGACAGCCCGGGAGGCTCGGCGGTGGCATCCGACGCGATCCGGCGGGCGGTCCTGGACGTGCAGTCGGGCGGTACTCCGGTGGTCGCCTCGATGGCCTCGCTCGCAGCCTCGGGCGGGTACTTCATCGCGATGCCGTGCGACCGGGTGGTCGCCACTCCCAGCACCCTGACCGGCTCCATCGGCGTGTGGGGAGGCAAGCAGGTCATCTCCGAGGGGCTCGGGCGGATCGGGGTCACCCGGGCCACGGTCAGCGCCGGCCGGTACGCCGACATGTTCTCCACGGACCGCCCCTTCGACGAGGAGGAATGGACTCGGGTCGAGGAGTGGCTGGATCGGGTCTACGACGACTTCACGGAGAAGGTGGCGCAGGACCGGGCCATGCCTCTCCCCCGGGTCCAGGAGCTCGCGCGTGGCCGGGTGTGGACGGGATCGCAAGCGGCCGAGCACGGGTTGGTCGACGCCCTCGGTGGTCTCAGCGACGCGGTCGACACCGCGTGCGAGCTCACGGACACCGACCGCGCGAAGGTCGACGTCCGACCTTGGCCGCGGCTCGGCTTGATGGCGATGCTGCGATCGCCGGAGAACAGCGAAGCACCGGCAGCCGCCATGGCGGCTTCGAAGGTCGAGCCGCTCGGCGACGGCCTCGCCACGATCGAGCACGTCATGCAGGTGCTGGCAGCCGAGATCGGGCTTCCGGCGTACGGCGCGCTCAGCATGCCGTGGCGGATCACGCTGCGCTGACCCGCTCAACGTCGCGGGGAGTCGCGGGAGAGGTCATGGGCGGGGCTGCCAGGCCATCGGCCCCCAGCCGACGCCGCTCAGCCGGGCGAGCTGCGTGCCGCCTGCGGCGTCGAGCACGAGCAGGCCGGCGGCTGCGTCGAGCCGAGGGCCAGGCCGAGGCCCGAGTGATGAGTTGTCGCGCCGGCACCCGTCATACCTAGGACGGGACACGATGAGGCGGAAGGATGACGTGATGAGTACGTACACGCGGCCGGAGGGGTTGAAGGGGCTGGACGTGAACGGACCGGAGGTCGACGAGCCGGCGTTCTCGGGGCTGGCGGAGCAGCACCGGCGCGAGCTGCACGTGCACTGCTACCGGATGCTCGGGTCGTTCGAGGACGCCGAGGACACCGTGCAGGAGACGTTCCTCCGCGCCTGGCGCAGGCGGGAGACGTTCGAGGGACGGTCGACGTTCCGAGCGTGGCTGTACCGGATCGCCACCAACGCCTGCCTGGACCTGCTGGCCAGATGCCGCCCGGAGCCTGCGACCGGCGGCGAGGTGCTGTGGCTGCAGCCTTACCCGGACCGTCTGCTCGACGAGCTGAGTGCGGGCGACACCGACGAGCCGGAGTGTGCTGCCGTCGCGCGGGAGACGATCGAGCTCGCGTACGTCGTCGCGATCCAACACCTCGCTCCGCGCCCGCGAGCCGTGCTGATCCTGCGCGACGTGCTCGGCTGGCCGGCGAAGGACGTCGCGGAGCTCCTCGGAGACTCCGTCAACTCGGTGAACAGCGCGCTGCAACGGGCCCGCACGCGTATGCGCGAGCACCTGCCCACCGAGCGGCAGGACTGGACCGGCGGCGAACAGGATGCCGGGACGCGGGACCTCGTGCGCCGATACACCGACGCCAGCGTGGCCACGGACATCGACCGGCTCGCCGGCATGCTGCGGGACGACGTCCGCTGCTCGATGCCGCCCACCCCGGGCCTCTCCGTCGGCCGCGACGCGGTGGTGAACGACTGGCTCGGGAGCGGCTTCGAGGACCTGGAGCACCTGCGCGCCGTCCACACCTCCGTCAACCGGCAGCCCGCCGTCGCCTTCTACCACTGGCGAGAGCAGGAGAGCGCCTACCTGCCGCTGACGATCGACGTCCTGCGCGTCACCGGAGGCGCGATCACCGAGATCATCACCTTCCACGACGGCGAGTT
>DATBDF010000252.1:0-4506 GCA_036270075.1 Nocardioides sp.
CCGCCCATCCCGATCGAGGACTTGAGGGTCAGACCGTCCCGGCGCAGCGTCGGACCGTCGAGCAGGCGCTCGTGGCCCGGGGCCACCCGCTTCGGGGCCGGGATGACCCCGTTCTCGTAGGCCAGGCAGGTCGCGGCCATCTCCACCGCGGACGCCGCGCCCTGGCAGTGGCCGACGAGCGGCTTCACGGAGAAGACCTCGGCCTCGGTGAGGATCGTGTCCAGCATGTCCGCCTCCGCAGCATCGCACTGGGCGGTGCCGGGGCCGTGGGCGTTCAGGTACGCGATCTCGCTCGGGAAGACCTTGGCGTTGTTCAACGCCTGCTGGTAGCAGCGGCGGATCTCGCGGTGGTCGGGGTTCAGGTGGGTCGGGTGGTACCCGTCGTGGCTCATCGCCCCACCGAGCACGCGGGCGTAGCCGCCCTCGTGGCGGCCGGAGACCACCATGCCCACGGATGCCTCACCGCCCGAGAAGCCCTTCGACCCCTCCTGGAACGGGCGGCACACCTCGAGCGCCGGCGCTTCGGGGTAGACGACGCCGAGGTTGCGGAAGTGGCGGATGTTCTCCGGCGTGGCGGAGAGGTCGCTCGCCACGACGATGACGTCGCTGGCCACGCCCGCGTCGATCCACATCTTGGCGGTGAGCATCGCGGCGTTGCCGGACGCGCACATCGCGGTGACGTTCATGACCGGCCCGTGGAAGTCGTGGCGCCTCATGAGCAGGGAGAGCACCGTCGACGGCATGAGGTGGAGGTACTCGTGGCTCTTCAGGCGCCGGTCGCGCTCGAGGTAGAAGTCACGCCAGAGCTCGACCTCGCCGAGGACGACCGCGTGGACGACCCCGACGACCGGCCCTGGCCGCCAGCCGCGGTCGAGCGCGTTGTCGATCGCCTCGTCGGCGGCCTCCGAGACGGCCGCGCCGAAGCGGGTCAGCCCGTCCGAGCGCTCCACCTCGGGGACGATCGCGCAGTACGCGACGTCGTGGCCGAGCCACTCCTGGTAGCCGGGGCGCGGCAGGACCGCCGACTCGCTGCTCCGCAGCCCGTCCCAGAGGAGCTTGCGGCCCCATCCGTATCCGGTCACCGCACCCAGCCCGCAAATCGAGACGCCTTGCCTCGTACCGCGCACCGCACCGTCTCCCAACTCTCCGCCCTGGGAACGGTTGACACTATGCGCGCGCGCCCACCGAAGGAAAGGGCGCAACGCCAGAGAGTGACGTCGGCAACACGGGATTCACTCGCGCGTCACGAGGAGCGTCGGTGCGGCGTCAGCCCGTGGGCGTCGTGGGCGTGGTCGCGGCCGAGCCGAGCGTGACCCCGGTGACCGTCTTGGTGCCGTTGGCGCGGGCCACGGTCATCGTCAGCTGCCCACCCGCTCGGGTCCACACGCAGGACTTCGGGAACGGCGCCGAGCCGGACTTGGTGCAGCCCCCGAACGAGAGGCCGGTGCCGTCGCTGCTCTTGATCGCGAACATCTGCGTGACCGCGGCAGCATTCGCGCTCTTGGCCGCGTCCGCGCGGTTGCCGGACTGCCACGCCTTGAACAGGCGCTTGGCGACGACCCCGGGCGGCGGCCCGCTCGGCTTCGAGCTCGACGAGCTGCTGTCGCGCAGCTTGTACGCCACTGCACCGATGATCACGATCACCACCACGCCGACGACGATCAGGATCGGCACGAGGTTCCGCTTCTTCGCGGGCGATGCCGCCGGTGGTGCAGGGGCCTCGGTCGCCGATGCGGCCGGAGTGGCCGGTGTTTCTGGAGTCTGGTCAGCCATAGAGCGGAGAGACTAGAGCCCGGCCCCGCCCCCAGTACAGGCAGCGGGAGCGGGGGGGACAAACGTCGCCCGGTGTTCAGGCGGCGTCGACCGGCACGGCCCCGATCCCCCGGTCGCGTCGGCGACGGAGCCGGGGGTCGGTCCGGCGGTCGAAGGGATCCCGGAAACGCCGGCGAGCGCCCACCTGCGCCCCTGCGTCGTTCGACCTCGAGCGCCTCCCGGCAGGCCTCGCGGGCGTCGGGTGGGAGCAGGCTCTGGAGCGGGTGACGAGAATCGAACTCGCGTTCTCAGCTTGGGAAGCTGATGTTCTGCCTCTGAACTACACCCGCAGGGGCAGGCAGCGTATCGAACGGCCGGTGGCGGTCAGCGGCTCAGGGCTTGGTGACCAGGAGGTTGTCGACCGCGAGCACGATCGGTGCGTTGCTGGCGGTGCCCGACAGGTAGGTGACGAGTCCCGGCGACCCGGCGGCCTGCAGGCCCGCCGTGGAATCCGTCGTCGTCTGGTTCCAGGTGGTGGGCTCGGCCGTCCCCGACTTCCACACCCGCACCCTGATGGTGGTCGGTGAGGTGCCCGTCACCTGGGTGCGGACCATGATCTTGTCGTTCGCCGCGTACGTCAGACCGGGGATCACGGACTCGGGCACCACGATCGTCTCGGTGCCGGCCGAGTTCGCCCGTCCGAGCCGCACCGCGATCCGACCGTCGCTCTGGAAGCGCACGACGGATCGGTAGTCACCGGCACCGGTGATGGAGCGGCCGACGGTGCTGACGTAGAGCCCGCCGCCCGCCACGACCTTGTTGCTCGCGAAGCTCGCCACCACGTCGGTGTTGTTGCTCGAGACGGCGCGGAGGTACGCGCTGCGCCCTCCGCCCGCGGTCGACGACACGAGGCCCTGGGTCCCGTTGACCGAGAACGAGGACGTCGTCCCGGACCAGGTCCCCCCGATGTCTGCGGTGCCCCAGCCGCTCGCGACGGTGCGCGTGAACCCGTCCGAGCCGATGGTGATCCCCGGCAGCGGATCGGTCGCGGTGATCGTCTTCACCGTGCTGTTGGTGAGCCCCTGGTCGTCGGTGACCGTGAGCGTGACGTCGTAGGTCCCGGCGACGGCGTAGGTGTGCGGCGCGGGGTTCACCCCGGTCGCGGTCGACCCGTCGCCGTAGGTCCAGGAGTACGAGGCGATGGTGCCGTCGTCGGTCGACCCGGCTCCGCTCACCGTGACGGTGCGGTCCTGGATCGACGAGGTGATCGCCGCGACCGGCGGCTGGTTCGGCGGCGCCACGCCCTTGGTGAGCGTGAACGCGTCGCTGAAGGGCCCGCCCGAGGTCCCGATGAACTGGGCGCTGAGCTGCGTGTCGCTGATGTGGAGGTCCAACAGCCCGTAGGTCGGATTGGAGTTCAGGCCCTCGAAGGTGGCGAAGTACGGCGCCTCCGGGTCGGCTGCGTTGATGTCACGCAACGGGGTGCCGCCCGTGCCGACGGTCGCGAAGACCGTGCCCTGACCGGCGACGAAGTCGCTGTCGCTGTCGGCGACGCAGGCGGCGTTGTAGCTCCCGGGGGTGAGCGTCGGACAGTTCGTCGTCCCCGCGCGGAGCTGGTGGGTGCGCATGTAGGCGTGCTCGTGACCGTGGATCACGAGGTCGACCTTCTTGCTCATCATCAGGTTGAAGAACCCGGTGCCCGAGACGCAGCTGTAGATCCCGACCGACAGGCACGGGTAGTGCGCGTCGACGATGACCCACTTCGCGCCCTTGGCCCGCGCGTCGTCGATCGCGTTGGAGAGCCAGTTGTAGTGGGCGTCGCCCACGGCGTAGGCCCAGACGCCGTCCTCGAACTTGAGGCCCGGCGTCACGCTGATCACCCGCACGAGCGGAGAGACCCTCGGGAAGTCCAGGTAGTACTCGCGGCCGTAGGTCCCGACCGCACCCGCGACCTGGTTGGGCAGGCAGGCGCTGAAGTTGTTGATCAGCCCGTCCGCCTCGTCGAGGCTCTCGTGGTTGCCCGAGACCAGCTCGAAGGGGAAGCCCTCACCGACCTTCGCCTTGACGAAGTTGCACCACGCGGACTCCGGAGAGGCGTCCTGGTACTCGAAGTCGCCGACCGCCAGGTGTGCGTCCGGGTCCAGATCCGCGATCTTCTGGAGCACGGACTCACTCGTCGCCCGGGCCCCGTAGTCGCCGGCCGCGGTCAGGTGGATCTCCGTGTCTCCGTGCGCCCTCGGGGCGCTGGCGACCAGACCCACGGCGATCGTGGCGCCGATCAGTGCGACGGCCGCGACGATCCCACCGACGCGCCACGTCTTCGACCGCTTGCCCTCGCCCATGCCCGTCGCCCCTCGCCCTCGTGGCTCTCCCGGCGCAGAGAGTAGCAATTGCTCACCATCTACGCATCTAGTCCCGGGCCGTCTCGGACCCGCGACAACACCGGTCGGTAGGCTCCCGCCCCGTGATCCTGTCGGACCGCTCCATCCGGGAAGCCGTCGGCGCCCGGCGCATCGTCATCGAGCCGCTCGAGGACCGCGACGTCCAGCCCTCGTCCGTCGACCTGCACATCGACCGCTACTTCCGGGTGTTCCGCAACGACACCACGCCCTACATCGACCCGAAGCAGCCCCAGGAGGACCTGACCGAGCTCGTCGAGATCGAGGACGACGCCGCGTTCATCCTCCATCCGGGCGAGTTCGTGCTCGGCTCGACCTACGAGCGGGTCGCGCTCCCCGACGACCTCGTCGCCCG
>DATBDF010000253.1:0-10064 GCA_036270075.1 Nocardioides sp.
CCCCGAACGCGTCGAGGACCTCGGCGGGCGGCCCGTTCACGACGGACCTCGTCTGGCCCGGGCCTGGTCGGCGCGGGCGGCCAGCTCGTCGTCGGGTGGGTAGCCGACCTCCTCCAACGTCAGGCCGTGCGCCGGTACGACGGTCACGGATCCGTCGCGCACACCTGCGACGAGCACGTCGGCGGGCCACTCCACCGGCCGCCGCGCCTCCCCCACGGCGAGCAGACACCCCACCAGCGAGCGGACCATGTGATGGCAGAACGCGTCCGCGCGGACGGTGCCGGTCAGCACTCCCCCGTCACGGACCCAGGCGAGCTCCAGCAGAGTCCGGACGGTGGTGGCACCCTCACGCTGCTTGCAGAACGCCGCGAAGTCGCGGAGCCCCAACAGTGCACTCGACGCCCGGTTGATGGCGTCGACGTCGAGTGGACGCGGCCAGGCGAGGACGTGGCCACGAGTCAGCGGGTCCGGCACACCGTCGCAGACGCGGTAGGCGTAGCGGCGCCAGAGCGGAGAGAACCTGGCGTCGAACCCGGCGGGGGCGGCGACCGCACGACGTACCCGGAGGTCGTCGGGGAGCACGCCGTTGAGCCGGCGCGTCAGGGCGTCCAGGGCCTCCCCCTCGAACCGGCCGGCGGCCACGACCACCGACTGCTCCTCGACGTCGACATGGACCACCTGCCCGCGGGCGTGGACCCCGGTGTCGGTGCGTCCGGCGCACACGGTCGACGCTTCCGCGACGCGCAGCACGGTCGCGAGGGCCGCCTCCAGCTCTCCCTGCACCGTGCGCAGCCCCGGCTGGGTCGCCCAGCCGTGGAAGTCGCCGCCGTCGTAGGCGAGGTCGATCCGCAGCCGCACGCCGGAATCCTACGAGCGCCCTTCCGGCGATCGCCCTAGGCTTTCCATGTGGACGACCGCCCCGTGATCCTGCTGGTGTCCGAGGAGAACGCCGAGTACCTGCTCGACGAGTTCGGTCGCTACGTGCGCGACTACGACGTGCGTACGGCGCACAGTGCGGCCGAGTCGGGTCAGGTCGTCAAGGGCCTCCCGTCCGGGAAGCAGCTCGCGCTCGTGGTCACCGAGTCGGTGCTCCCGGACATGGACGTGCTCGAGACCTTCCACCACCTGCGCAAGTACGTGCCGACCTGCCGTCGTGTGATCGCCGCCCACTGGAGCCGCTTCCGGGAGGACGCCGAGCGCCTCCGCCCCGGCATGGTCAAGGGCAAGTACGACGCCTACCTCCTGATGCCGCGGGGGCAGCGCGACGAGGAGTTCCACACGGCGATCTGCGAGCTCCTCTCCGACTGGAACCAGACGGTGGCCACGCCCGTGGTCGAGAGCCTGCGAGTCGTGTCGCCGTCCAACGACGGGCTGACGCTCGCCGTCCGCGACTTCCTGGACCGCATCGGCGTGCCCCACCGCGTGCACTCCCCGGACAGCGAGATCGGTCGCGAGATCCTGGCCAGGCTCGACGGGACCGGCGAGCCGACGTACCCGGTCGTCGAGCGATGGGACGGCGACCCGTACTCCGTCACGTCGGTGCACGACGTCGCGATCAGCATCTACGGTCGTCCCGACCAGATCGACGTCGACAGCATCGCGGACCTGGTCGTGGTCGGCGCCGGACCCGCCGGCCTCGCCACCTCGGTGTACGGCGCGTCCGAGGGGCTCGGCACGGTCACCATCGAGGCCGAGGCGATCGGCGGCCAGGCCGGCACCTCCTCCATGATCCGCAACTACCTCGGCTTCCCGCGCGGCATCTCGGGGATGCGGCTGGCCCAACGAGCGCGCAACCAGGCGATCCGTTTCGGAACGCAGTTCTTCACCGGCTGGCCCGCGACGGGACTCGACGTCGGCCGCGACGGGGCGCCGCACGTCGTGCACACCGACGGCGGCGACGTGCGGGCCCGGGCGGTCGTGATCGCGTCGGGAGTCACCTACCGCAAGCTCGGCGTCGAGGCGGTCGACCGGATGGTCGGCAGCGGCGTCAACTACGGCGCCGCGATGACGGCCGCGCGGGAGATGGAGGGGGTCGACGTCTTCGTCGTCGGAGGCGGCAACTCCGCGGGCCAGGCCGCGATCCACCTGTCCCGCTTCGCGCGCAGCGTGACGATCCTGGTCCGCCGTCCCGACCTCAGCGCGACCATGTCGTCGTACCTGATCGGGGAGATCGAGTTCAACCCGCGCATCACCGTCGAAGGATGCCGCCAGGTGGTCGACGGCGGCGGTGAGGGAAGGCTGGAGTGGATCGAGGTCGAGGACACCTCGAGCGGGCAGCGCACCCGCCGCGATGCCGGCGGGCTGTTCCTCCTGCTGGGGGCCGTGGCCCACTGTGACTGGCTGCCGGCCGAGGTGGCGCGCGACCCCAACGGGTTCGTCCTCACCGGCCGCGACGTGCCCTCGACGGCCTGGCGCGACGGCCTTCCTCCGGACAACCTGGAGACGACCGTGCCCGGGATCTTCGCGGTCGGCGACATCCGCTCGGGGTCGATGAAGCGGGTCGCCAGCGCCAGCGGCGAGGGCGCATCCGTCGTGCCCCTCGTCCACACCTGGCTGGAGCCCGTCCCGGCTCGCGTCTGAGCGCATCCTGAGCAGACGCTGAGCACGCGTCGACCGCACGAGTCGGCGATGCTGAGGACCTCGTCGTACGCCGTGTGAGACGGCTCACGACACACTCCGGCCGGGCCCTCGCGAAGCGGTCCCGCGAGGTTGCCGTTGGTAGGCTTCCGCCCCGTGCTGAAGACTTCCCCGGAGCGGCTGAAAAGGCCCTCATTGTCCCGGTGGAAGCGACTCGCGATCCGGCTCACGGTCGTCGTGCTGGCCGTCCTCGCCGTGTTCTACGCGTTCCTCGCGTTCGTCAACATCCGCACGAACGTGCTCTGGTTCGACTCGGTCGACGTCCATGACGTCTACGGCACGATCCTGAGCGCGCAGATCCTGCTCTTCCTCGTCTTCGGAGTCCTCACGGCGGTCGCCGTCGCGGCATCGCTCATCGTCGTGATCCGGCAGCGACCGCCCTTTCGTCCCGACCCCGACCGCGAGCGCTGGCGATACCGCTACCTGCGTTACGAGAGATACGTTCGCGGCTGGCTGATCGCGGTCGTGGCGATCTACCTCGGCGTCCACACCGGGTCGAAGGCCAGCCAGCAGTGGCAGACCTACGTCATGTGGCGCAACGCCGAGTCGTGGCACCGCACCGACCCGCAGTTCCACCGCGACATCTCCTACTACGTGTCGGTGCTGCCGTTCCACCGGATGGTGGTCGGCTACCTCACCTCGATCGTCGTCGTCAGCCTGGTCGTCACGCTGATCGCCGGGTACCTGTACGGAGCGCTCCGCATCCGCACCCGCGGGCGCGCACGGCGTACGACGTACGCGTTCAAGGCGCAGGTCTCGGTGATCGTCGGCCTCTTCCTGCTGCTGAAGGCCGCGTCGTTCTGGCTCGCCCGCTACGGCCTCACGACGTCCAACCGCGGTCCGGTGACCGGTCTGTCGTACACCGACAGCCACGCCGTCCTGCCCGGCCTCACCATCCTCACGGTCCTGGCCGTGCTGGGTGCGCTGCTCCTGTTCGCCAACGTCTGGCTGGGCCGCATCCGCTGGCTCGCCCTCGGCGTGGTCGGCGTGTATGTCGCGGCGTACGTGCTCGGCGGACTGTGGCCGTCGCTGGTGTACAAGTACCGCGAGCAGCCCAGCGCCGCGACCCTCGACCGCACCACCATCGAGCGGAACCAGGCCGCCACGCTGGCGGCGTTCGGCCTCGACAACCAGGTCAACAGCCAGACGTACGACTCCGACAGTGGTGACGGGCGGAGCCCGACGGCGGCCCAGGCCCAACAGACCGCGCAGATCCGGCTGCTGGACCCGAACCGGCTCAGCCCGACGTTCGACGTCAAGCAGGAGCTCCAGGCGTACTACAAGTTCAAGTCCACGCTCGACATCGACCACTACCCGATCCAGGGCTCGGACCAGGACGTCGCGATCGCGGCGCGCGAGCTCAACATGAACGGCATCTCGCGTCAGACCTGGGCCAACAAGCACCTCGTGTACACCCACGGGTACGGCGTCGTGGCGGCACCGACCGACAAGATGGCCGGGACGCCGGACTTCATCAACGGTGGGCTGCCACCGCAGAACCAGATCCCGGTCAACCAGCCCCGGATCTACTTCGGGCAGAACTCGCCGTCGTACTCGATCGTGGGCGAGCCGGCGGGCAGCAAGCGCAAGCTGGAGTTCGACTACCCGAGCACGAACGGCGCGTCGGACGGCGTCCACACGACGTACACCGGCGACGGCGGCGTGCCGATCGGCTCACGCTTCAACCGCTTCCTGTACGCCGTACAGATGCACGACCCGAACATCTTCTTCTCCAGCGACATCAACAGCGCCTCGCAGCTGCTGACGGTCCGCGACCCGCGTGCCCGCGTCGCCAAGGTGGCGCCGTGGCTGACCCTCGACGGCGACGTCTACCCGACCGTGGTCGACGGGCAGGTCGAGTGGGTCGTCGACGGGTACACGTCGACCGCGAACTATCCCGAGTCGCAGCGGCTGAACCTGCGCGGGACCACGAGCACGTCGCTGTCCCAGTCCGGTGCGAGCGTGACGCAGCCGAACCGCACGGTGAACTACATGCAGAACTCGGTGAAGGCCGTCGTCAACGCCTACACCGGACAGGTCTCGCTCTACGAGTGGAACCAGGCCAACCAGCCCGACCCGCTGCTGCAGACCTGGGAGAACGCCTTCCCGGGCCTGGTCAAGCCGGAGTCGGACATCCCGTCGAACCTGATGTCGCACCTGCGCTACCCGCAGGACCTCTTCGACGTCCAGCGCGCGCTGCTCACGCAGTACCACGTCACCAACCCCGACGACTTCTACACGGGCAGCGCCTTCTGGAAGGTGCCGAACGACCCGACCGTGGGCGGGTTCGCCAAGATCCTCAGCAAGCACGCCGGCAACAGTGGCGGCCCGACCATGCCGTCGGTGTACATGTCGATGTCGCCCGACGGCGGTGGCGGCTCTGCGCCGTACTCGTTGTCGACGCCGATGGTGACCCTGAACTACCGCGACCTCGCCGGCTTCCTCACGGTCAACGCGGCTCCGGGGCCGGACTACGGCAAGTTCACGCTGCTGGAGTTCCCCTCGAGCCAGCAGTTCGAGTCGCCCGACCAGATCCAGAACGACATCGAGTCCGACACCCAGATCACCAAGGCCCTCACCCTGCAGCGCGGCGGCAACTCCAAGGTCGTGCTCGGGAACCTGCTGACGATCCCGCTGAACGGCAAGGTGCTCTACGTCGAGCCCGTCTACACCCAGGCCCAGGGAGCCAACTCCTTCCCGATCCTGCGCCACGTGATCGCGGTGTACGGCGACGGCCAACCGGCCTTCAGCCCGGACCTCCACACCGCCCTGGCGCAAGCGATCGCCAACGACGCCAAGGCAACGACGAACTGACCCTGGGCGACCCCACCCTCGGCCGGTTCGTCCACAGGCGGCGGGATAGTCCCTGACGAAATGGTCGTGTTTCGGGCCTGAGCACGACCATTTCGTCAGGGACTATCTCCCTTTCGAACCTGTTCAACCCATCAGTTGACAACGCCGTCCGCATGGGTCTACCGTCTCAATCAACCGAATGGTTGAGAAAAGAGACGAGATGACCGACGACCAGCTGTCCCGGGTGTTCGCCGCACTGGCGGACCCGACCCGGCGCGACATGGTAGCCCGGCTGACCGACGGGGACGCCACGGTCGGTGACCTCGCCGCGCCGTACGCCGTGAGCATCCAGGCCGTCTCCAAGCACCTCAAGGTGCTCGAGGAGGCCGGTCTGGTGACGCGCAGCCGCGACGCCCAGCGCCGTCCCGTCCACCTGGAAGCCGAGGTGTTCGACCTGATGACCAAGTGGATCGAGCGCTACCGCCAACGCGCCGAAGAGCGGTTCGTCCGCCTCGACGCCGTCCTGGCGGAGATGAACGACGAACAGCCCGAGACCGAGACCCCGATGGAGGGAACCGCATCATGACCACCGCACCCACCGACACCCGCTACGACCAGGCCGCGATCGAGGCCGACCAGACGATCCCGGCGATCCACATCTGGCGCGACTTCGCCGGCACCCCCGAGCAGCTCTTCCGCGCCCACACCGACCCGGAGCTCTTCGCCCGTTGGGTCGGTCCGGCCGACCGCACCGTGGTCATCGACCGCTGGGACGCGACCGAGGGCGGCGCGTTCCGCTTCCGCGACAGCCGCGGCGACGACCAGCAGGCGTTCTACGGCTGCTTCCACACCGTCCGCCCCGACCGCCTCGTCCAGACCTTCACCTGGGAGGGGATGCCCGACGGTGTCGCGCTGGAGACGATGACGTTCGAGGACCTCGGCGACGGCCGCACGCGTCTGCACGCCCTCTCGCTCTGCGACTCCTTCGAGGACCGTGACGCCTGGCTGCGTAGCGGCATGGAGGTCGGCGTCAACGACGGGTACGCCGCGATCGACGGCATGCTGGCCGATGGCACCCTCTGAGCGGATCACAGCGGACCCGGCGCGACGGCACCGGCTGATCGCCGATGACTTCACCCGCGTCGTGCACGGCACGCAGGACTGGTCGGCGGCGTCACCCGTGCCGGACTGGTCGGCAGGCGACGTCGTCGCCCACCTCGTCGAGTGGCTGCCCGCCTTCCTCGCGGGTGGCTCGGACGTCCGACTGCCGGAGGTCCCCCCGCCGGCCGAGCAGCCGGCCGCGGCGTGGGTCCTCCACCGCCGGGCGGTCCAGGAGGTCCTCGACGACCCGGTGACGGCGGCGACGGCGTTCACGAACCCCCATACCGGGTCGATGCCGCTCGGACAGGCGATCGACCGCTTCTACACCTCCGACGTGTTCATGCACACGTGGGACCTGGCCCGCGCCACGTCCCAGGACGACAGGCTCGACCCGGAACTGTGTGCCGTCCTGCTGTCGGGGATGGAGCCGATCGAGGAGCTCATGCGCAGCTCGGGTCAGTTCGGCGCGCGGGTACCGGTCGCCGACGACGCCGACCCGCAGACCCGCCTGATCGGGTTCATCGGTCGCGACCCCGCCTGGGCCGCGCCCGTGCCCGAGCGCTGATCGTTCGCGAGCCCCGCACCTGCCCGTAGTCTGCGTCAGGTGCGGGGACGCTTCTTGCCGACCGGCGACGACCACCGGGTCACCAGCCTGGAGCTGCTGTTCGACCTGGTGTTCGTCTACGCGATCACCGCGGTCAGCGACAGCATCTCGCACCGGCTGGACCTGGTCGGCCTGACCCAGGGCATGGTCGTGATGGCCCTGGTGTGGTTCGCCTGGTCGGCGTACGCCTGGCTCGGCAACCAGGCACGCGCCGACGAGGGGCCACTCCGGGTCTCGATGTTCCTGGCCATGGCCGGCTTCTACGTCGTCGCGCTGACCATCAACGAGGCCTTCGACGACCGGCCCGGTGGACTCCGCGGCCCGGTGGTGTTCGTCGTGGCGTACGCCGTGATCCGGCTGGCCCACCTCACGGTCTACTGGTTCGCCGCCGGCGACGACCGGGGGCTGCGTCGGACGATCGAGCGCACGTTGCTGACGGCCTCCGTCGTCCTCGCCCTGCTGCTCGTCGGCGCGTACGTCGACCCCGGGCCCCGGCTCGCCATCTGGTCGGCGGCGGTGCTGATCGACTACGTGACGGTGTTCCTGGGAGCCACGACCGGGTGGCGGGTCGCCGCGCCCGGGCACTTCGCCGAGCGGTACGGGCTCGTCGTGATCATCGCGATCGGCGAGTCGGTGGTGAGTGTCGGGCTCGCCGTGAACCGGGCGGCGATCGACTGGCCGCTGCTCGGCGGCGCGCTGCTGGGGATCACGCTCGCCATCACGCTGTGGCGCACGTACTTCAACGCCATCGCCGTCAGCGCCGAGCACCGGCTCCGCGAGGTGTCCGGGGACGCGCGGACCGTGATGGCGCGCGACACGTTCACCTACCTGCACCTGCCGCTGGTGGCCGGCATCGTGGCGATGGCCGTCGGCCTGCGGGTGATGCTCGACGACGTCGCGCTGGCCGAGAGGGGGCACGGCCACGGGGTACCCGCGTTCGCCGTGATGACGCTGTACGGCGGGTCCGCCGCGTACCTGGCGTCGCTGTCCGTGCTGCGATGGCGACTGCGCGGGCGACCGAGTCTCCCGCGTCTGGTCACGGCTGCCTGGCTGGTCGCCGTCGGCTCGCTCCTCGCGGCGGTCGGCGTCGCACCCCTGACCGACGTCGCGGTGGTCACGGCGACGTTCCTCGCGCTGGTCACCTACGACGCGTGGCGCTACGGGCAGCAGACACGCGACCTGCGCCTGGGCCTCTCGTCCTGATGCCCGGCAGCAAGTGGGCACCGAGTGGGCAGCCTCCGTCGGCACCGTGTTCACAGCAGGCGCGCTCGGTGCCACGATGGAGAACCCGTGCGGATCGCCAGAGGTCCGCTCTCTCGTGGAGGCACGCGCATGCGCCCACTCACCCGCCGTCGCGCGACGCTCGCGGCGATCGCCACCGTCATGCTCCTGGTCGGCGGCACCGTCGGTGCCGTCGCCGCCAGCCACCACTTCGCCTACCAGAAGATCCGTTCCGGGCTCCCCTCCGGTCTGTCCAAGCTCACGGTGACGAGCACCGACCTGAGGGCACACAGGCCCATTCCCCAGCAGTTCTGGGGATGCACCGACGCCGGCGTCTCGCCGGAGATCTCCTGGTCCGGGGCGCCCTCGTCGACCCGGAGCTTCGCGATCCTGATGTTCGACCCCGACGCCCCCACCGGGAGCGGGTTCTGGCACTGGGTCGCCTGGGACATCCCGGCCGGCACCACGTCGATCCCCACCGGCGCCCTGCCGCCCCCGGGATCGGTCAACGGTGAGAACGACGGCGGCACGCTCGGCTACACCGGGCCCTGCCCGCCCGCAGGTGACGGGGTGCACCACTACCGGATCCAGGTCGTCGCCCTGAGCGTCCCGACGCTCGGCCTCGACGCCACGACCCATGGCGCGGTCGTCGGCTTCACGGTGGGCCACAACGCTCTTGCTGCCGGTCAGCTCGTCGCGACCGCTCAGCAGTAGCGCCCGCGTGGCCTCGGTGTAGCGTCACGGCGACAGGAGGCCGCCGATGGACCACGTCGCCGGCCTCGCGCTGCTGGCAGCCGTGGTCTTCGGCGTGAACCTGATCCCCGCGTTCGGTCCACCCACATGGGCGGTACTCGTGTACGTCGAGCTCAACTACGACCTGCCCAGCGTGGCGCTGGTGCTCGTCGGAGCAGCGGCGGCCGCCACCGGCCGCTTCGTGCTGGCCCTCGCGTTCCGCCAGCTCCGCAGCCACGTCTCCGCCGAGCGACGCGCCAACCTCGAGGCCGCCGGCCAGGTGCTCCTCGGGAGCCGGGCGCGCTCGGCCGCCGGGTTGGGGTTGTTCGCCCTCTCCCCCGTGCCTTCAGCCCAGCTGTTCGAGGCCGCCGGGTTGATCGGGGTCGCCCTGCTGCCGCTGACGGTGGCGTTCTTCGCGGGACGCCTCGTCAGCTACTCCCTGTACGTCGGCGCCGCCCACACCGCAGCCGACACCAGCGTCGGTCAGGTGGTCCTGGAGGCGGTCAAGTCGCCGATCGGCATCGCCATCCAGATCGCCCTGCTCGGCGGCCTGGTCCTGCTCACCCGCATCGACTGGATCTCCCTGCAGCACCGCCACGGCCCCGACCGGCCGGCCGGAGTCGGCGGCGATGACGTTCGTCCTCGCGAGTGATGGCTTCGGCCGGTTCCGGAGTGCCGCGGGTGGCAGCAAGGTGATGGGTGGGGAGCTGAGATGGAGGAGGTGCTCGACATGAGTGAGATCGAGACGGAGCGCGACGTCCGAGAGATCGCAACGAAGCACCTGCAGAAGCGCCGGGGCTTCACCGGCCACCTGCTCGTGTACGTCCTCGTGAACGCCGCGTGCGTGGTGATCTGGCTGATGACCGGACACACCGGGTTCTTCTGGCCGGTGTTCCTCATGGTGTTCTGGGGCATCGGGGTCGTGATGAACGCGTGGGACGTGTTCTTCACTCAGGAGATCACCGCCGCCGACATC
>DATBDF010000254.1:0-6191 GCA_036270075.1 Nocardioides sp.
GACCCGTGGCGTGTCTCTGCGCGGCCTCGGCTTCACCTATCCCGGGCAGGACACGCCCTCGCTGACCGAGGTCGACCTCGACCTGCCGGCCGGGTCCGTCGTCGCGGTCGTGGGCGAGAACGGGGCCGGGAAGTCGACGCTGGTCAAGCTCCTCACCGGCCTCTACCGGCCCACGGAGGGCCAGGTGCTGGTCGACGGGGTCGATCTGGCGACCCTGAGTGGCGACGCCTGGCGCAGCCGATCAGCGGGCGCCTTCCAGGACCACGTGCACCTCGAGCTGGTGGCCCGCGAGTCCGTCACCACCGGCGACCTGACGGCCTTGGACAGCGACGAGCGGGCGCTGCAAGCCCTGGACGACGCCGCGGCGAGCGACGTACTGGTCCCTCTGCCCGGCGGCCTGGCCACCCAGCTCGGCACCAGCTGGGACGACGGCACCGAGCTGTCCGGCGGGCAGTGGCAGCGGCTCGCCATCGCCCGGGGCATGATGCGCGGCAACCCCTTGCTGCTGGTCCTCGACGAGCCGACGTCGGCGCTCGACGCAGCCACCGAGCACGCCCTCTTCGAGGGGTACGCCGACGCGGCCCGGCGAGCCGGGCGACACGGCGCGGTCACCGTGCTGGTCACCCACCGGTTCTCGACCGTGGCCGCCGCCGACCTCGTCGTGGTCCTGGCCGACGGGCGCGTCAGCGAGGTCGGCAGCCACGCCGAGCTGATGGCTGCCGGTGGCAGCTACGCCCAGCTGTACGCGCTCCAGGCCCGCGGCTACGCCTGACCCCAATTCGGTCGTCCGCCCGGGAGGAACTCCTACCACCCTGTGGAGCGGACGACCGATCCGGTGCTCCGGGTCGTCCGCCTGAGAGGAACCCCTACCACCCTGTGAAGCGGACGACCCCAGGGATCAGGATCAGCGGGGGATGACCAGGCGTGACTCGTAGGCGAAGACCACCGCCTGGACGCGGTCGCGCAGGCCGAGCTTGGCCAGCACGCGGGCGACGTGGGTCTTCACCGTCGCCACCGACAAGAAGAGCTCGGCCGCGATCTCGGCGTTGGTCGCTCCCGTCGCCATGGCCCGCAGCACCGTGAGCTCGCGGTCGGTGAGCCGGGTCAGCTCGTCGGGCAGGGCGCGGGGCGTCGTGCCCTCGGTTCGCCGTCCGAGTGCGGACATGAGTCCCTCGATCGCCAGGTGGTCGAGGTGAAGTGTGAGTGGTGTGCGCTGGCCCCATCGGTCGTCGCCGGTCGCGGGCGCCGCGGTCATCGTCATGGTCTCTCCCCCTGTGTGACCGGTGCGGTCACTGCCAGTCCCCCCGGAAAGGACACGCACATGATCCACGCAGGTTGAGCCAGTTGCGCGTCCGACACAACCCCCAGGAGGGTGGAAGTTCCGGCCACGTACCTCGAGCCGTCAGATTTCGATGGGCGACTCGATGACGTACGGCGAAGCACACAGTGGATCTTCCTAGGAAACGACGACCTCGATCCGCTGGAACTCCTTGAGCTCGGTGTACCCGGTGGTCGCCATCGCGCGACGGAGGGCGCCGACCAGGTTCATCGTCCCGTCCGCGACCCGCGACGGCCCGAACAGGATCTCCTCGAGTGTCCCGACCGAGCCGATCTCCACACGTTGGCCCCGCGGAAGCTCGGCGTGGTGGGCCTCGGCGCCCCAGTGGAAACCCCGTCCCGGCGCGTCACTGGCGCGGGCGAACGGCGAGCCGATCATGACTGCGTCGGCGCCACTCGCGATCGCCTTGGCGATGTCACCGCTGCGCCCGATCGACCCGTCGGCGATCACGTGCACGTAGCGGCCACCGGACTCGTCCATGTAGTCGCGACGGGCACCCGCCACGTCGGCCACGGCACTGGCCATCGGCACCGCGACACCCAGCACGGTGCGCGTGGTGTGGGCAGCGCCGCCGCCGAACCCGACCAGGACGCCGGCGGCGCCCGTGCGCATCAGGTGGAGAGCCGCCTGGTACGTCGCGCACCCGCCGACGATCACCGGTACGTCGAGCTCGTAGATGAACTCCTTGAGGTTCAGCGGCTCGGCCTGGCCACTGACGTGCTCGGCGCTGACCGTCGTGCCACGGATCACGAACATGTCGACGCCCGCGTCGACGACCGTCTTGGCGAACTCCTTGGTCCGTTGCGGACTCAGCGCGCCCGCCACGGTCACGCCGGACTCGCGCATCTGCTTCAGGCGCGCCGTGATGAGCTCGGCCTTGACCGGCTCGGCGTACATCTCCTGCATCCGACGGACGGCGGTGCCGGAGTCGAGGTCGGCGATCTCGGCCAGCACGTCGCTGGGGTCGTCGTACCGCGTCCAGAGGCCCTCCAGGTTGAGGACGCCGAGACCGCCGTACCGGCCCAGGGCGATCGCCGTCTCCGGCGACATCACCGAGTCCATCGGTGCCGCGACGATCGGCAGCTCGAACCGGTAGGCGTCGATCTGCCAAGCGGTGCTGACCTCTTCGGGGTCGCGGGTGCGGCGGCTCGGCACGATCGCGATGTCGTCGAAGGAGTACGCCCGGCGCCCGCGCTTGGCTCGCCCGATCTCGATCTCCGTCATGCCCGCAGGCTATCGGCGCGGGACCTTCGTCCCGTCCTCACGTCGTGAAGGTAAAGATCTCCAGTTCTCCAGCGCCTCCGATCGGCCTCGGCGACCCTTGGATCACCACACGCGATCGGAGCCCTGAATGCCGTCCCACCCCCCAGGACGGCGGGGCCGTCGGGGCATCGGGTGGGCACTCGGGCTTGCCACCATTCTGTCGTTCGTCGGTCTCGCCGCGCCTGCTCACGCCACGGGTGACGACTACCCCTACCGCGGGCTCGGTCAGTGTCCCCTCGTGCCGCTGCCACCGAAGCATCCCGGTCCGCAGACGCCGGGTGGACCCGGCAAGCCGGGCGGGCCCGCCAGGCCCGGAGCCCCCGGTCACCCCGGGCAGCAAGGCACGCCGGGTCACCCGAACGGCGGGCCCCACCAGCCGGGCAAGCCCGGGCCCGACGTGCAGACGCCGCCGCCACCCCGCGTGTGCGCGAAGCACATCTGGTTCTACAACGGCAGCTACGGCGACCCGTGGGGCTTCGCGCTGCGGAACTGCACCAGCTTCGTGGCATGGCGGCTCCGGATGACCAACGGCCTCGCGGACTTCGAGAACCACTTCGGTGGCGTCCACTGGGGCAACGCCAACCACTGGGACGACGCCGCCGCCGAGCTCGGCTACCTGGTCGACGACGTACCCGCCGTCGGCGCGGTCGCCCAGACGGATGACGGCCGCGTCGGCCACGTCGCCTGGGTCTCGGCCGTGGGCGACGGGACGGTCACCATCGAGGAGTACAACTTCGCGGTCGCCGGCGGGTACGACGTGCGCACCGTGCCGACGTCGTCCTTCCGCTACCTCCACCTCGCCGACACCGAGCCCGCGCCGTACCTCGGATCCACCCGCGCGGGCGTCGCGACCACCGACGCCCACGGCGGCACCTGGTCCGCGGTCACCACGAGCAGCGGCGACCTGGTCGTGGACCGGCCGACGGGCAGGAGCGTGCACCTCGGGGGCAACGGCGCCTGGTCCACGAGCGCCGCCCCGTCCGTCGCAACCGACGCGCAAGGCCGGGTCTGGGTGGCGGCGGTCGCGGCCGGAGGCCACGTCCTGACCGCACACAGCACTCCCGGGTCCGACGCTTTCACGCACACCACGCCCGTCCTCACCGCAAGCTCCACCTCGTCGCCGGCCCTGGTGGTCGACGGTCAGGGCCGCGTCCGGATCCTCGCCGTCAGTGCGTCGGGGTCGCTCCTCGAGCGGCACACGCTCGGTCCCGGCGGTGCCCGCTGGAGCCGTCCGCACCGGATGGGACTGACGGGGTCGTGGTCGACCCATGCGGCCCCGGCGGCCGTCACCGACAGGCTGGGCAGCACCTGGGTCGCGGCCGTGACACGACACGGCACGCTGCTGACGCAGCACACCACCGCTGCGGGGCTGCACTGGACCGGTTTGCACGCCGTCGACCACCAGGCCTGGTCCCTCACCTCGACACCGTCCCTGGCCGCTGGACCCGACGGACGAGTGTGGCTGGCCTCGGTCGGAGCGCGCGGCAGTCTCGTCGTCCGGTACGCGAAGGCTCCCTCCTTCAGGTGGCAGCACGCCTACCAGATGCCCGGCCTGTGGTCGCCGTACTCGTCCCCGTCGCTCACGGTCGACCGGGGCGGTCGCACGTGGCTGGCGGCGGTCTCCGCCGACGGTGACGTCACCGTCAGCTCGGCCGCTCTCCAGAGCCGGCACTGGCGGACGGCGCGCGGACTGCCCGACGTACCCGCGTCGGAGACGCGCAGCCCGGCGCTCACCAGCTCGGTGAACGGCGTGCTGGTCGGCGTCACGGACCGTCACGGCCGTGCGATGTGGCGGCGTCCGGTGGGTCCCGTGGAGCTGCTGCCTCCCGTCCACGGCCCGCACGGCGGCGGCTTGTCGGTCAGCCCGTTCCTCTGAGCGGACTCAGGCCGGGTCGACGTCGTCGATCATCGCCCGGAGTGCACCTCGTCACCGCGGGTGACCACCCCGGGCCGAGCGACGTCGAGGTAGATGCCGAGGCTCATCTCGCGCGTGTCCGTCAGTGCCTTGAGCCACCGCCCCTCACGTGGCAGGCCCTCCTGCGCGATGTCGACCATCCGGCAGCGCTCGATGCGCTCCACCGGAGTGAGGCGCACGTCCCCCAGGGCGATGTCGCCGAGCCAGGTCTCCTCGACGAACGGCTCGTCCGTGTCGATCACGAGGTTGGGCCGGATCCGTCGCCGGTCCGCGTCCACGCCGAGATGCTCGCGGCACCAGTCGAGCGAGGCAGTGCCCACCAGCGAGACTTGCCCCGCGTCGAAGTACGGCGTCGTGGTCTCGGGCAGCACGCGCACCGGGTCGCCCATGGCCTCACTCAGCATGCGATCGAGGTCGTCGCTCGGGACCGGCCACTCCCCCTCACGTCCGGTCACCCGGACGCCGTCCGGCGTCGTCCTCGAGGCGAACTCGAACACCTCGTCCCGCCGGCGGAAGCGCCGCGAGTGCTTGCCGGTCGCGAGCTTCCCGTCCGCGTCCACGACGGCGTACGCGCGGTCGCCCACGAGGCCGCGGCCGTCGATCTCGGCGTACGGGAGGGACTCGCCTCCCATCGCCTTGACCGGGTAGCGGCGGATCTCGTGGAGCGTCGGCACGTGGCCGACCCTAGTCAGCGACGACCGGCTCGCCACACACGTCGCAGAGCACCGTGTCGGCGGTCTCGCCCTCCGGGATCTCACCGGTGGATCCGCAGTGGTCGCACCTCCATCGCGCCATCGGCCCAGTCTCGCGCAGACTGGGGGTTGTGATCTCGCGAGAGCTGGCTGCCGACCTGCGCGACGCCGGGCTCGCGTGGACGCCCACCAAGGGCGACTGGTTCGTGATCCCGGACAAGGGGCTCGACGCGCTCGAGTTCGTGGTCAGCGACATGGTGATCGAGACACGACGCATGGCCTTCGACCGTCAGCTGCTGGCGTTCAACGGCACCACCGAGTGGGCGATGGACACCCTGGCAGCGTCCGAGGCGCTGTGGCTGCCCCGGGAGGACCAGCTGCGGGCCGTCCTCGGCGAGGCGTTCATGAGGCTCGAGTACATCCCCGGTGAGACGCCGGGGTACGCCGTGTCCATGCTGCTCGGCGACAGCGAGGAGCGGTTCGTCGACGTCTCCGTCGAGGGGGCGTACGCGCGGGCCGCGCTGGCACTGCTGACGGCGGTCTTCTGACGCCGACCGTGCCTACCGGCCGGTGTAGTTCGGTGCCTCGACCGTCATCTCGACGTCGTGCGGGTGCGACTCGGCCAGGGACGCCTGGGTGATGCGCACGAACCTGCCCTGCTCCTTGAGCTCGGGGATCGTGCGGGCGCCGACGTAGAACATCGACTGGTTCAGGCCACCGAGGAGCTGGTGGGCGACGGCCGACAGCGGACCGCGGTAGGCCACCTGGCCCTCGATCCCCTCGGGGACGATCTTGTCGTCGCTGGTGACCTCGGCCTGGAAGTAGCGGTCCTTCGAGTAGGACTTCTTGCCTCGGCTCGACATCGCGCCGAGGGAGCCCATGCCCCGGTAGGACTTGTACTGCTTGCCGTTGACGAAGACCAGCTCGCCCGGCGACTCCTCGCAGCCGGCCAGGAGCGAACCCACCATCACCGCGTCGGCTC